>CAZPOJ010000043.1:0-19991 GCA_964588005.1 uncultured Sphaerochaeta sp.
AACAGGAAGTCCTTGCACACTTGTTTGAAAAACCTGCCTTTTGGTACTATTTTTCTATCAAAGAAATGCTCGACGATGACTTCTTCTTATCATGGATCTTTTCAGAGGTGAGACTCACCCGCTTTACTCCCCTGGTATGTAATCGTATTGGCAGGATTGTACGTATTTTTACAGACAGCCTGCAATGTATAATCGTCTTGCTTTCTAAAGTAATCATATTTGCACAAATATGCTAAAAATAATGCTATTTGTTGACATACCCTTAATAATAACTATATTTACACTATGATACTCTTTAATGAGGTTTGGCCATGGGAATACACGTTTCTGATCATCGTCCGGCGGGGTACGCATATCTTCTTGAAAAACTCGCGATCGTAGGCATACCCAACTGGCACCGGTCGATGGTTTCCACTACAGGAACACACTTTTCAAAGATCCAGAGCGGTTTTGTCGATGAAGTGTTCAGAACCCAATATTGGCCTGGAGAAACGGTTGGTGACCACCTTGAGTTCGCGTTGAAATATGATGGGGTGAATCTTGCATTGCTGGCAAAAATCTTCGAAAAGGTTTCTCCTGAGGTACTCACCGAGTACGTCACATCCAAACCAACTGGAAAATATGCCCGGAGGATTTGGTTTTTCTATGAGTTTCTGACAGGAATGCAACTTCCCATTGAAGACTTGACTACCTCAAACTATGTTGATGCTTTGGAAGCTAGCGAGTATTATACCGTTTACAACGGAGAAAAATCCTCACGCCACCGCATTGTCAACAATCTTCTCGGTCCCCGAGCCTTTTGTCCAGTTGTCAGAAGAACCGAGAAGCTTTCAAACCTGGACTCCTCCGACCTGCAGAAACGGGGTGAGGATATTGTCGCCGCCTATCCTCCACAACTGCTTCGTCGGGCACTGAGCTACTTCTACAACAAAGAGACAAAGTCCTCCTTTGAGATTGAAAACATAAAGAGTAATGCTTCCCGTACAGAAAAATTCATTGCATCCCTGGAACTTGCAGAAAAAGAAGACTTCTGTGAAAAAGGAAGATTGATCGAGCTGCAGAACCGTATTGTTGACCCGCGATTTGCCGATAGCGACTACCGGGTAAGTCAAAACTATATCGGTCAGACGGTTGCGTATCAGAAAGAGCTCATCCAATATATCTGCCCAAAACCTGAAGATCTGCCGGCTCTGATGACGGGGTTGCTTGCTTCCCATGGCAGGATGAAAACAGGTGGGGTATCCCCAGTCATTCACGCCGCAGTGATAGCATATGGTTTTGTCTTTATGCACCCGTTTGAAGATGGAAACGGACGAATACATCGGTTTCTGATCCACAACATCCTTTCTCTGCAGAAAATGGTACCACGAGGACTCATGTTTCCCGTTTCAGCTGTCATGCTGAAGAATCCAACAGATTATGATGGATCGTTGGAAGCTTTTTCTCGGCCTCTACTTCAGCTCATCGATTATCAACTGGATGAAATGGGACGAATGACTGTCGAGAATGAGAGCGCATGCTGGTATGCCTATATGGATATGACAGCTCAGGCAGAAGCCTTGTCTGAGTTTATAACGAAAACAATTGAAGAAGAGCTTGTGCAAGAACTCACTTTTTTGGCCAACTATGACACCACAAAAAAGGCGATTCAGGAAATCATTGATTTGCCTGACCGTCTGATTGATCTGTTCATCCAGTTATGTCTACAGAGCAATGGCAACCTTTCTGCAAGGAAGAGAGCCGCATATTTTGACTTTCTGACCGATGAAGAACTTGCAGCCATGGAACAGGCAGTAAAAGATGGCTATACGCAGGTATAGATGTCAGAACACCGGGCTCAGGAAGAACTTCCACATTTCCCTCAAAAAGTGGGATTAGCGGAAGGAGAATGCCCCGGTATGAACCGGGGGCTCAGGTAGGATATCCACAGCCGTTCTAGTCCCCTAGTAAGAATTCAAGTGATTGGGGCGGATCAATACCTTTCATACCTATAAAGATTCCGCTTGATATGGCATCGGATGGATTATGCAACGGGACGGTCTGGTTTTCGTCTGTTTCGATGGTAAGCGCAGATCGTACTATGCATCTTCCTGCTTACAACAAGATGATTCTTTTCGTCCGATTCTGTTTTTATTGATCCAAGTACTGCAATGTTCGAAGATTGGATTAATTTACATACAGCAACAGAACGCTTTACCTTTCTTGCTTTCGCGATAATAATGAAAGAACGCAAGAAAGGAGCGAAAGCAAATGAACCTGATCGAGAATATGGACACAGAATTCAAGGAGCTCAACAGAAAAGACTGCAGCATCCCGGATAGTGCAATCAAATCAGTGGTCGCTTTCTTGAATACACAAGGGGGGACGCTGTACCTTGGAATACCCGATGATGGCGTCCTATGCGGCGTTCAGGATGCAGATGATGCCGCTACACGGCTGACCAATAAGGTTCATGATGCGATATTGCCAAATCCCATTCCTTTTGTCAGGGTGCAGACGGTGAACTTGGAAGACAAACATGTGATCAAGGCGGAGGTTTCAGTTGGAACTGAAAGGCCATACTATCTTGCAAAAGCCGGTTTGAAGCCAAGTGGAGTGTTTATGCGCTCAGGCAATGCCTGCATCCCCATCAATGAAGCTGGGATCAGAAATTTAATCATGGAGACCTCGGGGAAATCCTTTGAGGAATCAAGGAGCCTAAATCAAGATCTGACCTTTGAGATTTTAGAGCAGGAAATGGCCCTCAGACAATTGGAATTCGGAACATCACAGATGAAGACCCTTAAGATGATTGGTGAAGACAAGCTTTACACTAATCTTGCAATGCTTCTTTCTGATCAGTGCACCTATTCGATCAAGGTTGCTATTTTCCAGGGAAAAACCAATGTGGTTTTCAGAGACAGGAAAGAATTTGCAGGATCCATACTCAAGCAACTTTCCGACGTATTTGAGTTTCTTTGCAAATATAATAAAACCCGAGCTAGCTTCAAGGGACTTCTCAGGCAAGACCGGATGGACTATCCAGAGGATGCCATGCGCGAAGCACTCCTGAACAGTATCGTCCACCGTGATTATCTGTTCTCAGGCAGCACCATCATCAATCTGTTCGATGACCACCTTGAGTTCATATCCCTTGGGGGCCTCGTGAGAGGATTGTCCATGGAAGCCATACAAATGGGCGTATCTCAATCCAGGAATCCGAATCTGGCCGCTGTGTTCTATAGGATGAAACTGGTGGAAAGCTATGGCACCGGAGTGAAGAAGATCATGATGTTGTATGATGGCTCTCATCAAGCTCCTGTATTCAGAACTGCAGAAGGTGCATTCACCGTTGACTTGCCGAATATGAACGAAGCGGAGCCCTTTTCAGAAAGAGCTGATGCTGCAAACGAAAGAAACTCTGATGAAAAAGCCATTCTTTCTTTCGCGAAAGAAAAGGGGAGCATAACCCGAAAAGAGGCAGAACAGCTTATAGGAAGCAAGACAACAAAAACGTATCAGCTTCTCAGCAAGCTGTGCGATGAAGGGCTTCTGAAGCAGGATATGCAGGGTAAACTTACACGGTACCTCTGGAAATAGCGGTGCTAGGTACGAACTTCACAAATTTGAACATATGGACGAATCTCTATTCAATGCGTTGACCGAGGAGTTATTTGAAACGGTGTATAATGAAAAAGCCTCCTTCAAACTCTCCGATGAGGAGAAGCCTTTTGAACTGACAGGGTGGCCAATGCCTGTCGATGACAGGTTTTTCTTATGCCATGATTTGGACTACTCAGCCTTCTTTGACGTCGATACCAGTGAGGAGGCAGAAAAAAGATGTATCAAGCTAGCCAACAAAAGATATGCCAAGGCGATAAAGAACCATGGTGTTGTTGATCTACTGGACGGTCTCTTCTTCGAGACCTTTGGCGATGGACTCGCCTCTTTGGTGCTGAATACCTTCTTCTGGATTCTCTACCATAAGGGAAAGCAATGGATCTCTGTACGCAGCTACGCCATTGAGGTGCTGAAGTGGATCCCTACCTACATATTTGACTTCTTTGACGACTATGAGGATTTTATCAAGGTCCTCAGCCTATATATCCCCAACACGCTCTGCTCCATGGGCATCTGTACCTTTGAGACGGAGTCCGGACCTGAGGATACCAACGGGGGTAGGTATAGCATACAGGCAACTGATGCGTTCTATACCCTGCTGAAGCCTTCGGAGCAGGCCGTTGCCCGCCCGTTAGAGGAGTAGGGATTATAGGAAGGAAGAAATGGTGCGTGCGTAGGGTTCCTCTTGGAGGCATCTTCTTGCAATTGCACCTATGTTTCCAATCTCCAGCATCGCTGTTTACAGAAAAACATGGCTACTCCCTTGAGCATCAAATCTGCAGTATTGTCACATTTTTTGCTTAAGCGCGCCTACCCAGATCTTGGACCACCTCAGAGGCCTGCAGTGTCAATTCCTGCCAGTCTTTTCTTCCATATCAGCGAGCTTCCTATTACCCTTCCTTGGCAAGAATTCAATAAAATCCTAAAGTATGCAGGAGAGATACACCAATAATGCCTAACAAAGAAGAACCCGAGCTTACCCCGAAACAGAGAGAAACCCAATGCAATGAGGGTATGCGAAAGCTTACTCAAACGAGCATGATTCTAATAGAGTCAGCGAAGGCCCTGATTGAAGGAGTGCCTTTCAGTAAGGAGGCTTTCTGTAAGAAAACAGGCTTTTCCATGGAGGAGGTAGAGCAAAGTATCCAGGACCTGCTGGACCAGCAAGAAAAAGTTGAGCACCTGGAGTACTCCTATGAAGTGCCCCTAACAGACAAGGAGCTTGAACTGTCAGGGTGGCCCCTCCCCCCGGATGAGATAAAGCTCCTCTTTGATGCTGAGCTTGAAGAGTCGGAGGTGTTTGAAGTCTTTGGGGATAGCAAGACCGAGGACCAGTTCAAAAGGGTAACAAAAGGCTCCTTAACCAAGAAGATCAATATCTATGGGCACATCACGTTTGTAGAGGATATGTTTTACGACCACTTCGACGAGGATATCTCCTGTATCCTGATGAACTCCTTCTTCTGGATCTTCTACCACAAAGGCTACCAGTGGCTGCCCATCCGCAGCTATGCCATCGAGATGCTCAAGCTCTTTCCCCAGGCCATCCTCAAGCAGTATCATCAAAGCGAACATTTTATAGTGGCTTTCAGCAACTTCACCAAGGACATTCTCGCACCCGGTGGCATCTGCTGCTTGCAGCGCCGTCCAACCCCCTGGGAGGTGAAGAATGGCCTGTACACCATCAAGGCAACTGATGCGTTCCACTACCTGCTTGAGCCCTCATAATTCGTGATGGCACCTTAGCTAGGTTTTACCGCCCCCACTCTGTTTTTCCTCCTTCATTGTACGTTTCCCTATTCCCTTTTTAGCCAACTCCTGTAAAATGGCCTGTATGAACAACTACAAAGAAATCGAAAAAGTCTGCGCAACCTTTCTCAGGGGCTTTGAAGCCATCAAGCAATATGCACTGGAATTTGCCACTGCACACAAGTCTATCAAGAAGGGCATGGATAAGATACTGAAATCAGGTCCGGAGCAGATTGCAATGGAGTACGAGATACAAAATGCATTCCTCTATATGATAGCCGAGGTATTCCAGAGCCCCAAGATACTCAAGCAGTTGAGGACAAAGCACGATGCTGCCTTGACCTCAGAAGGGAGACAGGTACTCCTTTTCTGGGAGGAGAATCCGGCTTTCTGGTGTTACTTCACCGTCAAGGAGCACGTCACCGGTGACTTTTGGATGATAGTGGACCACATGAGCGGAGAGGAACACCTGCTGCACTCCCAGGGGGTCTCGACGATGCAAACATGGAGGAACCCTGAAGGTCTGAGCTTTTTGTGCATCATGCAGCCCAACGGGAAGTGTCTGCAGACTGTAGGGGTTATCAAGCAATACAGGCTCCCTGTTGCTGACTTTTTGTTCTACTCTACCCTGTTCAAGCCCGAAGAGGGGTTGCAGGAGATCTTGCACAAGCATTTTGTAGAGTTCTTTACCCTGGACAAGGTCAGTAGCGCCCCTCCCCATACAATAGGTATCTACAATGCAGGCTTCCTCTGGCAGTCATTCACCCTCCCTGAGTTTGCTATCGAGAAGCTGGGAGGCAGATGGCTTGAAGCGCAGCTGGGTGATCATCAGCGGTTCACTATCAAGGGTGCTGATCCAACCATGCTGGAACTGCCCAATTTCGAGGTATTTCAAACAGAGCCCACTGCCATGGCTGGCGCTATCATCAGGGACAATGCTACAGGCGAGATGGGCCTCTTCACCAACACTGAGGTTTCCTATGCTTTCTTTTCAACGTTGCTGAATCGCTCGTACCCTGAACTCCAGCTTCCTGAAAAGCCTGCCTTTAATATCAGCGCTCCTTTGCAAGCCATATTGATAACCATGGACATTCCCCTCCCCTGGACGAAGTTCGAAGAGATCATCGAGTACGATGAGCCCAGAGAGATGGTTGAAAGCGATCGCACAAAGCTGTGGGAAGGCATCAGGGATGCGTATAGGAGTATTGTAGCGACTACAGAAGAGGATCAACTCATCAAGGATATGACGCTCCTGTACATCGATGCCGAGATCACAGGGGAACCCATGGACATCGATGCAGTGTGCAAAGTAACAGGGCTGGACAGGGAGGCTGTAGAGGGCATCCGGGGCAGGCTTGATCATCTATTTGATCCTGATGGGGACGATGAATTTGACGAGTATGACCAGTGGGATGATGAAGATGAGGACGAGTACTATATCGATAGAAACTATATAGTGCCAGATGAGGACAAAAGCTATGAACTAGAAAGCTTGCCAGAGCTTGATGATCTGTTTGGAGACTTTATCGAGCATAGTCTCCCTGATTCTGAAATCTTTGTGATCCTCCTGGCCCAGATGGATGAGGCACACAGACTCTTCCTGCAGCTTGTCAGCGAGGAGTATGCCCAAGAGATCAAAAGCTATGGGATGCTGAGAAGCCTAGAGAGACTATTTTTCAGCACCTTTGACGAGAGGCTAGCCTACCCGGTGATGAATACCTTCTTCTGGATCCTCCAGCACATGGGCAGGGAGTGGCTCCCTGTGCGCAGCTATGCCATAGAGATGTTGAAGTGGATACCTTCGGAGATATTACACTTCTATGCTGAGCCGGAGGAGTTCATCGAGACCTTCAGCAAGTTTGTCAAAAACCTCCTCTGTACAAGGGGAGTCTGCTCCCTAGCAAAGAGGCCAACGGCTGCACAGGTCAAGGGTGGTACGTACACTATCAAGGGGACAGATGCTTTCTATACCCTGCTGAAGGTACGCGAGGAAGATGATTAAGATAACAGGAGCATGAAGCCCATGAACAGCTACAAAGAACTAGAAAAACTCTGTGATACCTTTGACAAGGGATTTCTCGCTATCCAACCTTTTATGGATGCATGGGGACACACTCAGGAGCACGTCAGAAAGGTCATGACTTCCATACTGAGCTCTGGTAATAAAGACAATTTTGTAACAGAAGTTGAGATGAACAACGCATACCTCTATCTGCTTTCTGAGTTCTTCCAGGACAGGGAGGCTATCAAGAAGGTACATGCTCAGCATGAGGCTGAACTGAATGCAGTGGGGAAGCAGGTGCTTTCCTACTGGGAGGAGCATCCTGGGTTCTGGCTTTACTTCTCGGTCAAGGAGGAGCTCGATGATGACTTCTGGACAATAGTGGACCCCCTGACCGGCGATGAGCACCTGCTCTACTCGCCTGGAGTCGAAACCTTGCTCTATAATGCAGGTTCAGAACCCATACATTTTGTCTGTCTGATGCTACCCAATAATGGATGTCTACAAACGATGGGCCAGATCAAATACAATCACCTTCCTGTTGATGACTTTATGTTCTATTGTTCGCTGTTCAAGCCAGAGGCGGGGCTGAAGGCAATTCTGAACAAGCACTTCCTTTCGTTCTGGCAGTTGGATTCCATTGCAAACAAGACCAGTATCAAACACAATGGCTATGAGTTGGGATATACGTGGCAGCCTTTCTCCCTAGCTGAGTTTGATACGGCAAAGCTGGGAGGGAAATGGAACACCTGGAAACATGATGCAAAAGAGAAGTACTTTATCAAAGAACCCGATCCAAGCATGGACAAGCTTCCCAGCAGGAAATTGCTTGAAACGGCAATCATTGCAATGGGTGGCTCCATCGTCCGCGACCCCAAGACAGGGGCGATGGGTCTGGCCACCAATTCAGAGGTAGCCTACCCCTTCTACGCCGCTATCTTGAATCGTGCCTATCCTGAACTGAAGCTCCCAAAGAAGCCTTCTGTTTTTGTCACTGCCCCCTTACGGGAACTCGCTGTAAAAACAGAACTCCCCTTCCCCTGGAAGAAGTTCAGATCTATCCTTGAGTACAAGGAAGAGATAAAAAAGGCGAAGAACGACTTTAATGCAGAGGATATGCTCAAACAGTATCATGATATTGTTGCCATCTATAAGAAGGCCCAGATCACAGGAGGGCCCCTGGATATCGATGCTATCGCGAAGGCGACAAAGCTGGACAAAAAGACAGCAGAAAAGTTCTTTAGCGGATATGGGGAGTTTGCTACTGGAAAGTCCTTTGAGGACCCTTCCGAATATGATGAAGATGACGACGAGTATTATATCGATAGAGACTATATAGTACCTGAAAAGGACAAAAGCTTTGAACTAGAAAGCTTGCCAGAGCTTGATGATCTGTTTGGAGACTTTATCGAGCATAGTCTCCCTGATTCTGAAATCTTTGTGATCCTCCTGGCCCAGATGGATGAGGCACACAGACTCTTCCTGCAGCTTGTCAGCGAGGAGTATGCCCAAGAGATCAAAAGCTATGGGATGCTGAGAAGCCTAGAGAGACTATTTTTCAGCACCTTTGACGAGAGGCTAGCCTACCCGGTGATGAATACCTTCTTCTGGATCCTCCAGCACATGGGCAGGGAGTGGCTCCCTGTGCGCAGCTATGCCATAGAGATGTTGAAGTGGATACCTTCGGAGATATTACACTTCTATGCTGAGCCGGAGGAGTTCATCGAGACCTTCAGCAAGTTTGTCAAAAACCTCCTCTGTACAAGGGGAGTCTGCTCCCTAGCAAAGAGGCCAACGGCTGCACAGGTCAAGGGTGGTACGTACACTATCAAGGGGACAGATGCTTTCTATACCCTGCTGAAGGTACGCGAGGAAGATGATTAGGATAAGGCAACTAGGAGTATGAAGCCTGTGAACACCTACACCGAACTTAAAAAAGTCAGCGCTACCTTTGACAAGGGCTTCAATGCAGTGAAGACCCTTGTGGATCGGTGGGGCCATAGCAAGAAACCTATCAAGAAGATGATGGAGACGATCCTGACCGGCGACAGTCCTAGCAAGCTTGTCACCGATCTCTCTTTTGCACAGGCCTATCTCTACCTCTTCTCCGAGTTCTTCCAGGATCCCAAGGCGATAAAGCAGTTGAAAACAACGTATGAGGCTGAATTGACTCCTGAGGCGTACCAAGCACTCTCCTTCTGGCAGAAGAGTCCAGCTTTCTGGCTCTACTTCTCCGTCAAGGAAGAACTTGACGATGATGTATGGGCAATTGTAGACAACCTGACAGGGGAGGAGCACATCCTCTGCTCGCATGGCATCTCCATCATGCAGAGGTGGGAAGAAGCAAAGGATATGCGCTACATCTGCCTGATGATGCCCAACGGGCAGTGTCTGCAGAGTGCAGGTGCCATCAAGTACAACAAGATGCCTGTTTCCGACTTCCACTACTACTGCTCGCTCTTCAAGCCAGAGGTGGGCTTGAAGGCAATTATGAGCAAGCACTTCCCTGCTTTCTGGCAAGTGGACCTCATCGCAACAAAACCCATCATCAAACACAAGAGCTATGCTATGGGATTCTTATGGCAACCTTTCACCTTGCCCGACTTTGACAGCACAAAGCTTCCTGGAAAATGGGTTACCATGACTTTGGGGACCCAGCAGAAATTCTATATTGAAACGGTTGAAAGCATCGTGGATGACCTACCCAATATTCAGCTGTTCAGAAATGAGACTGCTATCATGACAGGCTGTTTTGTCAGGGATACCTGTACAGGGGAGATGAGCATTGTTGCCAACACAGAGTTTGCCTACCCTTTCTATGCAGCTATCCTAGAGCGTACGTATCCTTCGGTGAACTTGCCAAAGCAGCCCTCTGTCCACATCAGTGCCGCCTTACGGTGGCTGTCAGGTGAGGTTGACCTGCCGTTCCCCTGGAAGAAGTTCATCCCCCTGATCGAACTGAAAAAAGACAAAGAGCCTGACTTTGTCCAGGAGATGCAAGGCCTCTATTCCAAGTTGGAAGCCATCTATATGCAAGCCATTATGACAGGAGAAGGTCTGGATATGGATGCTATCGCCAAGGCGACAAAGCTCGACAAAAAGACAGCGAAGATGTTGTTTGGGGGCTATGATGACTTTGTAGGGGGAAAGCCTTTTGGTGAGCATCCCGAATTCAAAGACGACTCTGAGGCAAGAAGCGAGTATGGTATCTTCACCCTGGATCCAAAGGACATGGAGTTCCAACTGACAGGTTGGCAGATGCCCAAAGATGTTGATGGAGGGTATCTCTTTGGTGGCCTCTACCATTCCGATCTCTTTGCTATCAAGGACGAGGAAGAGGCGTATAGGCAACTTGTACAGCTCACGAACGAGGCATATGCCCAGGAACTCGATAGGTATGGAGTATGCACTAACATAGAGGCTTTATTTGAAGAGACCTTTGATGAGGACCTTGTGTATCCCCTGATGAATACTTTCTTCTGGCTGCTCTACCATAAGGGCAATGAATGGCTTCCTGTGCGTAGCTATGCTATTGAGATGCTGAAGTGGATCCCATCTTCTATACTCCGGGAGTACGTTGAATATGAAGATTTCATCGAGGACTTCAGCAGATTCACCAAGAAGCTGCTCTGCACAAAGGGCATCTGCTCCCTGACAAAGAGACCTACCACCGAAGAAATTAAGAAAGGTATGTACAGCATCAAGGGGACAGGGGCGTTCTATAGCCTGTTGCAGGTTTTAGAGGATGCATAGGCTGTCATAGAAGAGGATGGGTGATCAGGACTAATCCTTCCCTTGAACCTTAGGAATCGCCCCAAACCTACCTGCCAGGTACCCATTCGCGTAGTTCAACCCTGTGGTTAGGGTAAACTCACTTAAGCTACTGATCTGGCTTGCAGAACTGGCGTCCTTCTCCATAAACCAAATCTCATCACTACGAAGAAGGCCACTATCGAGCAAATTGGTGTCATGGGTACTGAAAATTAGTTGGCTACCATTTTGGTCCTTGGTCACTATCTCTATGAACTGCTTGATGAAATATTGAGACGATAGGGTATGGATATCCCGCTCCATTCCATCGACCAGCATTAAAGTGTCAGGTGTTTTAGCTTTATCAAATGCTGGAAGAAGATCCAGCATCCGCATACATCCACTGGAAGCCGTTGAGATATCAAAATTCACCTGCTTACCATCCTGCCTTTCATGACAGACTTCAAAGGTAATCAAATACAATCCATCGCTATTCTTCTGGACATATTGTGGGCGTCCATATGATTTCATTGAAAGCTCAATGACTTCACCTTCAGGCATTTCTTCCAAATTACTCCGAAAATGGTCAGATTCTTCCTCATCAAGCTGGCTAGTATACTGGTCAATATTGAATTTCTTCTCCTTTGTTTCCAGTTTTTCCAAGTTCATACCCATTTTGCGTAATTGATTATTCATTTTCTCTAAGGCCTTCGGTTGACGCTGGAGTGTTACCTCTAAAGCCGTAATCCTACTTGAAGGTCGTATAATGTAGAGGTGAGTAACAAACCACTCTTCAACTGGTTGCAACAATGAAACATCTCGTTTTACCGCTTCTCGCAAGAACAATTGTTCTTCTTGGGCATCATCAGTCAAACGAAATGGGATAGCTGCTACACTATCATCGCTGTGTACCCGTTCCTTCATAAAAGCCAATGCTTCAATGAAATTTGATTTTCCACTTCCATTTGCACCATAGATAGCACCTACGGGCATTGCTTCAGCCTTCTTCTTAGTCTTGACAACCAACACATGCTCTTTCATAGTTTGTAATCGTTTTGCTGGAGCCATGTTGAAGAATATTTCGTCTTTGATCGACTTAAAGTTAGAGACAGTAAAGTTTATGAGCATAAGGCCTCCATGGTCATTCAATGGCATGCCCATATTAACAAAATGTAAATTATAATTGATTCTTATGAGTAAGTAGCTCTCCAAACCCTATAATATTTACTAAACACCTCATATTACTCTATCTGGACACGGCTTGGACCATTCATGTATTACAGAACTTTATAGCCCAAGCTCACAGATTGACTGTAAGACGCATACAAAGTCCCTTGCTAAAGAAAAATACTTCACTGCCCGGATAGCATGCCACCTGCTTCTCTTTCACTAGGTTGTCATCATCCAGAAAATGTAGTGAAACCCATCTTTCCGTACAGTGTAGAGTATACTCGTGCTAGTATTAGCAATAGATTACGACATAGAGTAATCTTTACATTATTAATGGCATAGTTTACTATACAGAGTAATCTAAGCTAACAGAGAGCCTGCAATACCAAATGGTGCTAGAAAATGACAAGGAGTGCCCCCATGCATATAAAACGTGATGAGTACATAAAACAATTCAGACCTTTTTTCCATAGGGATATCGTGAAAGTACTGACAGGGATCAGGCGCTCGGGTAAATCAGTGATGCTCAACCTCATCCAGGATGAGTTGGATCAGGAAGGGATTCTTCGCTCTTCCATGCTCTCCATCAACTTCGAGTCCATGAAAGAGCCTTTTGTCACAAACCTCAAGGAGACCTACGCACATATCAAGGACTTTGCTGAAAAGCAGGCTCAGAAGATCTATCTGTTTTTTGATGAGATCCAGGAACTACAGGATTGGGAGAAGCTGGTAAACTCCTGTATGATAGATTTTGCTTGCGATATCTATATCACAGGATCAAATGCCAATCTGCTTTCAGGAGAGCTTGCGACCTATCTTGGGGGTAGGTATGTTGAATTCACTATTTTCCCCCTCTCCTTCAAGGAGGTGCTGCCAACCTTGGAGGGTTCCAAGCAGGAAGCGTTCCAGACCTATCTTAAACGCGGGGGCATGCCCTTTCTCTATCAAGTGATAATGAGTGAAGAAGCTACAGCAAAGTATCTTGAGGATATCTTTGATTCCATCATTATCAAGGATATTGCGCGACGTGAAAGTATCCGAGACATAGAGTTGCTACGTCGTATCATTCTTTTCCTTATAGCTAATATGGGGAACACCTTCTCAGCAAAAAGCATAGTGGACTATCTTAAAAGTGAAAAACGCACCCTATCTCTGGAAACCCTCTACAACTATATCGAGTATGGCAAAAGAGCCTTCCTCTTTTATAGCATCCCTCGCTATGACATTGAGGGGAAGGCTCTGCTGAAGTTTCAGGAAAAAGTGTACCTGACAGACCATGGTTTCAGAGAAGCTATAGTCGGATCAGGAAGAGACACCATAAACCAGACACTGGAAAACATTGTCTGCCAGGAGTTGCTGAGGCGTGGATACACGGTACGCGTTGGAATACAGAAAAACCGTGAAGTCGATTTTGTTGGGATCAAAGGGGAAGCTAGGATATATGTGCAGGTTACCTACCTGCTAGCCTCACCTGAAACAGAAGAGAGGGAATTCAGCGTCTTGGAATCCATCAAGGACAACCATCCCAAATATGTGCTCAGCATGGATCCCATCCAGAGAGACCGTAGTGGCATTATCCACCTGCACATCACTGACTTCCTCCTAGAGGCCTGGTAGGCCTCTAGGGGGCAAGATTGTACTTCAATCTTTTTGTAGAGTAAAGGGAGCATGCTGGGGTGCATATACCCATGACCTCGGTTCGCCTTTTCCCTGGGATGCCTTCCCTTTTTTGCAGACTCCTGTAAGATAGAGGGTATGAATACCTACACAGAACTCAATACACACTGCACCACCTTTTCTGATAGCTTTGATTCTATCCACGAAATCGCTTTAGCCTGGGGCTATACCAATAACGATATCGCAAAGGGTATCCAGAAGATTTTACGCTTTTATAGCCAGAAGAAAGCGTCAGACGAGTATGCGATGGGCAATGTACACAACTATATTCTGGCAGAAATCTTCCAGAGTCCTGAAAACATCAGGCTCCTGATGAAACAAGATGAACTTGACAGCAAACCAGAAGGGTATCAGGTACTCGCCTTCTTGGAGAAGCATCCAGCATTCTGGTGTTACTTCTCCGTCAAGGAGCATCTCTTTGATGACCTTTGGTCCATAGTGGACCTTATGAGTGGGGAGGAGCATATTCTGCACTCCCCTGTGATCACAGCCATGCAGAAGTGGGATGATGCAGAGACCCTGCGCTTCCTGGGCTTAGTAATGTCCAATGGAGAGTGCCTGCACGCTATAGGGATCACCAAGTACACCAGGCTTCCTGTCTCTGAATTCCTGTACTACTGCTCCTTGTTCAAACCCGAACAAGGGTTGCAGGAGATACTGAGCAAGCACTTTGCGCAGTTCTCCCAGTTGGACAATATCCACACCTTTATCCCAGTTATGGTAGATACCCACGAAATGGGATTTGCATGGCATGCATTCCCCCTCCCCCATCTCGCTATCGAAAAACTGGCAGGGAGATGGATACACACAACACTGGGTGACCATCAGTGCTATACGACCAGAGTATTTGATCCCAGCACGTTTGATTCTGCCATGCTCAAGCTGTATGAAAAGGACTCCAGGGCACTGGGTTGCACTATTCTCATGGACAATGCGACAGGCGAGGGGGCTCTCTTCACCAATACAGAGATTGCCTTCACCTTGTATGCAGATATGCTGAATAAGGCATACCCTACGCTGGCTCTTCCCCAAAAGCCCTCTGTCTTCATCGGGGCAGCACTGCGTGCCCTGATACAAGAGGAAGGCCTTCCTGTCCCCTGGAAGAAGTATGAACCGATCATCAAGTATCGTAAGTCCAAAAAGAGGAAACAAGAAATATTCCAAGAGGAGTGGGAGGAATTCCTGGTGGAGTTCAAGCGAAGCACTGAGACAAAGAGGCCCTTCTCCACAGATATTATAACACTCCTCAACGAAGCCCATATACGAGAGATTACCCCGAAGGTAGATGAGGTGTGCAAGGCAACAGGCCTGCATCGAAACGATGCAGAACTCCTTATCCGAAGGTTTGCCCAGAAAAGCAATACCTTGCAAGACGGTAAAGAGTTGGCTGAAGACCTTGTCTTCATCGTCTCCGATGAAGACAAGGAGTTTGTATTGACCGGCTGGCCAAAGCCAGATGATGGGGATGGAAGATTCCTACTCCTTGACCTCACTGATTCTGAGCTTTTTGATTTCAACAACGTTGACGAGGCGTATACGGGCTTTGCTCAGCTAGCTGATGAACTCTACCTCCAGGAGATAAGAAAGTATGGCATGGTCAACCGTATAGAGGCACTCTTTGCCACCTCCTTTGCAGGTGATCTCAGCTTCTCAAGTATGAACACCTTCTTCTGGCTCCTCCACCACCATGGCAGGGAGTGGATCCCTGTACGCAGCTATGCCATTGAGATGCTCAAATGGATTCCCCATACGATATTCCAGTACTTTTATTACTCTGAGGAGTTCATCAAGTTCTTCAGCCAGTTCACCCAGAAGTTCCTCTGCACCAAGGGTATCTGCTCCCTCAAGGCCCGTCCCACTGCCAAGCAGGTACAAACAAGCAGGTATGCCATCAAGGGAACAGAGGCGTTCTACAGCCTGCTGAAGATCGCAGAAGGTGCAATTGATCTTATAGATGATTAGGAAAAAGAGAACAGGCTCTTTCCTAATCCCTTCCCTTTTCAACCTAATCCTGTAACATGGTGGCTATGAATACCTTTAACAACCTCAAAATGGTCTGTAATGCCTTTGACAAGGGATTCTATGAGATTGAGTCCTTTGCAGACCAGTATGGCCGTAGCCAGAAACCGATCAAGGGTGTCATGGATGCGATACTGATTTCTGGACCGGAGAAGATCATAACAGATCATGAGATGATCGCCTCATACCACTACCTGCTTTCAGAGGTCTTCCAAGATACCAAGGCCACCAAGCACATAAGGGCTGCCCATACGGATGAGTTGACCCCAGAAGGGGAGCTTGTACTCTCCTTCTGGGAGAAGAATCCAGCTTTCTGGCTCTACTTCTCCGTCAAGGAGGACCTAGACAATGACTTCTGGTCCATAGTGGACGAGATGTCAGGAGAGGAGCACATCCTGTACTCCCCTAGTGTAGGGACCATGCAGGCTTGGGATCAAGTACAACAGGATTCCTGTCTCTGACTTCCTGTTCTACTGCTCGCTCTTCAAGCCGGGGGTGGGTCTGAAGGCGATCTTGGGCAAACACTTCACCAAGTTCTGGAAAGTGGACTCCATCGCAACCCTTCCCTTAGTTAAGCACAACTCCTATACCATGGGATTTGGCTGGCAGCCTTTCACCTTGCCTGAATTTTCCATAAAGAAGCTTCCCGGGAGTTGGGTCTCCTTATCATTGGGCGATCAGCAGAAGTTCTATCTCGAAAAGCCTGATAAGAGCATGCATACCCTGCCCAACGGAAACCTCCTGGAAAGTGATGCTCCTGCCATGGCAGGCAGCATTGTCAGGGATACCACCACTGGCGAGATGGGCCTGGCTACCAATTCAGAGATAGCCTACCCCTTCTACGCATCGGTCTTGCAAAGCTCCTATCCCTCGTTGCAGTTGCCGAAGAAGTCTTCTGTCTTTATAAGCGAGGCCCTGCGGTCGGTATCAAACAAGATGGACCTGCCATTTCCCTGGAAGAAGTTCATCGACATCATCGAGCTAAAAAAAGCTGAGGAGCCTTCTATCGCTGACGAAATACTCAAAATGCGGCATGATCTGGAAGAAATCTATAGGAAGGCCCAGATGACGGGAGGCCCCTTGGATTATGATGCTATCGCCAAGGCGGCAAAGGTCGACAGGACATTCGCTGAAAGAATGTTTGGTGACTATGAAGATTTTGCAAGGGGAACGCCTTATGGGTATAACCCGGAAGAGTAAAAACAACGTGGGGAAGAGCTCCAAGGAATGTCCTCTCATCAGATCTGATGGGAGGACATTCCTATATGGGGGTGTGTAAGCCCTCCGCTTAGAAGGAGACTTTACCAACCATCCCCAGGGCCATGTGGTTGTTTACAGAGGTTATCACCGGGGTGACAAAGACCTCGGCCTTTCCTAGCAAGGAAGAGTGCAAGCGTCTGTTATACTCCTTTGCATAGGAGAAAGGCTTGGTGCATTGATAGATCTTCGATCCCACCAAGACTCCCACACCAAGAAGAAACATAGTATAGCCAATATCAGAGATTTCTCCTTGAAAAGCTGCTTCATAGATCTGCACATACCCAACTGAGTACAACCCTAACGCTACAATGTCAGCGACCAGTGCAGTAGTGCCGGTTTTTGTATCACCTTGGAGAAAGGAGCCGATACCATAGCCAACGAGAAGATTCACGACAAAGGGGAGGGTGGGCGAATTCTCATGCATTGAGTAGAGCGACATTTTCTCAAAATCGCTCAACTTTGCAGACTCTTTTGCAATGGTATTAAAATTTCCTGCCAAGTCTGCATCAATCATCAGAGAAATGGAAGCAACGGGGGATTGAGAGGCGAACAGGGCAGTAAGTGATACAAGGAGTACACAGATAAGAATAGTTGGTTTTTTCATAAAACCCTCCCAATATGCATGCTGAATAGGTATAATACCTATCGTTTCGATCTGTTACGAGGCAAGAGCAAACATCACAATACAAGAAGGCTTCAAGAGAGATCTGAGATTAATCCTACGCCTATATTGCCAGTATCACACAGAACTCTCAAGTACTGGGATAGACATTTGACGAATAATGACTTATTTGTTTTAGGATCAAGCGTGAGTGTTTGCAATGCGCTCATGCATATGGGCACCTAGAACTGAGTAGGCCAGATGTTTGGTAGCAAGGGGACGGGGGCGTTCTATAGCCTCATGGGGAAACAGAACGACAGCCACCTCTGTTGTGCGGGCAGGAAGCTCTATGATTAGCGGTTGTAGGCTTGTAGGAAGATGTAGTGGTGCCAAAACTTCGGGGTTGTTCTTGTCAGTGGACACGTTGTTACAATAACGGAGTCATATACAGAGGTAGATAGACTATGCCCTCCTCCTCTTTCACATCACTTGTATGCAGCACATAGGGGGTATGCAGTTGCTGAGCATACTTCGTCCTGAACTTGTTCAGTGACCCCAACGTGTACTGCTTGCCAGACTTCACCTCTATTGGCGAGATGTTGTGCCTGTTGCTGATCTTGCTCTTTGCTATTAAGAAATCGATCTCCATGCGAGACGAGGCATCATCACGGGATGAGTTGGAATAGAAATAGAGCTTGTGACCGCTTGCGACCAACATCTGCGCGATAATATTTTCCACTATCATCCCCAGATTGGTCTCCACCTTGTCAAAGAGGATCTTTTAATAGATCTCCTCACCTACAATACCCTTTTCGTCGAAGGCATGACTGATAAGAAGCCCTGTATCCGCCATATAGCATTTGAGCGTCAGGCGGTCCATGTTAAGTCTCAATCCAATATCAGGGGAGGTGGAGTTGTAACACATGTTTACGATCATGGCATCACTCAACCAGAACATAGCGTCTTCATAGTCTCGCATACGTGCTTCTTTTTTCAATGACGACAGCCTGAATTTTCTATCGTGCTTTTGGAGTTGTGCAGGAATATCGTCGAAGATCTGTGCAACCTTCATCTCATAGCCTTCGGCGTGTTTCACAATGTCGGCACGGTAGAGTGTGAGAATATCCCGTTTTACCCGGTCCACCCTGGCAAAGTCACGGGTAGCCACATACGCTTCAACTGCTTGGGGCATTCCCCCCACAATGAGATACTGCCTGAAATAATCCATAGCTTTTCGATGAAGGGCTTGTCCTAACGGCTTCGTATCTTTAAAACACTTCCTAATGAGGTCCATCAGCGTATCATGTCCAAGAGCCCACAGAAATTCCTCAAAATCCAAAGGATACATGCCTAGGTGACGTTCTTATAAAGGGATGACAATGTCCTGTACATTCTTCTTTATGCTCATGAGGGAACCGGTTTCGATATAATCATACCGACCGTCCGCTACAAGATACTTGATAGCCGCTCGTGCTCTTGGAAAGAGCTGCACCTCATCAAGGATAATCAACGTTTCCCGTTCATGTAGCTTTACATTATAGTAGTTTGAAATGTACAAGAAGAATGTATCCAGATCTTCCAGGTAGTTGAGAAAAAGGTCCGTAACCTCTTTGCTGACACGGTTGAAGTCGATCATGATATGGGTTTTGTACTCAGCCTTAGCAAATTCCTCTGCGATATAACTCTTCCCTACGCAATGAGCCCCACTAATAAGCAATGCTGATCGTCCGTCATCTTCCTGTTTCCATTTCACCATATCGGCATATATCTTTCTTTTCATTGTGCGGCTCTCCCGATTTCATGGATGTATATCTGCATCATCATACACATCTTCAAGATACTGTAGAGTAGTATCGATACACCTTTTCAAGGTTTTGGAGATGCAATGCACCGTTGCTGAAACGGTTTCTTCTGATGGTAACTGAAGTGTTTGTACAATGAAGGTAGGAGTATCTGTAAAAAAACTTACATATCCTTTTGTATTGCTTGTAATAATATCCTAACACAAACATATTCTTATACGGTCACCCGCTTGCACAATTCCTAATCATTTGGGTTATTGAAGTCTCTGAGGCATAGTACTACGGCCACCAAGGAATAAGCCTATAATCACTCAATCCAATCCTCAAGACTATACAACTCCTTTACCAGGGCACTTCGCTC
>CAZPOJ010000044.1:0-19963 GCA_964588005.1 uncultured Sphaerochaeta sp.
TATAATGCAATACTTAGAAATAAACCTGGTCCGTTGAGAGTATCGTATCCACTTTTTTACTGACAATACCCCCCAGAAGGATTACCATACATCTTACCAAGCCTAGGGGGCAGCATCCGTGGGACACAAATCGATCGAACAGATATTTGATAAGAACGTGCAGTACTTCAAGTTCTGCATGTATGGATTTTTGAAAAATTTGAGGTTCTTTGAACCGTTCCTCTTGTTGATTCTTCTAGGCAAGGGGCTCTCCTACCTTGAGATAGGGACGCTCTATGCCGCTCGGGAGATCAGCATCAATATTCTGGAAATCCCTTCAGGCTTGCTGGCCGATACCGTTGGGAGGCGCTTGACGATGGTCTTCTCCCTGCTCTCCTACATCCTCTCCTTTCTGATCTTTTATGCAGTCTCATCCTACTTTTTACTTTTCTTCGCCATGATAACCTTTGCCTTTGGGGATGCCTTTCGTACCGGGACCCATAAGGCCATGATCTTCGACTACCTGCACTCAAAGGGGTGGGACTCCCAGCGTACCTACTACTATGGTCATACCCGTGCTTGGTCCCAGTGGGGATCAGCGCTATCAGCGCTTGTCGCCGCTGTTCTGGTATTCTGGCAGGGCTCGTACAAGTCTGTGTTCTTGTTTACGACCATACCGTACACCTTGAACCTCTTCCTTATTCTTTCGTATCCCAAGAACCTAGACGGACCCCACCACACAGACGAGCGCAAGGTCTCTGAGGTGTTCATGACGGTGCTGCGTTCCCTGATCTCCAGCATCAAGGACCCCCGCCTGATGAGGACCATTGCCAACCAGTCCCTCTACAGCGGGTACTACAAGGCTTGCAAGGACTACCTGCAGCCAATTCTTAAGACCCTAGCGTTGAGTCTGCCGATACTCTTGAGCTTTGGCGACGAAAAGAGAACCGCCCTTATGGTCGGCCTTGTCTATGCGGTGCTCTATGGTGCCACAGCCTTTGTCTCCAGCCGTTCAGGAAGGTTTGCCCGACGCTTCGGACATCTTTCTACACCCTTGAACCTGACGATGCTGCTGGGCATCACCTTGGGGTTGCTCAGCGGCATCTTCCTTCACCTTACGTGGGTTGTCGTTGCTGTAGTGCTCTATCTGGGTATCTATGTATTGGAGAATTTGCGAAAACCCATGGGCATCACCTATGTGAGTGAGCGCATGAACCAGGACTCGCTTGCTTCCGCCTTATCGGTGGAGTCGCAGGCAGAGTCCTTGGTCGCTGCCGCTATTGCCTTGTTGCTAGGGCTGTTCTCATCCTTGTTTGGGGTAGGACTGGGAATACTCATTGTCTCAGCCATTTGTGGACTGCTCGCCTTGCTGGTCTGGTTACCCAAAGAGGGGTGAGGGGGCTGAGGGTTATTCCTCTGCTTCAGGGACCTCTAGTATGGTGACCAAGTCCTCTGGCTCCAGTCTGAACGGGGAGCCTTTGCCCTCATAGAAGGCATGGTCAGCGATAAAGTGGATATGCAGGTCTGTATAGACTATCTGACGGTCTAGCTTCTTATTCACCACCGTTGTGTTGATCTTCCCATACATACCCGGACCTCCGAAGGGGGAGGGCAGCAGTCCTCGCACGGATTCGACCTTGACTTCAAAGTGGTCATCCAAGGTGATGAACTCTCCCAATCCTGCCTTTCCAAGTTCCTTGAAATGTATCATCTTAGCGGCGATATCCTCGTGGGTCCTGTTGAGTTTGCGCACTCTTGTGTTATCACTTGCAATGATATCTATCAGTTTGCGCTTGTCGTCACCAAGAAACCCGTCAAGGGCGATGACGCCCGGCTTCATTTCTTCTTGTATCCTATCAAATTCAGGTGTCTGTTTCATGGTTGGCTCCTTCTGGTCATGAGAATTTGTCGTAGAAGATATTCTCTTCGGGAACTTTCAGTTCGTTGAGGACATTTATGCAGGCATCGATCATACCGGGGCTTCCACAGAGATAGGCTTCGCTGGAGGGCGCCTCTTCTACCATTCTGCGCACCACATCGGTGATGAGTCCCACTTCACCTTCCCACTTATCCTCTTCTAGGGGTTCGCTTAAGGCTGGAACGAACTTGAAATTAGGCATTTTCTCTTCCAAAGCTCGCATCTCATCCAACAGGAAGAGGTCACGCTTAGAGCGTGCGCCAAAGAAGTATGTAGCCTTGCGTTTACTACCTTTTGCCTCCATGTCCAAGAGGATGCTCTTGATGGGAGCCATGCCCGAACCTCCTGCAATGAAGATGATGTTATTGTCTGTCTCCCTGAGGAAGAAGTCTCCATACGGGCCGTTGATGGTGACACTGTCCCCTTCCTTGAGATGTTCATGCACATACGTGGTGCAGATGCCATTGGGGACCAGACGGACCTCCAGCTCAACGTGGGTGTTGTCTCCAGGGGGGGACGCCATGGAGTAGGCACGATAGACGCTTTCATCCATATCCCCATATTCGGGTACTTCAAACTGAATGTACTGTCCTGCCTTGGTTGTTATTGAGGCAGGTTCTTTCAAAAGCAGTCTCACTTCCTTGATGTCATGGGTGAGGTCGCGGATGCTCTCTACCACGGTAGCGAACTCCTTGACGAGGAAGAGCTCCTCCGGGATGACAATGGCTACGTCTTGTTTTACCTTGAACTGGCAAGATAGCCTGACATGCAGTTTTTTCTCTTCGTCTGATATCCAGGGCAGTTCTGTCGGAAGATACTCTCCTCCTCCTTCTACGACCTGCACCTTGCACAAGCCACAGGAGCCCCGTCCGCCACAGGCGGAGGGGATGAAGACCCCTTCCTGATTCAAAGCCCTAAGTAGGGGTTGCCCCCCTTCTACCTCGAACTCCTTTGTTCCATCGTTAACAGATATCTTCACTATTCCATAGTTGCCTATTGTGGCATCAGCGATGACCATCAGGATGGCCAGGAATACAGATATGAGGCTTATGATGCCGATGCTTATCAAGAGTGTTGTTATCATCATGGGCTCCTTAGGATATGGCTATCATGCCAGAAAAACCCATAAAGGCCATGGCCATGAATCCGGCGATTATCAGTGTTATTCCAGGTCCTTCAAGTCCTGGGGGGATTTTGGCGTTTTTTAGTTTCTGCCGGATGCCTGCCATTGCGATGATGGCGATGAACCAGCCGATGCCACTACCCAGACCGAAGAGGAAGGAGGTGAGGAAGGTGTACTCACGGATGACCATGAATAGACTCACGCCGAGGATTGCACAGTTGACTGTAATGAGAGGCAAGAATATTCCCAGGGATTGGTAGAGCGGTTCGCTGTAGCGCTCGATGGTCATCTCAGTCAGCTGCACAAAGGCAGCAATGACGATGATGAAGACAATGAAACGCAGGTATTCCAAGCCGAAGGGTATGAGCAGATGCTGGTAGACCAGCCAGTTCAACGGAGTGGTGGTGGCCATTACAAAGATGACTGCCACACCCAAGCCTGTGGAGGTCTTCAGTTCTTTGGAGACTGAGAGGAACGAGCACATTCCAAGATAGTTGGTAAGCAGGATGTTACCAGTGAAAATCGAAGCAAAAAAGACTGCAAAGGGCATTATTGATTCGTTCATGCTTTCTCCTCCTTCATGATGGTTTCACGGACGATCCAGATAAAGATCGCCAGCACGAAGAATCCTCCGGGTGGCATGATCATGATGGACCAGTTGGTCCACCAGGATCCTAGGATCTGGTATCCCCAGAGGCTGCCGGTACCCAGCAGCTCCCTGATAAAGGCGATGGCCAACAGCACGTAGGCATAGCCCAAACCTGAGGCCAGGCCGTCCACGAGTGAGAGCATCGGTTTGTTCTGCAGGGCAAAGGCCTCAATCCTCCCCATGATGATGCAGTTGGTTATTATCAGCCCGACATATGGCCCGAGCTGTTTCCACATCTCAGGGTAGAAGGCCTTCAGCACGATGTCGACAATGATGACAAACGTGGCGATTACCATGGTCTCCACCATCATGCGGATACGTGAGGGTATATGGTTGCGCAGCAGCGATATCGTCCAGCTTGATAGGGCCGTGGTGAACATGACCCCTAGGACCATCACCATGGTGTTCTGCAACTTGTTGGTTACCGCTAGGGTGGAACAGATGCCCAGAATCTGGACAAAGACAGGGTTGTTCTTGCCCAAGGGTTCTATAAAGGTCTTTCGTAATTTACTCTTGGCCATATTACTCTCCTCTGATGATGCGCTTGGCGTCGGTTGAAGCGCGGTTAGCCAGGTTTCTGAAATACTCTGAGGTGCGCGTTGCTCCGGTTATGGCATCGACCTCATTGGGAGCGTCTGCCGTACCCTCATTCACCAGGGTAAACGGTGACTTCTTCCCTTGGAACTGGGAGGTAAACCAAGGCTCTTCAATGCGGCCTCCCAGACCGGGTGTTTCGTTCTGACTCACTATTGCAAGGCCGGAAAATGTCGTGAGGTCCTCTTCCAACCCTACCATAATGGCTATGGTTCCCCAGAGCCCGGGGCCCTGCATGGGAAGGATATAGCGCTTGCCTTCAGAGCTTTGTGCGGTGTAGTAGCTACCCCCATCCTCTTCCTGAACCTTTTCTTTATAGGTTTGCTCGATGCCTTCTGTAGTGGGTGTATAGTCCAGTCCTCCGGCATCGAGTATGGCCCTTCGTTCAAAGGAGAGTTCGTTTGCCATTGCCTTGTCCAAGGTGGACAGGTAGAGGCCTGAGGTGACAAGGATGCAAACCACTGTCACCAAGAACATGAAGAACAAAGGGTAGATACGCTTTTTATAGAACGTCGCTTGTGCTTTCATGCTGCACCTGCCTTTGCTGCTGCCTTGAGCTTTTTCTTTGCCTTGGCGTTCTTGAGCAGAGTATCAAGCAGGGGAGCGAACATATTGGCCAGTAGTATGGCGAAGGTGACACCTTCGACCCAAGTGGAGAAGGTTCGAATAAGGACGGTGAGGATGCCGAACATAGCTCCGTAGATCCACCTCCCTGCATTTGTCGATTGGGATGCGGAAACCGGGTCGGTAATCATGAAGAATGCGGCAAAGAGGAAACTGCCTCCCAAGAGGGCAGCAAGTGGGTTGGCAACAGGGTGCAGGCCGCTTTCGGTTGCTATTTGTAACCCGGTAGCCCAGAAGACCGTTTGCAAGAGCAGGAATGATCCTATCGAAGCGGTGACTATCTTCCAGTTGGCTGACTTCTTATAGATGATGAACAGCCCTCCAAGAAGGATAAGGATGGCACTTGTCTCACCAAAGGATCCGCTGGTAAATCCAAAGAGCATGTCCAATAGCGGTACATCCTTGGTGAAGAGGGGGGTCGCTGCCGACACACTGTCGGCATGGGTAAGCCATGAGCCGAAGCCCGCTGGAAACCAGCTGATGCTTGTGGCATTACCAACGAAGGCTGCTGTCATCGGGACACCAAAGCTGATATAGATGAAGGCACGGGCTGTGATGGCAGGGTTGAATATATTCCTTCCGAAGCCACCGAATATCATTTTGCCGAAGATGATACCAAAGGCGATTCCTAATGCCGCTATCCACAAGGGTATGGTTGGAGGCAGGGAGAGTGCGAACAGGGTGCATGATACGAACAGCGATTCTGTAACCTTGAAGCCATATCGCTTGGACATGAACCACTCGCTCAAAAGTCCGGCAACTCCCACCACCACAAAGACAGCGATGAAACGCCAGCCAAAGAAATAGATAGATGCAAGGCATAGCGGTGCGAGAGCATATAGGACATTACGCATTGCTTGTTGTTTTTGGATTTTCACAGTTCCTCCCCCTTTATTCTCAATAGTATAGAGCATGAATAGATGATTGTACAAAAGTAATCGATGAAATTTTACCCAAAACGCCCTAATTCAGGCGTTTTAGCTAGATTCTTTGTTATAGCAAAGCCCTATGGCGCTATCCTTTCCTCGCTTCGATCGGTGGCCGGTGGAGGTGGGGGGCTGATGGCATCGATTGCCACTTTGAGTGTCTCATCCATCTCTACCTCAAGGGAGGCCAAGGAGTCTTTCAGTTGCCCTACATTGGCCGCTCCGATAATGGGGGCGGTGATGGCAGGATTGGATGCTACCCAAGCAACAGCCAGACTGACAGGGGAGAGTCCCCTCTCTTTTGCAAGGAGGGTAAAGTTAGTCGCCAGTGTTTTGTAGAACTCGCCTCCGTAGCGCATTTGGTACCGTTCGTTTTCAACCAGACGACCAAAGGGTTTTGAGCCCTCGACATAACGCCCTGTCAGCAGACCGCCTCCAAGGGGGCTGTAGCTGATGACTCCAAGGTTCTCTTCTTGTGCGAGGGGGAGAATCTCGACCTCGGCCTGTCGCTTGGCTATGTTGTACATCGGCTGTATGCAGTGTAAGGATGTCAGGTTGTGCAGCTTTCCTACCCCCTGCATCTTTGCTATCTGCCAGGCTGCATGATTGCTGAGCCCGACCGAGAGGACTTTCCCTTGTGAGACAAAGTCATCAAGGGTCCGAAGGACCTCTTCAAAAGGAGTCATAGGATCGAAACGATGGATGAAATAGAGGTCGACATAGTCAGTCTGCAACCTTTTTAGACTATCGTGTAAGGATTGCGCAAGATGCTTTCGTCCACATCCGCTGCCATTAGGAGCTGTGGACATCGGCGAGCCTCCTTTTGTGGTGATGACCACACTGTGCCGCTCGTCACGTATGAACTCACCTAGGTACTCCTCGGCAACCCCTTTTTGGTAGACATTGGCCGAGTCGAAGAAGTTGATCCCTCTCTCTCGACACGCCCGGTACATCTCCTTGGAAGTTGCCTTGTCAGCCCGGCCTCCAAAGGACATGGTGCCAAAACAGAGTTCAGAAACCTGTATCCCTGTCTTTCCTAGTGGTTTGTACTGCATCTCTCTCATTGTTTTCCTCCATTCTCCCCGTATTGTATCATATATCATAGGATAATGATGGATTGATTTTCTGAGGAAAATGATAAAAATATACCGGGTCATAGGGCAAATATATGGAAGGAAATACAAGGGGAGGCAAGGATTAAGATACATCTAGCATACAGCATGGAAAACTGGCTATATACCAGAGTCGTGGTATCCTCTGGTCTCATTGGGAAGGAGACTTCCTATGGAGAGATATAATCGTCCACTTGGGCTTGCTTGGGGAAGGTACATTCAGGGGCTATTTAATCCCATAGTCATTGAGTTTCTCGCAGCCTTTTCTTTGCCTCTGCAAAGAAGGGTTGTGCAATCTCTATAAACTGCTTCCTCAAATCCTTGAGGTTGCTTTTCGTTAGTTGCTGGTCCTTGACTACCCATTCCCCCCTAGTAAAGAGATGACGTACATTTTGAACCCCTGCACTGTAGACAAGCGTCGAGTAGGGATCGAAGCAAGGGGTGGTATTGGGCCCATCCAACCCAAGGACCAGGATATCGGCTTGTTTTCCCACTTCCAGGCTACCTAGAGAGTCTCCCATCCCAAGGGCCTTGGCAGCGATGCTGGTTGCCATCGGTACAACTTCTCTAGCTTTCAGCAAGGTGCGATCATTTTGTGCATTCTTCTGTAGAATGGCACATAGCTTCATCTGTGTGAACAGTTCAAGAGTGTTTCCACTGGAAGGCCCATCGGTTCCCAGGCAGACTTGTATGCCCAGTCGTATCATGTCGTGCACTCTGGCAACACCTTTTCCAGCCTTGGCATTTGCACCGGGGCAGTGGACAACGGTTGTATGGCGCTTTGCAAGCAGAGCAAGATCCTCATCGGTGGTGTGGATGCAGTGGACTGCAAGAAGATGGTCATCCAGAATACCCAGGTGTTCTAGGTACCCTATCGGTGTCATCTGATGTTGCAGGGCGAACTGCTCAAGTTCAAAATCCATCTCTGAAAGGTGCATTGTCCACTTGGTTTGATGCCTGTGTGCCAGTTCATGGACTGTTTTGAGTGTGGAACCGCTCACGCTATAGGGGGCATGAGGGGCATATACTGTTTGATAGTAAGGATTGTTTTTTTCTGATTCACGCAAATCCTCAGCATAGCTGAGCCCTTGCGCTGCAGTTTTGCTGTTGCATGGGCTCCCCTCCATGATGGTTTCCCCCCCAAAAAGGCGGAATCCCATCTTAGAGGCTATGTGGGCTATGGTTTTCTCATAATAATACATGTCCACAGCAGAGCCGATCCCTGCCAGTTGCATCTCTGCTATGGCTAAGGATGCTGAAGAAGATGCCAGGCGTTCTGTCATACAAGACCTTTCCAAAGGAAGCAGGAAGCGTCGGAGACGGTCAGCAATATCATCGCCAAGACTCCGAAAAGCAACCATGCCCGTATGGGTATGGCAGTTTATGAGGGAGGGCAGGAGCAGGCAGTCAGTGCAATCGAGCATCTCAAATGATGCATACCTTGCGGGCAAGGTTTCATCAGGGCCGATGAATGCAATTGCTTGGCCCTCGATGACCAAGGCTCCATCTTCTATGATGGTTTGGTTCTTGTCCTCAGTTAGTATCATTGCATGCCGGAAAGACAAGTTCATAGTGCTACTTCCAATGCGTTCTCCAGTCGACTAGGGTCTTGTTGACCACATCAACAAGGCCTTTGTCGCTGATCTTCAACGCTGGAGAGACCGGAAGGGCGAGGACTGCAAAGTTCATCACCTCTTCTTGTGCGTGATAGCCATGGCTTCGAAGCCAAGTGCGTACATGCATGATACGCTCAGCGAGAATTTGCATGGGTTCGAGTGAGACAATGCCTCCATAGGTAAGGGGGACAAAATACTCTGTCTCATCATCAACGAGGGCAATCCCCCCTTGGTTTCTTAGGACGAGATTAACTGCACGTACAGCTAGGTCCACACTGGTGGCCAATACAAGCAGATTATGGCTGTCATGAGCCCAGGAGCTACAGATGGCGCCAGGGGTGGTCAGACCGTTGTTCATGAAGGCGGGTATGATAGGAGCATTATTCCCGTAGCGCTCAACCACAGCGAGCAAACTCAGACCATAGGAAGCAAAGTTGAGGGTACCGTTCTTGCTGACAACCGTCTGCTTTGCGAATTTGGTGAAAGTAGTCTTTTCCTCACGCTCTATGACGAGGATATCCCTCTTCCCTACGGGAAGTGAGATATCAAACTCCGCTACCGTGACAGGAATCCTTCGGCAGGACTCTAAGTATTTTCCCTTAATGTGGGGAACTGGAAGGCGGGCTAGCAAACCTTGTTTTGCATCGTACACCTTTTTCCCCGCTTTATAGACTGAGTGGATGTGTAAGGTTTTTACGTCGTCCAGCAGGATGAAATCAGCGAGTTTGCCGGGGGCTATCTGGCCACGGTCAAAGAGGCGCATTCTCATCGCAGGGGTATGGGTTGCAGCATAGATAGCCTGAA
Organism: uncultured Sphaerochaeta sp.; assembly: GCA_964588005.1. GTDB lineage: Bacteria > Spirochaetota > Spirochaetia > Sphaerochaetales > Sphaerochaetaceae > Sphaerochaeta. Next base: position 9,346 of record CAZPOJ010000044.1, read on the forward strand.
GGGGTTGCATGCCTGAGGCTATGGCATTCCTAAGCACTGCATCAAGATGGCCGTCTCTGAAGAGCACGTCCGGCATGATGTCATCGGTACAGAAGCAGAACTTGTCCTGCAGGTGTGGATCAGAAAGAGCCTTGATAGTCTCTGCATCGATGCTTTTGTTCTGGATTTCGAGAAACATCCCAGCCGAGGCTTTCTCCCTGATTGATGCAGGACTCTGGTGAGTGTGGTCGGAGTCGACACCTTGTGCAATGAACATGGAGAGCTGTTCGGCTGTAATTTTTGGACAGTGCCCTTCGATGGGGCAGTGACTCTTATACTTCCTGAAGGTTTCGATGATGCGTTTGGTCCTGTTTTCTCCCTCGCTGAAGAGGTCGTTGGCATTCATAATCTCCCCGAGGGCGATGATATCATCCCTTTTACACAGTTCTTCTACCTCTTGGGCATCTATGGAACCAAAACTTGTTTCCAGCTCCTTTGAGGTTGAGGGCACGCTGGAGGGGATAGCATAGAAAATATCAATGACCGAGGGCAAGTCCATGAAGTCTGCGAGACCATCTGCACCAAAGACATTGGCCACCTCATGGCAGTCTGCGACAACTGTCGTAGTGCCATGAGGAAGCACAGCATTTGAAAACTCCGTCGGGGTGGTCATAGAGGATTCGATATGCATGTGGATGTCAACGAGGCCTGGGATGAGGTAAAGACCCTCACCCCCTGCCTCATCAAAGCGTCTATCTACATGCGTAATCGTCCTATCAAACGATACTGCACCCCAATCGAAGCTTTGGTAGGCTGTATTGTACAGCCAGATGTTTTCAAGTTTAGCCATGCTCATTTGTTCATCAAGCGATTGAACCGATCAACCCAAGAGTTCATCAGCGGATTGACTGCAGTAAAGTCAACCATTTTTGCGCGATCTGCAATATCCCCTACAGTCTTGTTTTCTGCCAATTCTGCAGTCAGCTTAACTTTTACATTTACCGGTGCTTCATTGAGGGCCTTAGCGGTTCTCATCTCGGTCTCTGCGTTTTGACGGTAGTTTATGTAGGCGACAGCCAAGTCACGGTTCTCTGTTCTTTTTGCAATATTGATCACGTTGAAGTTGGCATACGTACCAGATTCAGGAACAAAATAGATTGCATCTGGATCAGCCTTGGAAATTACTGGAACACCGAAGTCCCCGACAATAGCAACTGAAATCTCCCCGTTGCTAAACAAGGATGCCGCATCTGAGGAACGCGCATAGGTTCTCAACACATTGGGCTTCAGCTCCTCAAGGGCCTTGAACGCAGCTTCTCCCTTGTCACTGGTAAAGTCCACACCTTTGACATCGCTACACATTACCAGAAAGGCTGGGCCAAAGGTTGTAGTAATATCGGGGACGGATATCTTACCTTTCAATGCAGGATTCCACAGGTCATCCCAGCTGTCGATGGTCATTCCGGCAGTTTTCGGATTATAGATGATGCCGATACTGTTTACCGTATACGGAGCTCCCGATCCGCTGTCGACCAGGGCTTTGGCTCCGGGAATGAGAGAGGCATACTCTTTCAGTTCCTGTGCAGTGAGATTGGCAAACAGACCATCAGCAACACCGTCAGCAGTATTCTTCTGCGACAGTTCTATGACGTCTATCTTGGTGTTGGGATCGCTCTTGAGCTTAGTATAACGTTCCTGGGCATTGCCTGTATCGAGAACAATTTTGACGTTGTACTGTTTTTCAAAGGGTTCATAGACCTCTGACCAGAGTGCATCCTCAGAGAGTCCCCATGTGGATACGATGAGCTCTTTTGGTTTCGATTCAGTGGCACCTGCACCAAAGATTGTAGTCATTGTCAGGAGTACCAATACTCCTACTGCGAGCACTTGTAACTTTTTCATATGTTCCTCCCTGTATCATTCCGCCATCCGGCAGAAGCGTATCGACCGGCTAACGGTCTATAAACACCAAATTATTCTGGGGAAAGTGCAGACCTACCATCTCCCCCACCGATATTGCAGGCAGGCGTGTGCTGGAGAGCGCTACCATCCCATGGTCTGTTTGTATTTCATACTGGTAGCTCTCCCCTAGGTACGTCCTTACTTCAACCACCCCTTGCAGGGATGCTTGTAGAGGGGACGTAAGTTCGATCTTTTCCGGTCTGATGCAGAAGGACTTGGCTTCCTTCTTTGATTGGGGGATCGTTAGGTTGAGCCTTTTTGCAAGGACTACAGGAAAAAAGTTCCTAAAGCCAACAAAGCGGGCGATGGTCTCACAGGCTGGATTGGAATAGATGGTCTGCGGATTGTCACACTGCTCAATCTTCCCTTTATCCATGATGGCTACACGGTCAGAGATGGAGAAGCACTCTTCTTGGTCATGGGTGACAAAGATAGTCGATATCCCCAGTTCCTGCTGTATCCGTTTGATTGAGGATCGCATCTGCACCCTCAGCTGGGCATCAAGATTGGATAGTGGTTCGTCAAGCAAGAGTAGTTTGGGTTCAATCACCAAGGCGCGAGCAAGGGCCACCCGTTGGCGTTGTCCACCGGAGAGTTGCTTGGGAAACCGCTGTTCATACCCGCTGATACCACAGATTTCCATCATCTTGCCCACTTGGGAGGGGACGATGTCCTTCGCAAGATTGCGTTGGCGCAGACCAAAGGCGATATTGTCAAAGACCGTGAGGTGGGGGAACAGTGCATAGCTCTGGAATACCATCCCGAAGTCACGTTTATGCACAGGAATGTGAGTCATATTTTCCCCGTCGAGGGTAAATGTCCCCCCTACAGTGTTGATGAGGCCTGCAATAACCCGAAGCGTTGTGGTCTTGCCACAGCCAGAGGGACCAAGCAGGGAGAGAAGCTCGCCTTTATGTATGTCCAGGTTCAAGTCGGAAAGGACAAGGTTTTTCTTATCGTAGGTAACATCAATGTGGCGCAGTTCTCCGAAGTGCATGCTTATTCCCCTTTCACTAGTTTGGTCTTTGTCTGTCGGGCATTCATTGAACGGTCTATTAGGGCCATGAAGACAAGTGTCATTCCCATCAGCATAACCGATAGGGCGCTCACCGTAGGATCGAAGTTGTACTCTATATGGTTCATCATGGAATAGGGTAGGGTGTTCATCCCAGGTCCCTTAAGGTACATGGATACAGGAATGTTGTTGAAGGAATTGATGAACGAGAGCATGAAGGCCGAGATAATGGCTGGGCGAAGATTAGGAAGTACTACTAGGATAAAGGCCTTCATGGGGGGACACCCGAGGGTTCGTGCCGCTTCCTCCATGCTTTCGTCAATCTCCTTCAGGCTTGCACAGATTATTCTGACACAGTAGGGCAGGACTACCAGAAGGTGTCCTAGTATCAAAGCCATATTCAGGGGGATCTGCAGGGAGACCACCAGGAAATGAAACAGCACATAACCGATGACAATGCCTGGGATTAAGGACGGGGAGAGGAATATGGAGAGGAGGGCATTGCTGAGCTTCGAAGGTTTCTTCACGATTGCTAGGGCCGCTAGCAAGCCTATTCCTATCCCTATCGTTGAGGAAACAAGGGCCAAGGTAAGGCTGTTTTTAAAGCTTTGGACCAGCGATCGTGATTTGAAGACTTTTGCAAACCACTGCAAGCTAAATCCATCGAGTGGGAGTGAGATGGTGTCGGCACTGTTGAAGGAGGTAACGATGATCAAAATCAGAGGGAGGAAAATAAACGTAAAGGTAAGGAAGGCAATAACGGTTATGAGGCGGTGTTTATACATGTTCAACCTCCCTTTTGTCGATCTTAGCAGCAAGGATGTTGAAAAGTTTCATGACCCCTAGGCTTATCAGAATCATAATGAAGGCGATGACTGCTGACGTCGACCAGTTGGAGAGGGTGTTCGATTGTTGGTAGAGTAGAGAAGCAAGCATCATATTCTGATTTCCACCCAAGAGGGTGGGGGTGGTATATGCGCTGATGGTCCCTGAGAAGACCAAGACTGAAGCTACTAATAGGCCTGAGAAGGAGAGGGGAATGATGACCTTGAAGAAAGTCAGCGTAGGTGAACAGCCAAGACTGTAGGCGGCTTCAACTACATCGTCTCCGATGCCTTCCATCACCGAGGTGAGGGTGGATATCATGACAGGAAGGAAGAGATACACCGATCCGATGACTATGGCAAAGTCTGTATAGAGCATCCTCATTGGCTCTTCTATTACGCCTAGCGTTAGGAAGAATTGGTTGATGAGGCCATTTCTGCCAAGGATGCTGATCCAAGCAAAGCCTCTCACCACAGCGTTAGTAAGTAGGGGGAACATGATTAGGGAGAGTAGGAGCCTACGGGTCTTCTCTCGTCTGAGACTGATGTAATACGAGGTAGGAAGCCCAATGGCCATGCAGATGAGGGTGGTTATGACTGAGAGACGGATGGAACGATAGAAGATTGTCCTGAAGAAAGGGTCCTTAAAAAAGTCTATGTAGGATGAGATGCTGAAGGAAGGGGTGAAGAAACTGGGCAGGATGGTGACAATTAGGGGTATAAGCAGACAGATGACTGCTAACAGGAGCGCTGGCCCTATTGCTAGGATATACCGGTGGGTCTTCATCAAGAGGGTAACTCCTCTGTATAGATGTTGAAATGTTGCGAAGTGCAACAATATTGATATTTCCTATAGTATCGCAAGGGAATAGGGGACTGTCAATAAGACTATTAGCGATATGGTGTTGTAATTTTGGCGTATTACCAAGAAATACTATCAATATTGTATTTTAGTGCAACAAGATTTCAGCAGTTTTATACTGTCTGCTTATCAGTTAACATAAAACAGGATGCCAACGGCTGCCCCAAAGTCAGAATCAACCGTGTTATTTGCGGAAATTCTTATTCCAGGTGCTAGTTTCAAAAATAGCTCGATAGGGGCATTCATGAAATAATAGGATAATCCAAGTGGCACGTTTATCGAAAAGAAGTTGAATTCAGGATTGAAATTGGCAGTGCCTGTAATGCCAATATTCAGATACAATGGAGACCTATTTGAATTGGAATGGGATAAATCATATTGAACTCCAGCTTCAACAGCAAAGTTATTATTATAATTATACCCCACCGTACCCACAAATCGGGAATTTCCCACTCCATATTTCAAGGCAAGCCCAGCAACGGGATACCCTGCACTTAGACCAATGCCAAAACCATCGGCTCGATTGTATCTCGATGCTGACAGTGCAAACAAGCTACATACAATAAGTATGAGTACCAATAACGTTCTCTTCATATCTTTTCCTTTAGGGGAGATGTCCCCCAGCATTTCAACTAAATATGAGCAAAGTCCTTGCATTGACAAGGGATAGGGTTGTTCTTCGTTTGTTCGGCTTATGGCTGTGCTTTGTGCATGGGTAAGCGATCATATGCCTTGAAGGATTCTGGTAACTCAGAGCATTTGTCGTGGATACAATCATCATTCAGAAGTAAACTATTGTCAATCAGTAGGCAGTAATACCTAATAATCAAGAGGTATAACTATCAATGTTTATTATTAATTATCAATTAACTGTACTTTTGAAACGTACGTATCTGTCAAATCCATGGAGTGCTATTTCCTGCTACTCAAGACAAGGGTTCCTGCCAGGGGCAGATGGGTTAAGGCCAACAGTCTCAAATCCATAAAGAGCCCCCCTTATATGGCTGTTTAGAACTGCCGGCAAGGTGAGTGCAATGTATTTGTCCAATATGCATCTGTCTCTTCTTGACAGTACAGACATATCCTTATATATGTATATATGAATGTATGTGCATATATACATGTTTATAGGCCTGTGAGCAATGAAAGGGAACAGTGACACGGATAGAGATGGGCTTGCAACACAGGGGATGCTGATGGCTCTGACGATCTGATATCCTGGTTTTTTTCGCAAGGGGTGGGGACCATGGGCCCATACAAAGGTAGGTAGTATGAATAGTAATGATGATCCTGATATTGTTGCATACCATGCAGCGATGAAACTACAAGAGAGAAATATTTCAGCTGAACAGTTCGCCAAGCTTGAAGGGTATGCTGCAGAAATTTTTACAGCATGTGGTTTGGATTTAAACACACCCTCAACCGAAGATACCCCAAAACGCTTCATCAAGGCGTTGTTTGATGCCACAGAAGGGTATGACGGTGATTCCAAGCTGGTAAAGGCCTTTGATACTGAATGCCATGAGGTAACGGGTTGTGCTCTGAGCCAGATAATACAGGGACCGATTCCCTTTTATGCCCTGTGCGAACACCATGCTCTTCCCTTCCATGGAACCGTGTATGTGGGGTACATCGCACATGACAGCATTATCGGGATTTCCAAACTTACCCGACTGGTACGACTTTTCTCAAAGCGTTTTGCCGTCCAGGAGCGGATAGGGCAAGAGGTTGCAGATATGTTGGAAGCAGCAATACACCCCCAAGGGATTGCCATTTACATTGAGGCCCATCATCTTTGTATGGAGATGCGCGGGGTGCGAGAAATTACGCCGCTGACGCGTACCACTGTCTGGCGGGGCTCCTATGCCGAGGATCCGTCCCTTCGCTCGGAGTTCTTCACATCCTGTGGGTTACAGCGCCATGGGTAACACTAGATTTGTCTTGATCACCGGAGGATCTCACAGGATAGGTCGCTCACTGGCGCTGGCGGTTGCCCGCTCTGGTTTCGATGTGGCTGTCCATTACTTGCACTCCCGCACAGAGGCTGAAAGCCTTTGTTTAGATGTTAGGGCACTTGGAAGAAAGGCCATCTCGTTGCAAGCAGACCTCTCGCTACCGGAACAGGTTATGGCACTGGTTCCTCGAATCATCGTGCATGGCCCATTGGTAGGTCTGGTAAACAACGCCTCGATTTTTGAAAAACTCGATTGGAAGAGCTCGAGCCTCGAGGATTGGAACCGGCATCTGGCGATCAATCTGACAGCTCCTTTCCTGCTCAGTCAGGCATTTGCCCGAGCTCTGCCACCCGGGGAGCAAGGAAGGATTATCAACATGCTTGATTGGCGGGTATCACGCCCTGGTGCGGACCATCTGCCATACAGCGTCAGTAAATCTGCCCTAGCTTCCCTGACTCGTTCTCTCGCTGTTGCATTAGCTCCAGAGATAACCGTAAATGCCCTGGCGCTGGGAGCTGTCCTTCCTCCGACTGATGGGGGTATGGACCAGAACATCTTGGACAAAGTTCCCTCAGGACGTTGGGCAAGGTTGGAGGAAGTCGATCAGGGACTGGTATTTCTGTTAACAGGGCCGACATACATAACGGGTGAGATTCTCTACATCGACGGTGGGAGGCACTTGTTATAGCAAGGAGGAGTTATGGATCAAATCTTTATTAGAAATCTGGTTGGACGTGGTATTATCGGCGTCAATGACTGGGAGCGTGATAAAGCGCAGGAGATCATAATCAATGTCGTCCTGTTCGCCGACCTGCATAGTGCCGGAATTAGTGACAACATCCACGACAGTGTAAATTATCGGACGGTAGCGAAGAAGGTGCTCAAGCACGTGGAGAGTGTCCAGCGCTATACGGTGGAAGCATTGGCAACGGATATTGCTCTTCTATGCCTTGAAGAACCGGGAGTGCAGAAGGTTCGCATACAACTTGAAAAGCCTGGTGCGGTACGGTTCTCAAGTTCCGTGGGCGTAGAGATTGAACGGAGCAAGGATGACCTGCCATGAGAGAGCATACTATCTGCTTACTCCTAGGATCGAATATCAACGCAGAGGATAACCTTCCCCGCTCTGTCAGGCTTTTGCATGAGCATCTGGTTGTTTTGCAAACATCCTCTGTCTGGGAGTCCCAGGCAGTGGGATCGAAAGGTCCCAACTTCCTCAATGCTGCTCTGTTGGCTTTGACACCATTGGGTGTTGAAAGCCTCAAGGAGCAGGTGTTTCGCCCCTTGGAAGAGCAACTGGGCAGGGTGCGCATAAAGGACAAGAACGCTCCCCGCACCATTGATATTGACCTCATTGTGTTTGACCAACATGTGCAGGACCCAGGCTTATGGAAACTTGCTCACATCGCTGTTCCTGTTTCGGAGGTCTTGCCGAGCTATCAGTCGGAGAGTGGGGAACATCTCAAGGATATTGCCTTGGACGTAAGGGAAAATACTCCGATTTGGGTCAGGGAGGATGTTTCTGGGTATCCTTTTTCAACTATATATCAAAACCATAATGCAAGGAGGTAATGCATATGGAAAAAGTAAAAACTGATCAGCGTCGTGTCAATTATACCAAAATTGGCAATGAAGGAGTCGCTATCTTAAGCAACCTGGAAGAATATATCAAAGGGAGTGATCTGGAACCACAGCTAGTGGAACTGGTTAAACTTCGTGCTTCCCAGATCAATGGGTGCGCCTTTTGCATTGACATGCATACAAAGGATGCCCGCACTCAGGGAGAGAGCGAGCAACGCCTCTATGGAGTGATCGCCTGGAGAGAGACCCCTTTCTACAGCGAACGCGAGAGGGCGGCCCTCCTATGGACTGAAGCTGTTACCAAGATCAGCGAAAATCATGTCCCTGATGAGATATACGACGAGGTAACGAGGCATTTTACGGAAAAGGAGTTGGTGGACTTGACGTTAGCTGTGATCGCAATCAACTCATGGAACCGTCTGGCGATCAGTTTTCGGTCGCCTCCCGGCTCTTACCAGCCTAACCATCCTACAACGAAGAGTTCATCTGAGAGCTATTGATGGAAAAGATACGCTTTAGCCCAAAGGAAGGAGGTATGTATGATTCGCATAAAAAACGTGTATGAAGCCTATGACGCCGACGATGGAGAGCGTTATTTGGTCGATCGATTATGGCCACGAGGGATGAGCAAAGAGAACCTGATCATGGAAGCGTGGCTAAAGGATGTCGCCCCTAGCGGAGACTTGAGACGTTGGTTTGGACATGAAACTGCCAAATGGGATGAGTTCCAGAGCCGTTATTGTGCAGAGCTTGATAGTAATCCCAGTGCTTGGGAACCTTTGGTAGAGGCTTCCAAACAGGGGAGGGTGACCCTGCTTTTTTCCGCCCACGACCCCGAACACAATAATGCCGTCGTACTTAAGGATTACCTGGAAAAACATATGGAGTCCTGATGCCCTTTGTATTCTGTATAGGCAGAACAGATACTAAAAGAGGGTGGCATTGAGCTAAACCAAACCAAACAATAAGGAGTTAGCAATGAAACAGTACAGATATATGATTATCGGTGGAGGCCTTAGCGGTGATGCCGCTGTTCGCGGTATTCGAGAATTGGACAAGAAAGGGTCGATCGGCATGATCAGTCTTGAGTCGGACCCGCCTTACATCAGGCCAAAGCTATCCAAGGACCTGTGGAAAGGAAAACCCCTGGAGAAAATCTGGTGCAACACAGAGAGCCTGGGGGCGGAGTTGTTCTTGGGACGCAAGGCAACCCATCTCAATACCCAAGACAAAACTATCAAGGATGATAAAGGCGATGATTATTCCTATGATTCGCTGCTCATTGCCACTGGAGGTACGCCAAATCGTCTCCCCTTTGGTGATGATACGATCATTTACTACCGTGGCTTGCAGGATTATCAACGCTTGAGGGCGTTGAGTGAAAGTGGAAAATCATTTCTTGTGATCGGAGGCGGCTTCATCGGGTCTGAAATTACTGCTGCATTGTCGATGGTAGGCAAGAAAGTAATTATGGTCTTCCCAGAACAGGGCATTGGTTCAAGAGTGTATCCTAGAGACCTGTCCCACTATATCACTGACTACTACCGACAGAAGGGCGTCGAAGTTGTTTCTGGAGATAGTGTTGCCAGCCTTGAGCAGAGAGGGAAAAAACTATCAGTCCGTACAAAAGCAGGTCAGGTTTTTGAAGTTGATGGTGTCGTAGCAGGAATTGGAATCCAGCCGAATACAAACCTTGCAGAGCAAGCTGGTCTGAAGGTTGAGAATGGAATTATTGTTGACGAACATTTGCAAACTTCAGTCCCTGGTATCTATGCGGCAGGTGATGTGGCTAATTTCTATCATACTACCCTTGCAAAGCGTGTGAGGGTGGAACATGAGGATAATGCTGTCCAGATGGGGAAACTGGCAGGGCGGAATATGGCAGGCGCGAATGAGACCTACACCCATGTGCCTATGTTCTATACCGATCTTTTCGAACTGGGATATGAGGCTGTGGGCGAACTGAGCAGTAAGCTGGAAACTGTCGCTGATTGGAAAGACCCGTTCAAAAAGGGTGTAATCTACTATACTGAAGGCGGTAGGGCACGAGGTGTATTGTTATGGAACGTATGGGATACCCTCCCAGGTGCAAGGGCCTTATTAGGTGAAGCAGGTCCGTTCTTAGAAAAAGATCTCATCGGGCGGCTATAGCAGAAGGGGACATCCCTGTGTCATGAGGCCTGAGCATGTGGAGATGCCTTCCCTGGTATGGGGAGGCATCGTTCTGTTTGGAGGAAAAACCTATAAGACAAACCTGCATACTCCACAAAGGTTAAACTTATGATGCTTACAAGGCACTTTTCACCAGAAGGATTTTACTGGTATCATCTTTGTGACGTTGTAAAGCCTGGTTTCTCTCCAGATACAAAAACTTGATACAATGAGACACTACTGTCCGGTTATAATTCCTTGAATAGCAACTGTTTACTCTCAGAGTCAT
>CAZPOJ010000045.1:0-19922 GCA_964588005.1 uncultured Sphaerochaeta sp.
CGAAACCTTAGTCTACGACTTCGTAATCGGCATCTTCAACATTGTCCTTACCGGTGTGCTTCTTGGGCTCATCACCAGAGGACTCAGGCTCCTGATCACCACCTTCCTGTGCAGAAGTGCTCTTATACACCTCTTCTGCCAACTTGTAGGCGGCCTGCTGGAGAGCTTCGCTCTTAGCCTTGAACTCTTCTGCAGAAGTGGCCTGGTTCTCAAGAGAGGTCTTCAGGTCCGCGATGGAACTCTCAATGGCTGCCTTGTCCTCGGAGCTAATTTTATCCCCGTACTCCTTGAGAGACTTCTCAGTGGAGTAGACCAGGCTGTCAGCCTCGTTACGTGCGTCAATTCGAGCGCGCTCCTTCTTGTCCTCTTCAGCATGCATTTCAGCATCACGAACCATCTTCTCAATCTCAGCCTCGTTCAGGCCCGAGGAGCTTTCGATACGAATCTTCTGCTCCTTGCCAGTACCAAGATCCTTTGCAGATACGTGCACAATACCATTGGCATCGATGTCAAAGGTCACCTCAATCTGAGGAACTCCACGAGGAGCGGTAGGGATACCGATAAGATCGAACTTACCCAATGTTCTGTTCTGGGAGGCCATCTCGCGCTCACCTTGCAGGACATGGATGCTCACTGCAGTCTGCCCATCGGCAGCTGTAGAGAATATCTGGCTCTTGCGGGTAGGGATGGTTGTATTGCGCTCGATCAGGCGAGTATTTACACCACCTAAGGTCTCAATACCGAGGGAGAGCGGGGTCACATCCAACAAGAGGACGTCCTTGACATCTCCACCGAGAATACCACCCTGGATAGCAGCACCCATGGCGACAACCTCATCAGGGTTCACACCCTTATGGGGCTCCTTACCAAACAGTTCACGAACAAGGGCCTGTACAGCCGGGATACGGGTGGAGCCACCAACGAGGATAACCTCATCAATATCCGCTGCAGTAAGACCGGCATCGCGCAGAGCATTTTTAACAGGGGCCTTGGAGCGCTCTACCAGGTCGGCAACAAGCTGTTCGAACTTGGAGCGTGAAAGAGTCATTGCCAAGTGCTTCGGTCCTGATGCATCAGCTGTGATGAACGGCAGGTTGATATCGGTGCTGGTCGAGGTGGAGAGCTCTACCTTTGCCTTCTCAGCTGCTTCTCGCAGTCTCTGCAGGGCCATCTTGTCGCTGGTAAGGTCTATGCCATGTCCCTTCTTGAATTCAGAAGCCATCCAGTCGATGATCCTCTGGTCAAAGTCATCACCACCGAGGTGGGTATCACCATTGGTAGCCTTGACTTCAAAAACGCCGTCACCCAGTTCTAGGATGGAGATGTCAAAAGTTCCCCCTCCAAGGTCATACACGGCAATTCTCTCTTCTTTGGTCGCATCCTTTCCAATGCCATAGGCAAGAGCTGCGGCAGTAGGCTCATTGACAATACGCTTGACGTCCAAGCCTGCAATCTTACCTGCATCCTTGGTAGCCTGGCGCTGTGCATCATTAAAGTATGCAGGGACAGTTACCACAGCTTCTGTTACAGGCTCACCGAGGTAGTCCTCTGCTGTCTTCTTCATCTTCTGCAGTACAGCTGCAGAGATCTCCTGGGGAGAGTAGCTCTCACCACGGATGTCAAGCTTGATCTCGCCACCGGAACCTGAACCAATCTTGTACGGGATTCTTTCCAATTCTGTGGGGATTTCACTCGCTTTTCGTCCCATAAAACGCTTGATGGAGTACACAGTGTTCTCTGCGTTGGTTACCATCTGGTTCTTGGCGGGCTGGCCTACCAGGCGATCGCCTTTTGCTGTATATGCTACAACAGAAGGAGTAGTCCTCTGCCCTTCACTGTTGGCAATGACCATCGCGTCGTTGCCTTCCATAACCGCAACACAACTGTTTGTCGTGCCCAGGTCAATTCCTATAATTCTTCCCATTGTATATTTCTCCTCTCCAATTTATTTCATATGTATCATGGGCACTGCCCATGCAGATAAAGTACTCATACCAAAGACAATCGTCAAATGGTAGGCTTGCCAACTTTTACTTTTGTTGGGCGAAGTACCCGCCCGTGCAGCTTATATCCGGTAGAGAACTCCTCAAGGACCATTTCACACTCCAAAGAGTCGTCAGGAACTACCATGCACGCCTCGTGCTCATCTGGGTTGAACTCCTGTTCAACGGCTTTGATTCGCTCAAGGCCCCAGTTGCGTTCCAGGATACCAAAGATCTGGGAGTTGACCATTACCACGCCATCGTGAATTTTTTTATAGTCCTCAGTGGATTCAGCAGCTTCCAAGGCACGCCCAAAATCATCCAGGGGCTCCAGCAGGTCCTTTATAAGGGAAGAGTTGGCATACTTTACCGCATCTTCCTTGTCTCGTATCAGGCGCTTGCGGGTATTCTCAAGATCGGCACGATTGCGCAGCATCTGATTTTTCATCTCAGCGAGCTCACCTTGAGCTGTTTCAAGCTCTTCCTTGAGAAGCGCTATATCCAGATCCTTCTGCTCAGTCTCTGAAAGGAGAACAGTCTCCTCTTGCTTGACCTCTGGAGTTTCATCCTTTTTGGACTCTCTCTTATCCTGTTTCTTTTCCATACCAATTCCTCAACTTTTCCTATGCCACGCCATAGCTTTGGCATACGTATATTTGCAAGTCCAGGCATAAAGATGCAATCATGCCGGACCAATTCTGATAACCTTGTGTAACGTAATGAGTAGCCCCATTCTGGGCACTGCATAACATACTCATAAGGTATTGCAAGGGTCAAGTAGTTTTTTCTTGGAAATTGTTCACACTTCGAATCTCAGGAAGTGAGGGCTCCCCACAGCCAACCTATAAGGTTTTCTCTTGTTTCTAAGCGAGAGAAACTCACAGATGGACAGATTAATGAACGAGGTCGTCATCCTCATCAAAGAGGATCTCTTCCTCACTCATAGGCAGGTACTCCACCTTACGCCTTGTACCGGAGGCTTGTGGTTCTCCCTCGGAGGAATCACTCTCTGCAAGCTGCTCAGCTTCCTTGAGGAGGGCGAGCTTCTCTTCTTGCATGGCTGCAAGGGAAGCTTGCACCTGTTTAGACTGCTGGTGCATCTGAGCAAGGGAAGCGGAGGCCTTTGCCTCAAGGGCCTGCACCTTCATGAGCTTCTGCTCCCCTTTGAGCGTCTCTTGTTCTATACGGATTATCTCATCCTTGAAGAAGTGCAGGGATTTCTGTTCGGAGTCCTCCAGCAAATGCTTTAGCTCCGCTGCCTGTCCAAGGCGCAAGGAGAGCTCTGCAAGATACTCGCCTGTCACCTTCATCATCTCCTGGAAGGAGCGGTCTGTTTTCCTGAGGGTCATATCAAAGAGACGGCCCATCTCCCCATGACACTGCTGAACAAAGCCCTGCAGTTCTTCACCCAGGGTAGAAAGTGCGCCCTCTGTGAGGGCGTGCAACGCTTCTTGCTGTCTTTTCTCTTGTGCGCCATGCTCTGCATGGAGAAGCTCTGCCTGCCTTTGCTGCTGCTCCAGCTCCTTAAGACCATGCTTGTGTGCAAGGTGCAACGCCTCCTCAAAAAGGCGCATCTTCTCATCGCCCTCTTCCTGCAGAAGGCGCAGCTTGCCCTCTTGTGCAGAGACGAGGGCACAAGATGCCTCCTGGCTCGTCTTGAGTGTTTCAGCATGGGCAGCTATCAGGGCAAGGGAGTTCTGCTCAACTTGCTCCACCTCTTTGCCATACTCCTGAAATTTGATAAAGGATGCGCCGAGCATCTCCTTGAATCGATCTTGCAGGAGGCGCATGCTCTCTTCTCCGTCGGCTACCTGTTGCTCCAGACTCCCCTTAAGCTGCGCAAAGCGCAGCTCAAAGGAGGAGAGGCTCTCCTCCACACCGGCGAGGGTGGCAACCTCAGCTTTTAAGGATTCGATACGCTGTTCAACCTGGGTGGTAGATTCCTGCAACTGTGTCAGGGAGGTCTGATAGGTGACAAGCACACCCTGCAACGTGGCAAGGTCATCACTGCGAGCTTCCAAGTCGGCAAGTTGCGAGTCCACCTGCTTCATAAGGAGATGAGACTCATCCATCTTCTTGCTGATATGCTCCTCAAGTTTCTGGGCACCTTCCTTGAACCGGGTCTGGCTGTTCTCCACATTCTTGAGCAGGGCCTGTGCCCTCTTTTTCAAGAGGTCCGAGCGCTGATCACGCTTATCCTCAAAACGCAGGAGAAACATGATGATCAACGTCACGACAAAGAGGACCACCGGCAACAATATCTCAAACCCCATAGAAGACCTCCACGATTCAGAACACCAGGGTGATGAACTCCTTCCACGACCTGATCACCAGATCAGCGTCAGGATACTCCTTCTTCGATGAGGTGATCAGGGCAGAGCGCATCCCTGCTCCCTTGGCTCCCTGACAGTCCTTGGTATAGCTGTCCCCCACATAGAGCACCTCGCCAGGGGAAACTTTCACATGGTCCAGTAGATAGGAAAACGCCTTGGCACTGGGCTTCAAGTAACCGCTGTCCTCCGAGGTAAGTGCAACATCGACAAGATCTGCTATACCCAGGGTCTCCAGCTTACTCTCTACAGGGAAGTCACTGAACGCAACGACCTGCAAGCCTTTGTCCTTGGCCATGAGAAGGGCTTCTCGCATATGCGCATACGCCTTGATGGAGAGAAAGGATCGTTTCCAAGCATCATAGAACTGCTCATCGATACGCTTTCGCATCAGGCGGGTGTTCTCCTTGGTAACCGGTTGACCAAAACGCTTGAGCATCAGATTTGCCTGGCGGTCAAGAAGGCCATCACGATTGGCTGGCTCGGTATCCTCTTGCTCCTGCAGCTCACGATACTGCTGCCTTACGCCGTTGAAACGCAATCCCAGCAAGGGGGAGGGAAAGACTGAGCGAATCATACGCAGGTTGAGCATATGCTTGGAGTAGAGCGTTCCGTCGATATCGAGACAGAGCGCTTTAATGGTATTTTCCTGTAAGAAGCCCATACTAGCCCCTACTCTTTGTACCAGCGTTTCGCCCCTGCTTTGCCCGTTTCTTTGCAGCCTTACCCAGGGCGGCCTTATTGCCAGGCCTGGTACCCTTGGACTTTGCTACGGCCTTGCCTCCACTGCGCTTCGCTGAAACAACCTCCTTGACAGGACGTTCCCCACTGGAAACTTTTCTAGGCCTGTCGTGAAGGGAGGGATTTCTCTTGCGTTCACGCAAGCTGATCTCGATAGGAACCTGGGTAAAGCCCAGGTCCTTTCGGACGCAGTTCTTCATGTACTGAATATAGGTCTGGGGAAAATCCTTGGTCCTATTCACAAACATCAGGAACCGGATAGGATTAGCGCTGATCTGAGTGCCGTACATCACCTTAAAGTGTCCTGAGGAGCCACGAGGGGGCTGATAGGCCTCTCCCCACTCCTTGATGGCACTGTTCAGTGTCGAGGTGTCTATTCGTTTGTTGAGCTGTCTCCACACCCCCCAGACAGTATCCAGGAGCTTGCCGATATCCTTGCCTTGGGTGGCGCTGATGGCGACGATGGGGGAGAAGCTGAGCACGGGGAAGAGGAATCGCATCCTGTCCTTGATAGCTTCGATCTCGTTGATAATGCCGGGAAGCAGGTCGATCTTATTCAGCACCAGGATGATACCCTTGCCCCGGCGGACAATAAGCTGGGCAATCTTCTTGTCCTGGTCGGAGAGGCCTTCGATAGCGTCGATCATCAGCAAGACGACGTCAGCTTCATCAATGGTCTTGATGGCCCTGTTTACCGAGTAGTACTCGACATCTTCGTCGACCTTGTTCTTCCTGCGAATCCCGGCGGTATCGAGCACAGTGAAGTCACTGCCCTTGTACGTGAAGGCACCCATGACCACATCCCGTGTGGTTCCCGCTATATCACTGACAATGGAGATATCCTCCCCTACCAGAAGATTTGCGAGGGTACTTTTTCCTGTATTGGGTTTCCCCAGGATAGCAAGCTTGACGCTATCGAGCTCTTCTGGGGCCTCATCGAGGCTGATCAGGTCCAGCATCCCCAGCAGGGTGTCTTCCAAATCCTCAATGCCATGACCGTGGGCGGCAGAGATGCCCAGCACTCGCTGGTAGCCATACTCATAATACTCCCATAGGAGGTCATCACGTGAGGGGGTGTCTATCTTGTTGACCACCAGCACCACCTTGTCGGTGAAGGGGCGAAGGAATTCCAAGAGCTCGCGGTCCTCTGCAGTCACCTCGATACAATCCATCATAAAGACGATGGCATCGGAGATCTCCAGCAGGGCGAGGCTCCTCTCGGCAACCAGGCCGTCCAGCCCTTCGCGGTCTATCTTGATCCCTCCTGAGTCAATGATGGTCACCGGGTGGTTGCCCAGAAGCCAACGCTCGGGAATAGTGTCGCGGGTGACACCGGGGGTCGGGTCGGTAATGGCTCTTCGCTTGCCTATGAGGCGGTTGAAGAGTGTTGATTTGCCCACGTTGGGCCTTCCAATAATGGCTATTACAGGCATTTTTGGCAGTTCAGTATCAAGTTCAAATGGTGGTGAAATGATCGAATCGGTCATGCATCCACTCCCTTATATAGGTGGTTATCGTAAGATAGGAGTCCATCTCCAACACATGGTCGGCAAGTTGCTTGGCCTCCTCGAAAGAGACAGAGCGTAAAATCTTGCGGACCTGCAGGAGGCTTTGGGACCCCATACTCAATTCATCCATCCCCAGTCCGGCCAACAGCACGGAACAGAGAGGATCACTGGCCATCTCTCCGCAGAGACTCACCGGTATGTTTGCCTGGTGGGCTTTCTCTACGATCATCTGCAAGGAGCGCAACACTCCCGGATGAAATGGCTGGAACAGGTGGGCTATCTTCTCATTACCTCGATCGACAGCAATGGTGTACTGGATCAGGTCATTGGTTCCGATAGAGAAAAAATCCACCTTCTTTGCGAGAATATCGGCACACAGAGCTGCAGAGGGGACCTCTATCATCGTGCCGACCTGTATATCAGGGTCAAAGGGAATCTGCTCAATCCTACACTCTTCCTTGACGTGTTCAAAGAGGTGCAATACAGCGTTCAATTCCTCCACACCACTTATCATGGGGAACATGATCCTCAGCTTTCCATACACACTGGCCCTAAGCAGTGCACGCAGCTGAATGGTGAAGATATCCTTGCGAGAGAGGCAGAACCGTACAGCCCTCCAGCCAAGGATTGGATTCTTCTCGTCGATCCCCATTCCCGAGACCACCTTGTCCCCACCGACATCAATGGTGCGGATGGTTACCGGACGCGGTGCCATGGACTGGATGACTTCCTTGTATGCTTTAAACTGCTCTTCCTCGGTGGAGCCCCCTTCACTATCCATGAATAGGAACTCCGATCGAAAGAGACCGACACCGGAAGAGCCAACCTCCTTGGCCGATTCGACCTCAGAGACTGTCTGGATATTGGCCTTGAGAAGCACCTCACGACCGTCTACCATATGGGTAGGCAGGTCTATCATCTGGCGCAACTCTCGTTCATGCTCCTGCCAGCGGGCATACCGTTCATTTAGATTCTGCACCGCTGTCAGATCAGGACGGATAACCACCTCCCCGTAGTTTCCATCCAGGAGGATCTCATCACCGTCGCGGACCTTCATCGAAGCAGTGCCCAAGGCGATGACAGAGGGTATGTTGAAAGCGCGCACCAAAATGGCTACATGGCTTGCCCTCCCTCCCCCATCCAAGGCGATGCCGATGATATGTTTCTTATCCATCGAGAAGAGCTCGCTGGGCATAAGCGAGTCCGCCACAAGGATGACGTCTTCGGTGAGGTTCTTCACCGTACGCCTGTTCCTATTGCTCAGGGCCTCAAGCAGGTGAAGCGAAACATCCTTGAAGTCGACACCACGCTCTTTGAGCATCTCATCCGGGGAGGCTTCAAGCAGGGAAACCATACTGTTGGTCACCGACTCCACAGCCCACTCTGCACAAACCAGGTTTGTGGAGATATACTCCTCAATCTGGGCAAGGTATTCGGGATCACCGAGCATCATCAAATGTGTCTGCAAGATCTCGGCAGGTTCTGCTGAAATCTCAGGACCCTGATGTTCTTCCAAGGACTTTTTAGCCTGTACTATAGCTGTGCGAAATTTGAGAAGTTCATCCTTAACTTCCCACGCCATGATATGTTGCTTGGCTGCCGTCATGGACGAGCGTACATATACCAGAGCTTTCCCTTTGGAGAGGCCCTCGGAAGCTGCTATACCCTTAAATATCCTCATATGGTATGTACTATACGGGCTTTATCCTCTCATGTAAAGCTGGAAACCCAACACCAATTCTACTAGAATGTCCTTATGGACGACAATGAGGACGACAGACGAATGCAAAACAATACAAGAGGGGGCAAACGCATACTCACACTCGTTGCTATCTGGGTTCTCTTTACTGCTATTGTACTTGCTATAGGCCTACCCGCCGTACGGCAAGCAATCCAAAAAAGCGGGGTCCTCTCCCTTCTCTCCTCCACCTCTGCATCATCAGAGGGGAAGGCAGAACAACAGGCGATAGTGTGGTTTTTCACCGCAGACGGAAGCCTCAGGGAGTTTGCCCAGGAGCCGGTAAGGCGGGGAGGCTCTTTCTACCACGACACCCTTGAAAGCCTCCTGTCCGGACCCAAGCTGGAGGCACTGAAGGCGGGAGCTGTCTCTTCGATTCACCCGGATACAGTGCTGCGGGGTCTTACCCTCTCCAACAAAATCCTCTACATCGACCTAAGCCGGCATTTTCTCGAGAGTCTTGAGATGCAAGAGGCGTGTGAACAGCTCAGAAGGACAGCCAGGGGATTCTCCCAGGTAAAGGATATAGTCCTGCTTATTGAGGGAGAGCGATCAACTCTTGAAGGGAAGACTTGAAAGCGAGGGCATCCAAGCCCTCCTCTTTTTTCAAGAGGGCGAGGAACTCCCTGTTTCCCTTATGCCCGGTTAGCGGACTCAGCGCCAGGGCATGGACGCCAACCCCCTCCTCAGAGAGGAAGGTATAGACGCTTTGCATTACCGCAAGAAGCAGGGTCGGGTCAGTTATCACCCCAGTGAAATCCTCCAGATCTTTGGGAACCTCAAACTGTGGCTTGATGAGGGCTACCAGCCAGGTACTCCCTACAAGCGAGAGGATATGCGAAGCTGCTTCTCCGATGGAGCGAAACGAAAGGTCACATACCGCTGCCTGGGGGGGAGGATCAAGAGACTCAAGGGTCATGATATTCTGCTTCTCATGCACCAGAACTCGGGAGTCGGTCCTAAGGCGCCAATCCAGCTGGTTGTATCCAACATCGACACTGTGCACAAGAAGAGCCCCCCGCTGTAGGAGGCAGTCGGTGAAGCCCCCTGTAGAGGCGCCTGCATCCAGCATGATGAGCCCTTCAACCGAGAGGTCGAAGGCATCCAGGGCGTGTTCAAGCTTATACCCGCCTCGTGAGACATACTGCTCAAAGCTGAATGAAAGCGTACTGCCCTCATCGAAGAGTTGCCTGGGGTCGGTTGAGAGTTCACCGTTGACATAGACATTCCTACACGCAATGAAGGCCGTAAGCTGATCCTTGGTATACTCGTTTCCGTACTGTTCCATAAGCAGGGGCAACAGTTTTCTCTTCTTCTGCTTCATCAGATGAGAAAACTCCTGCTGAACCGCTCAATCTTCAAGGTATTTCCACTCGCTCCATCGAGGGTGACACAGACTCCCTGCAAGACCGGAGGGGTATCAGCTATCTCGCTGCGCATCGGCATCTGGGAGAGCTGTCGTGCGATGGAGATAGCAGGATCAGATCCAATGACACTATCAGAAGGACCGCATAGGCCGAGGTCGGTGATGTACCCACTCTTTTTGGGCAGGATTCTCTCATCAGCGGTCTGCACATGGGTGTGAGTTCCTACCAAGGCTGAGATATGCCCGTCGAGGTGGAGACTGAGGGCTTCCTTCTCTTCGGTATTCTCGGCATGAAAGTCAACCAGAATGAGTGGGGTCTGCTTGCGCAGTTTCTGCACCTGCTCCATACCTACCCGAAACGGACAGTCGATAGAGGGAAGTTGCATACGTCCCTGCAAGTTGAGCACCGCCACTTTTTGCCCTTTGATATCCACAACCACCGACCCATGCCCTGGGGCCTGGGGCGGGTAGTTGGCGGGCCGCAAAAGACGTTTCTCACTTTCAAGATGGGGCCTCAGGTCTTCCTGTTGCCAGATGTGATTTCCACTGGTGATGACATCAACACCCAAGGCGAAAAACTGTTCCATAAGAGAGGCCGAAAGGCCAAAGCCATTGGCAGCATTTTCGCCATTGACGATGACCATATCAGCACGATAGTCCTTGACCAGAGAGCCAAGGCCCATAAAAAGCGCCCTGCATCCGGGTTGTCCGCAGACATCCCCGAGCAGCAGGGCTACAAGCGTTTTCTTATCAGACACTCTACAACCTACCTAGCGTATTCGACGACCCGCATCTCACGGATGATGGTCACCTTGATCCTGCCGGGATAGCGAAGCTCAGCCTCAATACGACTGGCAATGCCCTTGGCAATATCCTTGGCCCCGTCATCACTTACCTGCTCGTTGTTGACCAGGATCCTGAGTTCGCGACCGGCTTGAATAGCAAACGCCTTGTCCACACCGGTAAAGCTCTCAGCAATATGCTCAAGTGACTCAAGCCTCTTGATATAGTTGTCCAGCGTTTCACGACGAGCTCCAGGACGGGCTGCACTGATGGCGTCAGCTATCTGTACGATGACCGCCTCAATGGTAGTGGGTTCAGTATCGTTGTGGTGGGCAAGGATGGCGTTGACAACCCGGGGATCTTCCCCAAGCCGTTTGGCCATCTCAGAGCCAAGCTCTGCATGGTTTGCATCGCTTTCTGTCTCGATACCCTTACCGATGTCATGCAATAAGCCTGCACGCATGGCAAGTTCACTATTCGCACCAACTTCACTGGCGATCATTCCTGCAAGGATAGCAACCTCTTTGGAGTGATTGAGCACGTTCTGACCATAGCTAGTACGGAAATAGAGCCTTCCAAGGGCACGAATGGTTTCAGGTCCCATATTGTGCACACCAAGTTCGAAGATGACTTTCTCCCCTTCATCAGCTATAATCCTGCCGATCTCCTTGGTGACCTTGTTGACCACTTCCTCAATTCTGGCTGGGTGGATTCTTCCATCCTGGACCAACCGCTCCAACGATACACGGGCAATCTCTTTGCGCACAGGATCGAAACATGAAATCACCACCGCTTCTGGAGTATCATCGATGATGACATCCACTCCGGTGAGGGTCTCAAGAGTACGGATATTTCGTCCTTCACGGCCGATAATCCTTCCCTTCATCTCGTCACTGGGCAAACTCACAGAGCTGATGGTGACGTCCCCGGTGACCTCAGTAGCAAGACGCTGAATTGAGGTTACCACAATATCACGCGCTTTCTTATCGGCAGAAAGTTGCGCTTCCTGCTCAATTTTGTTGATCATCACCTGTCCATCACGGCGAGCATCATTGTACATGCTCTCCATAATCTCGTTTTTAGCCTCTTCTGCGCTCATGCCTGCTATGCGTTCAATTTCAGTAAATAGGTTGTTTTCTTTTGCTACAACCTCAAGTTCCTTTTGGGTAAGTCTAGCTTCCCGATCTCCCAATTGCTTTCTGATAGCATCCAATTCGGCTTGCTTATGCTCGATGTTCTCCTCTTTTTGTAAGAGTCGTCTCTCCGAGCGTTGCAATTCAATTCGCCTTTCTCTAGCCTCTCGTTCCTGCTGCTGTTGTTCTTTTAACAACTGATCACGAGTCTCAAGCAAAAGCTCTTTGCTTTTCGCTTCCGCTTCCTTTATTGCTTCCTGATTCAGTCTTACAGCTCTCTGTTCGACCGAGGTAAGCTTAAATTTCGCATACAGCCAACGGCTTAACCAACCTAAGATGATACCAATAAAACAACTAAGGAGGATAGTTAGTATAATATTCATATACTACCCCCTATTGTAATAGTACAATCATACGAACGGATGTAGTACTTGTCAAGGCTCATCATGCACAAAACTTATGCCTAGAGCATAGAAATACACGCGATTTGACATAATATTTCATACTAAAACCATATCATACAGAATAGAAATAAAAAAACCGCCATCATTACAATAGCGGCTTAGCCCTATAGGGCAAGTAATTTGGTGAAGGTGCGCTAGCGAGTCTTTTTTGTCCTCTTTTGCACGCTTCGCAGCAACTGTGGCTTATGCCTTTGCGCTGCCTACAGCTTTTTTAGGAGCTGCTTTCTTGGGATCTGCTTTTTCTGCCTTCTTATCAGCTTTTTTCGCAGCCTTTTTATCAGGCTTTGAGGTTTTTTCAACCAGCTCAAGAATGACCATCTCTGCTGCATCACCAAGACGATTGCCGGTCTTAAGGATACGGGTATACCCACCCTTACGCTCAGCAAACATGGGAGCGATCTCTAAGAAGAGCTTAGCAGCAACAGCTTCGTCCTTGATGTCCCGTCCAATACGACGGCGATTTGCAACGCTATCGTCCTTTGCACGAGTGATCATCTTTTCAGCCATTCTGCGAACTTCCAGAGCCTTTGACTTGGTGGTCTCAATTCTTTCATATCTGAACAGTGAGGTCACCATACTGCGCTTCATTGCCTTCCTGTGTGAGGAGGTTTTGTTCAGCGCATTGAATCCAATCCTATGCTTCATTCTCTTCTTCCTTGTTCCCTGGGACTCTGATTGCTGTCTTCAAAACGCTATAGTCTGTCATCCCAAGACTGAGATTCCATTCCTTAAGCTTATCCTTGATTTCAGAGAGACTCTTCTTACCGAAGTTTCTCGTCTTTGCAATCTCTTCCTCAGTTTTCTTGGTCAGATCACCAATAGTTCTGATGTTGGCATTCTTGAGGCAGTTGCTGGACCGTACGGTCAGCTCCAATTCCTCAACGGAGGTGTTAAGAATCTTGCGGACTCTCTCTTCCTCTTCATCTACCTCATCATTGCTACTGATCAGTGTCTCGTCGAAGTTAATGAAGATCTGGAAGTAATCCTTCGCAATCTTCGCTGCTTCTGCCAAGGCATTCTGAGGAACTATAGTTCCATCGGTGTAGATTTCCAGTGTCAGTTTATCATAATCACTACGATAGCCGACTCTGGTGGGCTCAATTGAATATTTGACGCGAGTGACAGGTGAGAAAGTTGAGTCGAGGGGAATAGTCCCGATCTCCTCAATATATTTCTCGTTGATTTCAGACGGGACATAGCCCCTACCAAGGTCAATCTGAACCTCCATTTCGATGTTGGCATCATCCATCATCGTAAAGAGGACCAGATCCTTGTTGGTGATCTCAACCTGGTCACGCTCGAAGTTAGCGCCGGTCACTACGCCAGGGCCTTTGCACTCAATCAGAAGGTTGGTTCCCTCAGAGTCCTCAGGCATGCTGATCCGCAACTTTTTCAAAGCAGCAATAATATCCGAGATATCCTCTCGAACACCGGGCATTTGCTCAAATTCGCTGGAAATCATATGTGGTACACCATCTTCATTAAAGCTGGTGAACTTCACAGCAGTGACTGCATACCCCTGGATTGATGAGAGAAGCACCCTTCGCAGCGTATTGCCGATTGTGGTACCAAAGCCTCTCTCAAAAGGATAGGCAATAAATCGACCATAATTCGGCTCTACTGCGTTGTGTTCAAAGGTAATCCCCTTGGGCTTCTTAAAGCCCTTCAGAAGGTTTTTGCGTGCCATGGTTACTCCTTATCTGGAATACAACTCGACCACCAGCTGCTCGTTTATCTTTTCGAGTTCGGTGACTTCACTTCGTCTGGGAACAGCAACAAAGGTACCCTTCATCGCATCCGCATCCAACGTCAACCACTGGTAGACTCCGGACTTGGTGTATTCCTTTAGATTTTCCTTGATCGTAAGCATCTTCTGTCCGTGAGGGCCGACGGAGACAACGTCACCGGGCTTCAAACGATAAGAAGGGATGTCCACGCGCTTGTCGTTTACCAGGATATGACCATGGTTCACAAGCTGGGCAGCCTGGCTACGACTGCTTGCAAAGTGCAAGCGGTACACCACGTTGTCAAGTCTGCACTCAAGCAACATGATGAGGTTCTCACCTGTCTTTCCTGGGACTCTGACAGCTTCGTCAAAGGTCAGCTTGAACTGTTTCTCAAGCATACAATAGGTTCTCTTCAGCTTCTGCTTTTCACGAAGTTGAAGACCATAGTTTGTAGGTTTCTTGGAACGGGCCCTAGGATCCTTTCCAGGAAGTCCTGTTGACTTAGGATCATTCATCGGACATTTTCCTGAACGACAACGCTCGCCCTTAAGGTACAACTTAGTCCTTTCGACCCTACAATATCTGCATTTAGGTCCTGTATATCTTGCCATATGCTCTCTAGCTCCTCATCAGACTCGTCTGCTCTTACGAGGTCTGCATCCATTGTGGGGGATGGGTGTGACGTCACGGATAGACCTGACTTTCAACCCAAGAACTCCCAAAGTCCGAATGGCACTCTCGCGCCCTACCCCGGGTCCCTTCACAAACACATTCACTTCCTGTAGGCCAGAATCCATAGCTGCCTTTGCGGCTTTTTCAGCTGTGGTCTGTGCTGCATAAGGAGTGGACTTCTTGGCACCACGGAATCCGAGCCCGCCAGCGCTTGCCCAGGATACTGCATTACCATTTAGGTCGGTAACGGTGACAATGGTATTGTTGAAGGTGGCCTGAATATAGACGTTTCCTTCGTATACCGTTCTCTTCACTTTACGTTTAGTCTTAGCCATGTATTACCTGCTCCTTATTTCTTCTTAGACGCAACGGTCTTCTTCTTACCCTTGCGAGTACGGGCGTTGGTCTTTGTCCTCTGGCCACGTACGGGAAGACCCTTACGATGACGTAGGCCGCGGTAGCAACCGATATCCATAAGGCGCTTTATATTTAGAGCGACTTCTGTTCTCAGACGTCCCTCTACCTTGTACTCATCCTCAATCATCTTGCGAAGTACAGCAAGATCTTCACCGGAAAGGGTGTTGATACGTACATCAGGATCGATCTTTGTCTTTTCACAAATATCAACCGCTGAAACTCTGCCGATACCGTAAATATAGGTCAAAGCTATTTTAACTGCCTTGTTCGGCAAATCTACACCTGCAATTCTCGCCATAAATGGCCTCCTGAATTTCTCTTATAGAGTTGGAAGGCTTACGCCGAACCGTGTTATCTCTGTCTCTGCTTATGCTTGGGATTATCACATATGATACGGACAACCCCATTCCGTCTTACTACTTTGCACTTGTCACAAATAGGTTTGACACTTGCTCTTACTTTCATGTTCTAGCTCCTAAGCCTTAAAAATGTTTAGACTTCTTACCACTTACATTGAACCCATCGTAGTGATGCATCTTCATGACACCTTCGATCTGTCTCAAGGTGTCCAGCTCAACACCCACCAAGATGAGGAGGGAAGTTCCACCGAACAGCATTGCAACCGACGCAGGGAAATTAAAGAACTTCTGTACCAGCGTAGGGATCAAGGCAATGAAAGCCAAGAAAACAGCTCCGGGGAGAACTATGCGGTTGAGTATCTTTGTCAGGTACTCTTCCAACTTCTCGGACCGTACACCAGGTACTGATCCTCCGTTCTCACGAATCTGCTTGGCCATCTCAACCGGGTTCAAAGACACCTGCGTATAGAAGAAGGCAAACGCTATGATCAACAAGGTGTAGATAATCAGATAGGGGGCACCCTGAGGATTAAGCCAATTTGAGAAGGCAGCAAGCCACCTTACCTGAGGTCCTAGCGTAGTCGCAATCTGCAAGGGAAAGGAGAGTAAAGCCGACGCGAAGATTACGGGAATAACACCTGAGGGGTTGATCTTGAAAGGAATATAGGTACTTTGGGCACCATACATCTTTCGACCTACCACACGTTTGGCATAGTTCACGGGAATCTTCCTCACACCCTGCTCCTGGTAGATGACCAGCGCAACGACCAATAAAAACATTACAAAAACCACAAGGACGACAATCGGGTTCAAGATACCTGCTGAGATACTCTTGAACAAGGTTGACATTGCCTCGGGAATTCTTGCCACAATACCAGCGAAAATCAGCAAGCTGATACCGTTTCCGATACCCCACTGGGTGATCTTGTTACCAAGCCAAATCAAAAGCATGGAACCTGCAGTGACCGTCAGCATAGCCAACATGGTAAAGGGAAGTTTACCGATGGTCATAACTCCAGGAATGGAGTTTGCATAAATGGTAATCACATATGACTGTATAAGACATACGAGGATTGTTCCATATCTAGTATACTGCTGGATCTTCTTATGGCCTGACGGGTCCTGAGCCAACTTCTTCAAATTAGGCATCACCAGCATAAGCAACTGCAGTATAATCTGCGTACTGATATACGGCATGACACCAAGCATGAACAAGGAGAAGTTGGAAAAAGCGCCGCCGGAGAAAAAGTTCAAATACTCTGTGAGTCCGATGTTGGAACTATTACTCTGTGAAAGAAAATACAGTTTCAGAACTTGAGGATCAATTCCAGGAATAGGAATCACTGCCCCGACCCTGCTGACGATCAGCAGGCCCAAGGTTATGAAAATCTTCTTCCGAAGATCCTTAATTCTAAACATCTCAACTAAGGAGTTTGCCATAGAGCCCTTCTTTGTTATCTAATTTCGCCACCCGCAGCACTAATCTTTTCGATCGCACTTGCGGAAACTTTCAAGCCATCAATGATTACCTTCTTGGTAATTTCACCATCACCCAGAATTTTAGCCTGGACCCTGTGACCTTTTACCAACCCCGAAGCCTTGAGGGCCTCAAGAGTAACCACATCACCATCTTCGAAGTTGGCGGAAAGAACATCGAGGGATACGGGTGCGTACTCCTGTGTGAACTTACTATTTGAGAAACCTCTGCGCGCCACACGGCGATACAAAGGCATCTGCCCTCCTTCAAACCCTAGACGTGAACTACCGCCGGAGCGGGAGCCCAGTCCACCATGACCCCTACCACAGGAACGGCCCTTTGAGGAGGCTCCGCGCCCTACAATAGTCTTTCTGGTAGTGCCACCAACTGGTGCTTTAATTCGACCCATCTTACATCTCCTCGACTTTCACAAGGTGTGATACGACACGAACCATCCCAAGTGTGGAGGGATTGGCTTCATGTACAACCGAGCTGGAAATCCTACCGAGCCCAAGAGCCTTCACAGTTCTACGCTGCGCAGGAAGGGTGCGGGCAAGACTTCTAACCAGGGTAATTTTGATTTTCTTTACTTCAGCCATCGTCTTAACCCCACATCTCGCTCAGGGATTTACCCCTGTTCTTTGCTATGCTCTTCGCATCAAAAAGATGCTCGAGTCCATCAAAAGTAGCCTTAACGGTGTTAATTGAATTCTTAGAACCGAGGGACTTGCTCAAGATGTCATGAATGCCACAAGCATCACAGATAGCACGAACAGCACCGCCGGCAATAACACCGGTACCTGGGACTGCAGGGCGTAAAAGGACACTGGCACTCTTATAATTGCCTACAATTTCATGAGGAATTGAGGTCTTCTTCATAGGAACGACAATCATGTTTTCCTTGGCCCGATCGACTGCCTTGCGGATCGATTCGGTGACATCATTTGCCTTGCCAAAGCCATACCCGACCTTACCATTCTGATCGCCTACTACTACCAGGGCTGAAAAGGAGAACCTTCTACCACCCTTAACAACTTTAGCGACACGGTTTAGCTTGATCAGCTTTTCCACATATCCATCGTTCTTGTCTTTGTTTCTTACTCTAGATCTATCCACAGTCTCCCCCTAGAACCTTACGCCGGCTTTGCGAGCACCATCTGCGATGCCCTTGACGATACCGTGGAAAAGATAGCCATTACGATCGAATACACAAGTGTCAATATCCTTCTCAAGCATCCTCTTACCAATGGTCTCTCCCAGCTTGCCCGCATCTTCAACATTGTTTTTCAAGCCTTTCAGCTCGCCTTCAAGCGTACTTGCCGCGATCAAGGTTGTACCGTTAACATCGTCGATGACCTGGACGTACATATGGGAGTTGCTGCGATACACACTCATCCTCGGCCTGCTGGCAGTGCCGGAGATTTTCTTGCGAATATGATGCTTACGACGTGCAAGCTTTCTTCTTTTATCGATAACTCTGTTCATCTCTATTACCTACCCACTATTTCTTTGCAGCAGCGGACTTGCCGGCTTTACGACGAATAACTTCATCATCATACCGAATCCCTTTACCCTTATACGGCTCAGGAGCACGAAGGGAGCGGATTTCAGCGCATGTCTGACCTACAAGCTGCTTATCGATACCACTGATGACGATCTTAAGCGGTCCATCAAGAGTGGCAGTGATTCCCTCAGGGATTACAACTTCGACCAATGTGGAGTATCCGAGGTTCAGCGTCATCACATTACCTTTCAGTTCAGCTCGAAAGCCAACACCGTTGATAATGAGAGTCTTGGAGTACCCTTGTGAAACACCTATGATCATGTTGCTGACAAGCTGACGATACAGACCCTGATAACTGTTAGCAACCTTGGAGGAATCCACCGGGGTAACCAGTATCTGGGAGTCTTTATTGTCAATCGTCACTTGAGGTTTATAGGCACAACTAAGTTTGCCCTTAGGACCTTCGACGGAAACAACTCCATCGGCAACGGCAACTTTAACCCCTGCTGGTATTACGATAGGCAATTTTCCAATTCTAGCCATTTTTTACCACCTTACCATATCGTGCAGATCAGCTCGCCACCGACCTTATTCTCTGTAGCCTTCTTACCGGTGATGATACCATGGGAAGTGGAAACTACTACGATTCCGTGTCCATTATATACACGGGGCATATCGCGGTATCCGGTATAAACCCGACGACCGGGTGTGGACACACGATTAATCCCATGAAGGACAGGACTCTGATTATCGTCATACTTAAGAAAGACTCGGATAAAGGAAACTCCATCCTTGGTTACCTTCTTAAAGTTTTTGACGTACCCTTCATTTTTCAGAATCTTCACTATCTGAAGCTTCATCTTTGAAGTGGAAATATCTACTTTTTCATGCTTAGCCATACTTGCATTTCTGACTTTTGTCAGCATATCAGCTACTGGATCACTTACAGCCATTTTTCTCTCCTACCAACTAGATTTGGTAACACCAGGAATCTGGCCTTCACTTGCCAATTTGCGGAAGCAGATCCTGCACATCTCGAACTGGCGCATATAGCCACGGGGTCTACCACAAACTCTGCAGCGATTGACTTTCCGGGTACTGAACTTAGGCACTCTATTGGCCTTAACGATCATTGATTTTTTAGCCATCTATCTCTACCCCTTATTTGGCGAAGGGCATGCCAAGCTTCTTAAGCAGAGCAAAGCCTTCTTCATCGGACTTGGCGGTCGTAACAATGGCGATATTCAAACCGCTGACACGCTCAATCTTATCGAAGTCAATTTCTGGGAAAATAATCTGCTCGGTAACACCAAGGGAGTAGTTTCCGTGGCCGTCGAAGGCATTTGGTTTCACGCCTTTGAAGTCCTTGACACGGGGAAGAGCAATGCTGATCAGTCTTTCTATGAAAATCCACATGTTGTCCCCACGAAGGGTGACCATAGCGCCAATTTCCTGTCCTTCTCGAACCTTGAAGTTAGCAATGGATTTTCTGGCCTTGGTCTTCAGAACATGCTGACCGGTAATCTGCTCAAGTTCCTTAACGGCAGAGTCGAGAAGTTTCTTGTTAACAATAGCTTCACCGACGCCCACACTGACGACAATCTTTTCCAGGGTAGGAACCTGCATTGGTGAGGAATAGCCTAGTTCTTTAAAAAGTTCTGGGGCTATAGTCTCACGATACTTTGTCTTAAAATTAGGTATGAACTTATCCATCAGATCAC
>CAZPOJ010000046.1:0-19560 GCA_964588005.1 uncultured Sphaerochaeta sp.
ATATAGCAAATAGGAGAGCCTTCTCCCTACGGGTTGGCCATTTGTAAATAGTGTATAAAAAGGGTTGATGCATGGAGTAATCTTGGGTGGGTTGCTTGCATGTTCAGCCTTTTTTTTAAGCCTTGCCTGCAGGGTTCTCACCTGAGGGCGCGAAGGAATTTCTGTCTGGTTGAGAGCTATTGCCCAGTCTTGAGCTCTATACATGGATGACTAGTTCTGGCTATTTTGGCAAGAAAAGCTTCTGCTGTTTTGCCTTGCATGTGGCAGGCATAACCTTAACTAAACGCGAGTTTTGCTATATACCATAGGCAGCAACTGGGAATGAAAGGAATTCTTCGCTCTCTGTGGTCCTTGCTGAACAAGCAGATTTATCAAGGAAAGTGAGGTTTGGCATTTTTTCTGATAGATTGTGGCTGAAGCCGGTCTTGGCCAATCAAACTCAGGTACGGCAACTTTTCTGGTTTATATAAGGTGGTATGGCTTGAAAAAATATAGAGGCAGATTCAGATCGTTGAGAATCTTGTTGTTCCTATCACTCTTTTTGGCTGGAAATGCAAGCATGCTCTTCTCGTCTCCCCTTGATATATCTGTAGTCGAATCCCCCCTTTGGAAAACTCAGCAATCTCCTGAGCCCCCTGCTAATCACTTGATCTGGCTTCCTCAGATACGCGAGGTTCCCACCCTTTTGGTGTGGGTCAAGATGCCGGCACAGGCGCAAAGTCCTCTTCTCAGAGCCGCTTTTGCAGATGCTGCAAAGCGTATCCCCTTGCCCCCATTGAAGCACCTTATCAAGTTGCCTCGGATACTTGAGGTTCCTAAACTGCCTTCATATGTTAAGGGCAGAGTGCCTTCCACTCCAAAAATCATTCGTGTCACAACCACGGTGCAGGTCCCTGATATACCGCGCTTGTCCGACCCTGTGGTCCATACCCTAGAACCAGAGGCGGTCAAAGTGCCTTGGACGCCCAGAAGCCCCCTTGTCTCCACCAGGGTGCAAGTGCCTTCCATGCCAAAGGACCCCCTTGTTTCCACCGAAATACTAGTGCCTGGTATCCCTCTACTGTTCGACCCTATGGTCCTCACAGAAGAGGAGTTCGATATGTTCTACCCCGTCTTCGCTGATCCTCAGGAGATGGACGACGACTTCTTCGCTGACTTCTTTGTCGTAGGAGCTGACTCTGCCATCGCCTATGAGGACGGGCTTTACTATCTAGGGCTCCTCATCAACGGGGACTATGTCGGTGACATCGAGGTCGAATTTAAAGGGGATGTACAATCTGTCAACGCCTTGGAGCTCTCTTTGTTCATCGGCGATTACATCACCAAGGGAGCATACCAACGCTTGTTCGGCGATAATCTTCCCTTCCTCTCTATTGAAGAGATAAATAGGCGAGGGGTTGAAGCTGCGTACGATAGTGCAGCCTTTACTATATCCTTGAACTTTGACTTGGATGATATGCCTGAAAGGACGGTGAGCATTACCGCCTCCTCCATCAATAGGAGGGAGCAGTACGGCATGAGCGGCGCCATTGTCCTGAAGCCGGCTAAGTTCTCCATGGCAAGTTCGCTGAGCCTCTATACCCTCTTTGATTATGCGCCTTCTCCCTTTGTATTGAACAACAGGCTTGTCAGCCTCAGTGTTTCCAACAGGCTCTCTCTTTTGGGCGTTGCCTTCAACTTCTCCTTCTCCTTATCGTCCTCCTCCTCGCTTGCCACCTCTTTTACCCTGGGTTCTTGGAATGGGTTCTATGACTTTGTAGAGACAAGCCAGCGCCTCTCCTTTGGTAATGTGGGTTCAAGCCTCACCAATAGGGCTTCTGCTGGGGGATCGACACCCTTTGGACTGCAGTTGGAGAAAAACTACTCCTATGGGACAGACAGGGCCAAAGGGAATCAGTTTGAGTACAAGATTGTTCTGGTCGAGCCTTCTGAGATAGTCATATCCATCAACAACAATGAGATATTCCGTAGGACTTTCCCCCAAGCTGGAACGTATCGGCTCAAGGACTTTGTCTTTACTCAAGGGGCTAATGTCATCAAGATAGTGATCATCCCCACAGCAAGACCCGACGATGCAAGGGTCGAATATGTAGATATGGGCTACGATTACCGCCTTCTTGGCAAGGGTGATAGTGTCTATGGCTTCGGCTTTACTGTACCGAAGGTGAAAAGTGGGGCTGCATCACCTGAGAGCTGGGCGCTGAACCTGCCCTGGTTTGACGGACAGTACCTCTCCTATCATCTGGATAAGTTTACAGTGAACTACTGGCAGCAAAGAGGGGTTACCAATACCTTCACTCTCTCAAGTGACCTTGCATACTCCCCTGGGACCTTCAACGTGATGGTCAACGCTGTCATCGCTTCGATGGTCGGAACAAGCCAGATCCAGGTGACTCTCGGTCTTGATGACCGCTATGGGTTCAGTTCCCCCTCCTTTGGAGGAACGGTGAACCACCGTTTCAGTGGCAAGTCAGAGGTGAAGTTCGGTACCCTCAATGCTGGGCTCAGCATTCTGGTGCCCTATCCGAGCCTCACCGTGGGTGGGGTAGATCCCCCGACAGCCATTGGAGGAAACCTCTCCTACAGCGGCAACTTTACCAAGGATATCCGTTTTACCCTTTCCGGTTCGATTTCCCAGAGTATCGGCAGACCCTCTCCAGCCTGGAATGCCTCTTTCTCAACCGGGTTCTCTCCGTTCAAGGGGATGTCCCTTAACGGAACGCTTTCCTTGAATGCCTTGGATAGTGACCCCTTCAACCCTACATTGACTGCCCAGATAACCGGAAGCTATTCGCTGAGCCAGAAGATAAATGCCAGTGCCTCCACCAGCCAGCAGACGGCCAAACCCTTCTCGTCTGTGACCGGTACCAGTTCTGTGGGTATCAGTTACAGGCCCTCTTCCAAGGATAGCCTGAACTTGAACCTCAGTGGTCTCAATGTGAAAGACCCTCTGAACCACTCCCTGGTTGGAGGGTGGTCACACAGCGGTGATCTAGCTTCCTTCTCCTTGCGTCAGCAGGCTTCTGCCTCCTACAAGAGGATGACCACCACCTTTACCGCCAATACCTCCCTTGCCTTTGCCGATGGTGCATTCGCCATCTCCAAGTCGGTCAATGAGGCCTTCTTCATGATCAGGCCGGTAGGGGAGCTCAAAGGAGCACAGATTTCGGTGGCAAGGTCGCTGGACTCTTCGCCGACACCCCTTGTGCGTCCCTTTGGCAGTGCCCTGTACAACAACATCTCTACAAACACCAAGAATACGGTGGTGGTCTTCTCCACCGGTTCAAGCGACTACAGCAGTGGCGCCTCCTTTGTCTACGAGATAAGCCCCAGAAGCCGCCAAGCTTTCATGGCCAAGATCGACATCCAGCCCTCCTTTACAGTAAGCGGGTTGCTGTTGCAGATCGACCAGAGCCCGTATGAGCAGTACTCCTCTCCTGTATACAGCCTCTCCACCAATGAAGAGGGCCTGGAGGTAATGACGCGCGATGATGCGCTTTACCTTTTCACCGATCAGGATGGGCGCTACATCCTCAGTGATGTCCTTCCCGGGGACTACCTCTTTGACCTTCGCGTTGATGACCTCTGGTACGCTGTCAGATTTACAGTTCCTGAAGTTCCTGCCGGCAAGACAGGCAAGGATCGTGTGCTGCTTTTCGAAGATTTCTGGGTCGCTGACCCCATGCTCCAGGAACGGATCATCGTACGTGATGCCTTTACCCAGGAGCAGGTTGAAGAGGAACTCGATGTGTTCGGTACTGAGCTGGTTACCGGCTACGATGCCACAGTAACCCTTGAGGTCATAGACAAGATCGATGAGGAGACTTTCTGGAAGATCATCTTCCCGCCGTTTGAAGAGGATGCCTGGACCTTTGATGACTTTGTGGGGCCTGAACTCAACGAAGAGGATTTCTTCTTTGTCGAGGGGGGTGAGCAGGAGCAGACGGTTGTAATTGATTCGGCGGCTCCGTAACACGGCACTATGCAAAGTTTCATTTTTCAGAAAAACAAAAGTGTTTTTTTCTTGGCTGCAGGTGTCTCTACCAGAAGTTCTCTATGTACTCTCACGCTCTTGTCCTCCCTGGGGAGGCAAGGCGTGAGAACCTGAGGTAATTTCCAGCAAATTCTTTTATCAGAAACTATTGAAAGAAGAAGGGTTTTCGATGATACCTGGACCCTAGGAGAGGTGGCGATCCAGCCCAGCTCTCTCTTCGAGCAGGGCTTTCATATAAACTTCACTTGACACTTGTATGCAAAAGTACGACTATAAGAGCTATCATTGTCATGAAAAAAGGAAGTTCCAACGTGCGAAGCGATATAATCAACGAAGTTCTCTCGGTTGAAGATAAAGCGCAACAAATCATACGTGATGCCAATACAAACTCACGCAATATACTCAGTGATGCGCAACTCAAGGCAGGTGAGATCGTCCGTTCAGCCCTCAAGGAAGAACGGGAAAAGAACCACGCCCTTCTGCTTCAGGCAGAAGAGGACGCCGCTCTTCGTCTTGCAGAGTTTGAGGCAAGCCTTGATATCTCCTCAGTACTTGATGAGGCCACCTTGGACAAGATTGCCACTACCATAACAGAGAAAATTTGTAAGACTGAGCTGGAGGAAGTATAACCGGCATATGAGACAAAACCCCACCTCCCTATATGGGTTTATCAATGCAAAGCTGCGGGCTAGAATCGGTCTGATGCGCGAGTC
Organism: uncultured Sphaerochaeta sp.; assembly: GCA_964588005.1. GTDB lineage: Bacteria > Spirochaetota > Spirochaetia > Sphaerochaetales > Sphaerochaetaceae > Sphaerochaeta. The sequence goes on from CAZPOJ010000046.1 coordinate 4,708, forward strand.
GCACATCATCGAGGATTTGCTTAAGGCCAAAGGTGTTGTTGAAGCTGTGGCAGTTCTTCGCGACAGTGCTCACTCCTCAGTTGCAACTGCCTATGATAGAACTGGCGACATTCAGCAGATGGAGCTAGCCCTCTTGTACAACGAGGTGGAGATGTACCAGGAGGTTGCCAAATATCTGGAGGGAAAGCCAGCAGAGTTTGTTTTGAACCTCTTGGGGAAGGTCGAGGTGGACAACCTTAAGAATACCATTCGTCTCTGGTACGGCAGCATCATACGACGCCGCCCTATGCGCTTTCGCAGCGAATATCTTTTCAAGGAAAAACTTCTCAATGAGATTGACTGGTCAGCTCTGGTCAATGCCACCTCATGGGAGGGGGTTTGCCAGAGCCTCAGGGGTACTCCCTACGAAGAGATTGTAAGCTCTTTCAGCGAAGAAGAGCTGGACGAAGAGGGGTTGTTTGCCTTGGAGAACAAGCTTGACCTTCAGTGGTATGAACAGATGATGGCCAGTACCGAGAGACTTTCGGCCAAGGATAAAAGTGTGGCCCAGTCTATATTCTTGGTGGATATCGACCTGAAGAACCTGTTGATGATGGTTCGCTACGGTTGGTACCACAAAATGGATTCCGAGAAGCTAGAAAAGCTGTTCTTGCCTTGGGGCAAGGTGTACAAGCATAAGAGTGTACTTGGTTTTATACAAAGCCCGGCAGAGGATCGCGATCCTTTTGCAGTCATCGAACAACTCTATCCTGGTTTGAATGAGAAGCTTCGTCAGATCTCAGAAGAGAAGCGGGGTAGTGTTCACCAGGATGAGCTTATGGCTTTGCAAAACCTACGCATAGAGGCGTATCTACACGAACGCCGTAAGGCCGTATATAGGAAAATGTTGGCTTCAGATCCTTTTACCATAGGGATCAGCCTAGCCTATTTCTTCCTCTACAAGGAGGAGGATACCATGATCAAGGCTATTCTCAACGGCAAGTATTACGGGTATGAAGAGGATTATATCAGGGGGGTATTAGCATGAACTTGTTTACAAGGCCGATGAGACTGCTTACGGCCGTGGTTCTGGAACAGAAGAGCGACACAGTGGTCAAGAGTCTCCTGGAGATGGGGGTGATGGACTTTGTCCATATCAACAAGCTTGAACCCCAACAGATGGAAAAGCTCAGTGCCCGCCCGAGTTCAGTCACTCGCATAGCCTTGGAAGATATGCGCCATCGCGTAGAGGCTCTCCTCAGGCAAGGAAAAGTCTCCCTGCCATCCTCGGATGTGCTGGACGTTAAGAGTATGGAGAAGCCCGACCTTGATGCCTACAGCTCCATCTTGGATGAATTGGGCAAGAAGCTGCTCAACCTCAAGGAGAGTCAGAAGGCGAGCAACCAGATGGTGCTTGGCTTTGATGAGATGCGTCGCTATCTGGATGAGGACAAAGGCGAGTACCTTGACCTTCGAGTAGGGGAGATCGGGCACGGAAGTGCTGAGGACCTTGCAAGTCGACTGGCTACCTTTGGGGGGATCCTCGAACCCTACTCTGACGGAAAGAAATATATCACCCTTACCCTGCGCCGGGACGGCTCGCAGGTCTCTCCGCTTCTTGATAAGTTTGGCTGGACAGAGAGCAGTGACATCACTGCCCAGAAGACAGCCATCTCCCTGATCACCCATCGCCTGGATGAAGAGCACCGCAAGGCTGCTGTGCAGCGCGGTGCGATAGAAGGGGAGGTCAATGACCTCATCAAGGCAGAAAGCCCCACCCTCATCGCCATATGGGGCAATCTCAGGCTCAACGAACTCAGTGACCAGATTCGATCCTATTTCTCCTATACGCGAAACACCACCCTCTTTTCCGGATGGGTACCATCCGACCAGGCCGATCAAGTGACCAAGGCCATCTATAGCTCCAGTGAAGGGCAGTGTGTTATCGAATGGACTGAGGCTACCCAGATGCCCCGCTCAGAGGTGCCTGTTGCCGTAACCTCACCTAAGTTGCTCGAACCTTTCCAGAAGCTGGTAAACAACTACAGCACACCTGAGTACGGCACCGTCAACCCCACTATTTTTGTTATGATCGCCTACCTTGCCATGTTTGGCCTCATGTTCGGTGATGTGGGGCAGGGCTTTGTGCTCCTGCTTGCCGGTTTGCTGCTTCAGCTCAACTACAAGAAAAATCCTTTGAAAAAAGATGGGCTGCTCAGTCGCAACCTCAGTAAGTTGTTGCCCTATCTTGGAGCATCCTCGATGCTCTTTGGCGTCCTTTACGGCTCCTACTTCGGTTTTGCCCTTTTTCCGGCTCTCTGGTTCAACCTGGACGCTGTGGTCGCAGGCGAAGTTACAAGCGGACCCATTCGGGATGTCTACGGAGTCCTTGGAATTACCATCCGGTTTGGTATCATTGTCATCTATACCGGTCTCATCCTGAACTGGATCAACCTTTTCAGAAAGAAGGCCTGGCTGAAGATGACGCTGGACAAGAACGGCATAGTCGGGGGCATACTCTTTGCCACCGGGCTCTATATGGGCTTTGGCTTTGTGAGAACCAACTATAAGGAGTTTCCCTCTGATCCTTGGATTCCCGTTGTCCTAGTGATAACTATCGTGTTGCTCTTTTTGCGTGGTTTCGTCGACTACTACCTTTCGGTCAAGGAGGGAGGACAGAAGGAGAGTTTAGGCAAGGTCTTTATGGATTCCACTATGGAATGGCTTGTGGACATGCTGGAGATTTTTGGTGGATACTTGTCAAACACGCTCTCCTTCATGCGTGTCGCAGGTCTGGGTATCGCCCATGCTGCACTGATGGAGTCCTTCAAGAGCCTCTCTGAGCTCTCCAGTGGGATGGGAGCAATCGCCATATTGATATTTGGCAACGCACTGGTAATACTGCTGGAAGGCTTGAGCTCAGGTATTCAGGCATTAAGGCTCAATTACTACGAATTTTTCTCAAGGTATTTCACAGGAAAGGGTGTTGCGTATGAGCCAGTCGGCTTGAAGACATCTTTTGCTGCTCAAAAATAGGAAGTTTTTTTAGGAGGGTCAATATGACCAGTATCGCATTCAAAAAGAGAGTATCGATGACGTTTGCAGCCACAGCGCTGCTGTTGCTCGCATCCGGCTTCATCTTTGCACCCAGTGCTTTTGCAGCCACTACAGATCCCGCAGCAAGTGGAAGTTATAGCATTGCTATCATCTGTATCAGTGCTGCCCTTGCCTTTGGCGTTGGCGCCCTTGCAGCCGGCATGGCTATCGGTAAGGTGGGAAGCGCGGCTATGGGAGCCATCAGTGAGAGACCTGAGATCGCCGGTCAGGCCTTGATCTTCATCGCCCTTGCAGAGGGTCTGGTCGTATTTGGATTTATCACAGCACTGATGATTCTCGGTAAGGCATAACTATGAAGTATTTTGTCATCGGTGACGAGGATACCGTACTGGGGTTCTCCCTTGTCGGTGTATTCGGCATGCAGGCGACAAATGCCGAACAGGCACGACAGGCTTGGAACAAGGCGCTGGAGGATCGGGCTAATGGCATCATCATCATCACCGATGTTGTTGCCAATATGATCCGTCCGACAGTTGACCGCTATCTGTTTTCTGAATCATTTCCCCTTGTGGTGGAGATCCCTTCTCCGCGAGGTGATGGCAAGAAAACTGATCTGAGATCGCTGGTAAACCAAGCCATTGGTGTATCGCTCTAAAGGGGGGTTTCGTATGGAAGTCACAGACAATCGCCTGCTTGAAGGAATTATCCGGGAAGCAGAGAAGAAGGCACAAGCAACTGTAGAGGATGCCCGCCTTCAGGCTGAAAAAATCCTTGCAGAGGCGCACAAGCGTTCCGAAGAGGAGTTGTCGGTTGAACAGAAGGCATTCCAACTTAAGCTGAAGCAAATTGAGTTACGACTTCAAGCTACTATGGCCAGTGCCAAGCGCAAGGCCTCCTTGAGGCAGATCGACGAGAGTTATCTCTCTGTCATGCGCTGTATTCGAGAGAAAATGCATTGCAAGACGATAGAGCCCCATCTGGCTTCTTGGATTGCTGAAGCTGCCTTGGGCCTTGATCTGAAGGAGGCTAAGGTCTCCTCGAGCAACGCTTGTCCGGTAACAGAGAAGCATCTTGCCAAAGCGGTTCAACTGGTGAAGAAACATACCGGTTCAGAAGTTATCCTAAGCTTGGATCCAAGACCCATCAGAAACCTCGGGGTAGTACTCTCTTCGTTGGACGACAAAGTTTCGTTCAACAATCAGGTTGAGATCCGTCTCAGACGGTTTGACCGCGTAATTAGGACAATGATTCAGGAACATACATGAAAGAGAGAATAGTTGGACAAGTCAAACGGGTCAATGGCCCTGTCATCCTCATCAAGGACGTCAATGACGCTACGATGATGGAGATGGTCAGGATCGGTGAACAGCAACTGGTAGGCGAGGTCGTCAAGCTCCATGATGGATTGGCAACCGTGCAAGTCTATGAGGATGCCACCGGGATATGCCCAGGTGACAATGTCTATGGAAGTGGCATGAGCCTGAGCGTAGAGCTGGGCCCCGGCCTCATAGGAACCGTCTATGATGGAATCCAGCGCCCGTTGGAAAAACTGATGGGTGTCTCGGGAGCCTTCATATCCCGCGGTGTGACCTTCCCAGCCTTGGACCATGAGAAGAAGTGGCCTTTTGTACCGACGGTTGAGGTGGGTGCAAATCTTACCCGTGGTATGACCCTCGGGGAGGTTGTTGAGACCGAAAGGGTTCTGCATAAGATCATGGTCCCCCCTTCCATAGCCGAATGTGTTGTTGCAGATGTAGCCAAAGAGGGCTCCTATACCGTCGAAGATACCATTGCAACGGTGGTACTTCCCGATGGCAGGGAGGAGAAACTGACTATGACCCAGCGCTGGTCGATCAGGGTTCCCCGTCCTGTGCACGAACGCCTTGCCTTGCAACAGCCGCTTATCACCGGCCTGAGGGTTATCGACTCTCTCTTTCCCCTGGCTAAGGGTGGCACTGTAGCAATCCCTGGAGGATTTGGTACAGGCAAGACCATGACACAACACTCCATCGCCCAGTGGTGCGATGCTGATATTATCGTCTATATCGGATGTGGCGAACGCGGCAACGAGATGACTGACGTGCTCAGGGAGTTTCCCCAGCTCATTGACCCCCGTACCGGGCAGTCGCTGATGGAACGCACCCTCCTGATCGCCAACACCTCCAATATGCCGGTTTCGGCTCGAGAGGCAAGTATCTATACTGGCATCACCATGGCCGAGTACTACCGCGACCAGGGCTACCATGTCGCCATCATGGCTGACTCCACCTCCCGTTGGGCAGAAGCACTCAGGGAGCTGAGCGGACGTATGGAGGAGATGCCCGCAGAAGAGGGCTTCCCTGCCTATCTCCCCACAAGAATAGCCCAGTTCTATGAGCGGGCAGGCCTTATGCGCTGTCTCTCCGGTGATACAGGCTCGGTCTCCATCATTGGGGCTGTCAGTCCTCCTGGAGGGGATTTCTCCGAACCGGTGACCCAGCACACCAAACGGTTTGTCCGTTGTTTCTGGGGCTTGGACCGCTCCTTGGCCAGCAGTCGTCACTATCCTGCGATAAGCTGGACAGACTCCTACACTGAATACCTCACCGAGGTACAGCCTTGGTGGAGCCAGCAGAGCGAGGGTACGTGGCAGATAAACCGGCAACGGATCATGGAGCTCCTGCAAAGGGAGGTGCGCCTACAGCAGATCGTCAAGCTGGTCGGTCCTGATGCACTTCCCGATAGCCAGAACTTTATCCTTGAAGTCTGCTCCCTCTTCAAGACCGCTTTTTTGCAGCAGAATGCTTTTGACGAGGTCGATCGCTTCTGCTCGGTTGGCAAACAGGTGAGGATGCTCGCCATCATCTTGGAATACTATGAGAAAGGTTCTGAGGCAATTGCCAAGGGTGTGCCGATGGTCAAGATCCGTCGCTTGAAGGTGGTCCAGGAGATAGCCCGCATGCGTCTGACCATCGACAACGAGGACTTGGCGGCTTTTGACAAGTTGCAGTTGCGCCTCGAGCGCTCTGTAGACCAGCTTGGGGGAATCTATGAGGACTAAAGAAGATACATTGCTTGTGCACACCGACCGTCACCTGTTGTCAGGAAGGGAGTACCGTGGAACCTCCCGTATCGACGGGCCTTTGGTATATATGCGAAACACCCACCCTGTGGGGTATGGGGAACTCGTGGAGATTACCGCCCCCGATGGCACCCATCGTTCAGGACAGGTACTGGAGACCAGCGATGAAGTTGTCGTGGTACAGGTCTTTGAAGGTACCGACGGGCTCAACCTGCCTGGGACAGGGATGCGTTTCATGGGGGAGCCCTTGACGCTTCCTGTATCGGAGCAGATGCTCGGGCGTGTCATGAACGGCCTGGGGAAAAGCCGTGACGGCTCGACCATACCCCAGGGCGCGGTGGAAAAGGATGTGAATGGACAGCCCATCAACCCTTCGGCACGCGAGTACCCTCGAGACTTCATCCAGACAGGAATATCTGTCATCGATGGCATGACGACCCTGATCCAAGGGCAGAAAGTTCCCATTTTCAGTGGAAACGGCCTGGATCACAACAAGCTGGCGGCCCAGATCGCCCGCCAGGCCAAGGTGCGGGGAAGCAGCGGCGATTTCTGTATCGTCTTTGCTGCGATGGGCATCAAGTATGACGTTGCCAAGTATTTTATCGACAGCTTTGAGGAGACCGGAGTACTGGATAACGTAGCGCTCTTTCTCTCCCTTGCAGATGACCCCTCCATCGAGAGGACCATCACACCCAAGACAGCCCTCACCCTTGCCGAGCACCTCGCCTTCGACAAGGGCAAGCAGGTGCTGGTCATCATGACCGATATGACCAACTACTGTGAGGCCCTGCGTGAGATCGGGACTATGCGCGGGGAGATCCCTTCTCGAAAAGGGTATCCCGGGTACCTGTACTCCAACCTTGCAGAACTCTATGAGCGATCGGGAAAGATACTGGGTAGGGGCGGGTCCATCACCCAGCTACCCATCCTTACGATGCCCAACGATGACATCAGCCACCCTGTACCCGACCTTACGGGGTATATCACCGAAGGACAGATCGTCTTTGACCGCTCGATGCAGGCCCGCGGCCTTTATCCACCCATCAACTGCCTGCCTTCACTTTCGCGCCTCATGAAAGACGGCATCGGAGAGGGTATGACAAGGGCGGACCATCCGCACCTTGCGAACCAGCTCTTTGCCTCCTACAGCCATGTAAAGGATGTGCAGAACCTCGCCTCTGTTATTGGAGAGGAGGAGCTTACCTCCCTCGATCAGCAGTACCTGGAGTTTGGTAATTTCTTTGAACACAAGTTCGTCAACCAGAGTTTTACCGAAGACCGAAGCATTGAACAGACCCTGGACATTGGATGGGAGGCCTTGAGCAAACTCCCTTCAGAAGAGTTGCAGCGTCTTACCGATGAGGAGATAGCCGAGCACTACGGCAAATAGGAGACAGCGTGAAAACCACTCTAGCTCCTACACGGAGCAACTTGCTCAAATTAGCTGATGACCTGAAGTTTGCCCAGCTGGGACATGAACTTCTGGATCAGAAGCGCTCGATTCTCATAGCCGAGCTGCTGACGCTGGTAGACCAGGCAGTCGACTACGAGAGCCGGGTTGTTCAATCCCTCCAGGAGGCTCAGGCCTCCCTCAGTGACGCCATCATGAGGATGGGGCGCCTTAGGGTGGGCAATCTCAGCGGAGCGGTCAATATCGACTACTCCATCGAGTTGGGAAAACGAAGGGTGATGGGGGTGACCCTACCTAAGGTAGAGACCACCTTCACCGACAACAGCCCCTACTTCAGTAGCGAGGAGACCAGTATCCTCGCCGAGCTGTCGATAGACCGCTATCGCACCACCTTGAGCCTTATGGGTCGCCTGGCTGAGTTGAAGGTCTCCATCATGCGCTTGGCCCGTGAGGTCAAGAAGACCATCCGTAAGGTCAACGCCCTGGAAAAGATTGTAATTCCTGATAATGAGGAGACCATCACTTGGATGCGTGGACGCATTGAAGAGCAGGAGAGGGAGAACTTCATCCTGCTGAAAGTTGTCAAGGACAGGATGGAACAGGCACAAATTGCCATGGATCCTAAGCAGAAGAGGATGACTGCCGTCGTAGTTAATGATACGATGGAAAAAGGAGGTTCGCATGGGAGTCCCGTTTAAGGATATAGTAGTGTATCTGGACGGTTCGGAGAGTTCGATGACCGCTGCAATGTATGGCATCAAGTTGGCTGTCGAGCACGAAGCCAAACTGACCGTCGTCTACGTAGTAAATACGAAAGCTCTCAGCGAGTTGGTCAAGGCCGGTATTTTTGTTGCTATAGAGCGAGATGAGTACCAGCGTGATTTGCAAGCCGATGCGGATAGATATTTGCGGCATGTTGCCAAGTTGGCGGCAACAAAGCATTTGGAAATTGAAACGGTCAAGTTGGAAGGGGCCATCCATGTGGTGATGCGCCAGCTGCTCAAGGAGCAAAAAGCCGACCTTCTGGTGCTTGGGGGTATTACTGATATCCGATCAAGGCGGGAGGAACTTTCCAGCGAGACCGATAGGATGATGCGTACGTCACCTTGCCCAGTGTTAGTGGTTCGGGACGATGACGATATCTGGCTTGAGTTCGAAGCGTAAGGAGCAGTATATGATTTTACTGGATGTTTTAGACAAGGATTTGGTCAAAGTTCCCCTTACTGCAAGTGACAAACAGGGGATCATAACCGAACTTGTTGAAGTTTTGGCCAAGGCCAAGGGATACTCTTCCCAGCAGTTCGAAGATATTCTGGAGGCTGTGCTCACCCGTGAGAGCCTCGGTTCCACCGGTATAGGCAACGGCATCGCCATCCCGCATGCAAAGACCAATGGGGTCAAGCAGGTGACGATGGTTGTGGGAATCAGTCGGTTCCCTGTTGATTTTGCTTCTCCTGATGGGCAAAAGAGCAGGATTTTCTTCCTGGTGCTCGCCCCTTCCACTGCAGCATCGGCACATGTGGAGCTCTTGGCTTCCATAGCCAGGACCTGTACGTCCAACGTCTTCAGGCGAATGCTTGAAGGAGCAAAGGATAAGGACGAGGTGATACGGCTTTTTATGGAGTGAGAGGACTTCACTATGGACTTGATACTAGGGTAGGGGCACTGCACAGGCAGTGCCTTACTCTTGTACTTCTTTCACGCTTTTTGTATCTGTCTGGTGGCGTGTTCTGCATATGGACATTTTCTTTTTTCCCTTCTATTGTAACACATCAACCTTTGAGGTATATGCAGCATGCGGCAAATCTCCACCTTTACACAAGCCGAATCGGATTTGCTTGACCGGTGTGAACTGGTTCTAGGCGAATCATCGGCCACTTTATACGCTCATCTCCAAGCTTTACGCAGCGATGTAAGGCTTCTTTCTGAAATAGCGAACAGGTCCCCTTCTCCCAATCAGGACTTCGATGGACACGGTGACGGCAGGTCATGGAGGACCTTGGCTGAAAAGCTCAAGAACCAGGGTATCGATGCAGTGGTCAATCTTCCTGTCAAAGCTGTGGTCGGGCGCTCTTTTCTGGTGAGCAAGCTCCACATGTTTGGCTTCTTGGATAAGATTTCCCATACACAGAGTCAGCTCACCGAGGAGCAGCCCGTCATTGAGGATTGTTATCACAACACCCTTTTTGACCTTATGGCCGAAGATCTCTATGTGTCGGTTATTTCCGAAAGCAAGGGTGGCGAGCCCTGGTTGCATCGAGCCACAGAGGAACTGATCAAGATGTGGGACTATCGCACCAGTGTCAACAAGAGCGAGTTCGCCCCCAACCTGAGGAAACTCTGGATAGCACGCTATACCATAGTCCCTGTCCTTGGAACCCTGATGGGTACGGTCGAGTTGATGCGCCTTTCCTTTGGCCTCTCCTCTATCTGGCACTCCTTTATCATCTCCCAGGCAAAGAAAGAGGGTATGACCCACGCCTTGGAAGAGTACCTGTTTTCCCTCAGCTATGAGCAGATAAGCTTGCTCAGGGGGTATATGCAGGACAAGGGGGTAGCAGCCATCAGCAGGAGCCAGGCGCACCAGCTGCTGTTGGAGTGCGGCGAATCTGTGTTTGAAAAAGGGGAGGGCTCTTCCGGCATCCAGCTCTATCGCTCCTTTTTGCAACGCCAGACCCTTGCCAAGGGCAGGCGCCTCACCGGGAGCAAAGGCCCCCACAGGAGCCTTGAAGAGTATTTTTTGATCTATCTTTGGGAAGTAGAGGAGAACGAAGAGCAGGAGGGCAAAAAATAGGTCCCCCTTGCCCTCCTGTATGGTCTTTAGAGCGCCAGGGTGTAGATCTCAGCGATCTCTTTCTTTCCGAGAACCATAACGCTTCCCAGGGTGCGTGTACCAAAGAAAGTACATTTCTCAGCCATCTCATCTATCTGCTCGGGTGTTGGCTCAATGCCCAACTCCTTGAGACTGGTGGGCATGTTTATGCTCCTAAAAAACTCTTCCATAGCATGGATTGCCGCCAAGGCGTCCTTATCTGGATCGCCGGTCTCTGCGATGGAGAAGACCCGCTTGCCAAACCTGGCAAACCGTTCGCTCTGGTTCTTATAGACATACCTGGCCCAGGTGCCCCAGATAGCGGCGATGCCTGCTCCATGTGCAACATCAAACATCCCCCCAAGTTCATGTTCAAGCTGATGAGGAGCCCAGTCGCCTCGAGAGCTGTTTCCCGCTCCGGTGAGGGAGTTGTGCGAAAGACTGCTTGCCCACATGAGGTTGGCCCTTGCCTCATAGTCTTGGGGCTTCTCCTTCAAGACCAGTGAGAAGTGCACTACAGTTCTGAGCAACCCTTCTGCTATCTCATCGGTGAGGTACATGGTCTTTCCATCTTGGAAGTACCGCTCGATGGTATGCATCATGATGTCCACAGACCCACTCATAGTCTGGTAGGTGGGCAGGGTATAGGTGAGGCGGGGGTTGAGGATTGCAAACTTACACCTGGAGTAGGGGGAGTTTGCCCCTCGTTTCAGATTCCCCTCTTCGTTGGTAATGACTGCCGAGTCACTCATCTCACTGCCGGCTGCAGCTATGGTCAACACTGCCCCTAGGGGGATGCATCCTTGGATTTCACGCTTTTTTTCATAGAAGTCCCAGACCTCTCCTTCGTGGTAAAGTCCATATCCTATAGCCTTGGCCGAGTCGATGACCGATCCCCCTCCTACTGCGAGGATAAAGTCAACGCCCTCTTTTCTTCCAAGCTCTATGCCTTCGTGAACCTTGGAAAGTCTGGGGTTGGGGACGACCCCACCCAGGAGCACATACGCAATTTCAGCATCCTTAAGTGAGGCTTTTATCCTGTCAAGCAGGCCTGATCGCTCTGCACTTGCCGATCCGTAGTGCAGGAGCACCTTGGTGCAGCCCTGCTCCTTGATAAGAGAGCCCACCTGGTTTTCAGCTTCTCTGCCGAAGACCACCTTTGTGGGGGTATAGTACGTAAAATCTGTTGCCATCTTTATCCTCCGATTAATATCCGAAACTCTCGCCAACTAGGAGGACCTTGATCCTCTTGGGGAATTTCTGGCGAGAAAAAACTACATAGTTGGAGCATATGGTGTGCTCGCAAGCCCCTGCCCCAAGGGCCATCAGGTGGTCATCGCTACAGGTCGGGTTGAGGCATTTCCCATGGGTGCTGCAGTGCGTATCACAGTTGAGCCTCGCAGCATTGGTAGGAGCTGCTATCATCTTCACCCTCACCACTGCCGTTTTGAGGTCGGGTACTATCTTATCCCATGAGACGATGAGGATGACCTGCTTGGGCCCGTAGAGCATAGCTGCAACCCTGTTGGAATTGCCGTCCACGCAGTAAAGCTCCCCATGTTCGGTAACGGCATTGGCACTGGCGAAGTAGGTGTCGGCTTTGAAGCTGTCAAGGAGGACCTCGTTGATTTCGCTTGGGGAGAGTCCCTTCTTATGACGGTCAAGCAATTCGTACTCACCGCTATGGAGGAGATCCAGCACCCCTGTCTCTGCAAGGCTGACCGATCCTCCCATGGCAATCGTCTCGCCTGCTTTCAGCAAGGAACGTACAGCAGGAAGAAGTTCATCCATCGAAGGAATGAAGAGGGCTTCCATATTGTTCTTCTTGAGGGCCTTGATGGTCCTTTCGACCTGCATCTCCCTGTTTTTCTGTTTGTGTATGTCCATTTCGAGTTCTCCTTTCGGAGTATAGGATACCCCATATGAAGAGGTCTCTGCAAGAATGGTTTATTCCCCAGGAATATGGATTTCTTATATACATTGCATCCTGGGCTATTCAATCGTATCCTATAGGTAAGGAGCTACTATGAACATTACCTTTTTTGGTGCGGCACAGCAGGTGACCGGAAGCTGTACCCTTATAGAGTGTGCAGGCAAAAACATACTGGTCGATTGTGGACTTCCTCAGGGAAATGATGAACAGGAGTCAGGCATTGGCCTTCCCTTTGTTGCCTCCTCCATTGATTATCTGTTACTCACCCATGCCCATATCGACCACAGCGGGAGGATCCCCCTAATGGTCAAGGAGGGATTCAAGGGGAAGATCATGACAACACCGGCAAGCATCGATCTTTGTGAGATCATGCTTGCCGATAGCGGGCATATACACGAGATGGAGGCGGAGTGGAAAAGCCGCAAGTCGCGGCGTGCCGGCCGGAGAGGGGTGGAGCCCCTGTATACCGTGGAGGATGCCAACTCTTCCATGCAATACTTCGAACCTTGTGAGTATGACACCATCATAGATCTTGGCAGCGGGATAAAGGCCAGGTTTGTCGATGCCGGGCATCTGCTGGGCTCTGCTTCCATAGAACTTTGGCTTAAGGAGGGCAAGGAGAATCGTAAACTGGTCTTCTCCGGGGATATCGGCAACTTTGACCAGCCCCTGATCAAGGACCCCGAGTATATCGATAATGCAGATTTTGTCATCATGGAGTCGACTTATGGCAATCGCCTGCATCGTAAGCCTGTGAATGCGGTGGGGCAGGCTGTCCCTACCAGCGTACGTGCCCAGGAGTTGGCTGATATTGTGGAACGCACCTTCTTGCGGGGAGGCAACGTGATCATACCTGCCTTTGCCGTGGGCAGGACCCAGGAGATGCTCTACCTCTTGAGGGTGGTCATAGAGAACAAGCTCTGCCCCTCATTTTCCGATATTCCTGTATTTGTAGACAGCCCGCTCTCTGTAAAGGCTACCAATGTGTTTGCGGGTAATATCTTCGGCTATATGGATGAGGAGACCATGGCCCTGGTCAATAAGGGCATCAATCCCATCATCTTCCCCTCGCTGACCACCATCACCGCTGTTGAAGGGTCCAAGGCGTTGAACCGGCGCAAGGGCAGCAGTGTCATTATCAGCAGTAGCGGTATGTGTGAGGCAGGAAGGATCAAGCACCATCTCAAGCATAACCTCTGGAGACCGGAGAGCACGGTGCTTTTCACCGGGTTCCAGGCCGCTGGCACCCTGGGACGGTCGATCATGGACGGAACGCGGCATGTGACGCTCTTTGGTGAGCTCATCGATGTGAGGTGTGAAGTTGCCGAACTGCATGGAATTAGCGGCCACGCAGACCAAGACGGGTTGGTGAAGTGGCTTACCTCATTCAAGAAGGAGCCCAAGCTTGCTTTCATAGTCCACGGTGATAAGGAAGTCGCTCCCTGGTTTGCTCAATTTGTTTCAAGGGAATTGGGCATCAAGGCGTATGCCCCTGAGGTGTTGGAACATTTCAACCTCCTGGATGAGGCATCCTTGCCGGCAGCCGAGGTGGTCGACGACTCTGTAGCTCCCTATCTTCGTCAACTTGCCGAGGCTCTTGAGCTTCTTAAGAAGGAAGAGGGCACACTCTTGTCTGTGGTCAGCCGTATGGAGGCAGCGGGCAAGGAGCAGGGCATTGAGGAGAAGCGCGCAGTGCGCCTTACCAACGCGATTACGCGTCTTGCCAGTGATCTTGAGTATCTGCAGATAAAGTGGGGCGGTGATCCGGACTAGAACTTTAGGCCGAAGACAGCGCCCCATGCGGGCTGCTTCAGTTTGATGAATCCCATCTTTTCATAGAACCCGAATGCACGGGTGTTGCGTCCATCCACCCCAAGGTGAATGCCCGTAACGCCCGTTTTTTGCACCTTCTCCATAAAGGTGAGCATCAGGGCCCTTCCCAGCCCTCTGCCCTGGAGGGTATCAAGCAGGTTGATGTGCAGGTGAGCAGGATAGCCCACATGTTCCCAGACACCTTCGCCCGGTCCCTTGTTGATCAGGCGTACCGTATCCTTTTCATGCTCGCTCTTAAAGGTGGTTACATGGCTATAGTGTTGTCTGAGCGGAGGCAGCCAGTGGTTGTTCATCCAGCTATTGAAACCTGTGGTATCGCTGGTTCCTACAATATAGCCCGATGGCCTGTTATACTCGTCGACCGCTATAAAACAGAGTGAGGGGTCAAAGAAGAGATAGGGTGCACTATAGTAGTGGCCCACACAAAAGGGGTCGTGGTAGTAAGCGGTACCATCGAGGCCTGAAAGGGCCGTACGCAAGCTTATCTCATAGAGATAGGGTAGATCCTGCTCTTTTGCCTGTCTGATGTATTCCATATAGAAGATGCTCTCCCTTACTCTATGAGAATATCTCTATTACATAGATTCATCAAGCAGGATGTATCTATATCATGAGGTTATTCACTACCAGGTAAACAAAAACAAGAGAGTAAGCAGCAGGTTCGAAAGAAGATTGAAAAAACTTTTAAAAAGCACTGGACATAAAAAGCTCATAAGTGTAGTATCCCATCTTGTTCGGCAAGGAGTTGCCGGGTGGAGAGCTTGCGA
>CAZPOJ010000047.1:0-19218 GCA_964588005.1 uncultured Sphaerochaeta sp.
GCTCACCATTTATAGGCTTGCATCGTCGATGGCGGGTGAAAACTCCACTTCATCAACCCTATTGCCCTGCATTTTCATGATCCTGAAGGTACCTATGGGGGCTTGCAGGACATCTCCTACCTCAGGGATGTCCCCTGTGAGGCTCATCAGGTAGGCTGCCACCGTGCTGGTCTTGGACCCTTCATGCTCATAGTGCAAGGAGAGTTCATCCACAAGCTGGAGAAAGGGAGTGTCGGCCATGACCAGGTAGGTCCCCGGCCTCAGCTCATGCTCCACTATCCTATCGGGATAGCGTCTTTCGTGTTCATCGTAGAGCTCCCCGAAGAGTTGTTCGGCCACATCCTCCATGGTGACCACCCCACTGAAGCCGCCATACTCATCAAGGACGATGGCAAGTTGCAGGCGGTCCTTCTTAAAGAGAAAGAATACATCATCCAAGTGCATTTGCTCGGGAACAAAGAGGGGCTTGAGCATGATGGTTTTTATGTTCCTATCCTGCTTCTTGGCCAGCTGGGCTCTGAGGATATCCCGCACCAGCACGATGCCGATGATGTCCTCTATGCTCTGGTGGTAGACAGGGATACGCGAGTAGCCCGAGCGCACGATGGAGGGAAACGCCTCTCCTATGGAGAGTTCGTCACTGACACAGAAGACGCTTGTTCTGTGGCTCATAATGGTCTTTACCTGAGTATCGCTGAACTGGATTGCCCTGTGCATCAGGTCTGACTCATACTGGTCCACAAGCCCATAGTCCTCGGCAGCCCCCACCATATGCCTGACACCCTCAGTTGTGATGGCAGGGTCGATATTCTTGGCAAAGATTCGAGTGATAAGGTGGGAGAAATGGATAAGGAGCCAGATTACAGGGTAGAGGATGATGGTCAGGACCTTGATAGGATATGCCATGAAGGAGGCAATCTTCATATTGTGGCTCATCGCTATCTGCTTGGGTGTTATTTCACCGAAGATGAGGATGACAATGGTAAGCAACCCTGTTGCGTACCCTACGGCACTGCTGGAGAAGAGCTCGATGGCGTAGGTTGTTACCAAGGCGGAGACGGAGATGTTCACCACATTATTGCCCACCAGGACAGTAGTTATAAGAACGTCATGCTTTTGACTGAGTTCATAGGCCATACGGGCGCTACGGCTTCGTTTGTTCTGCAGAGTCCTGTGTTGGATAAGGGAGAGGGAGGTAAAGGCTGTCTCTGTTGCAGAAAACATGGCCGAAAGAATGAGCAACACAAAGATAGCTATCAGGTGCGTGCTCATAAGCACATCCAAAGCGTATAAGAACAGGGTGGGTGATCATACGAGCACCCCAAACTAGATAGCGGGTCTTCCATAGTGCGCCTAGTATACCAACAGCAACAGTGCAACCGCAAGTGTAATCGCCAAAGAAAACAAATATGTTTTTGTTCCTATGCGTTTTATCCGGCTGGCATTGAATCCGCAAAAAGGGTAGAAGAAGAAAGCCCCATCGAGGGCGAGCAAGGCTAGGGCGAACAGCAGAGCCAAGCCCCTGGGAACAAACAGGGCTACAAGGAGGATAGCTGCCTGGGCAGCTATGGCCATTCTTGCCAGGAGGGTTTTCTCCTTCTCCAGCTTCCAGTCATTTCCCTTGATATAGAGATTCCCTGGAACAGGAAAAGGAAACCCTACGGTGAAGGTGAGAAGTATGGCAAGGATCCAAGCGGTGTCCCAACCCCGGTAGACCATCTCCCTCTCCCTGTTATCTCTTAGAACAGGGAGAGTCATCGCCGCTGTCCTGGCAAGCAAGAAGAGGCCGGGCGAGGCAAGCAGGAGTATCTGCTGGCCAAGGGACAACGATGTATATGCTATGTCCAGAGGGTGTAGTCCTACCAGATTGAGCAGATTCCACCCCTTGAGGCAGAAAAAGAAGAGCAAGGTGTTTCCAAGTAGTGTGGTGAGCAAAGCTTTGGAGCCGCTGCTTGCTTCTGGGATACTCTCTTCTGCAAGGCTTTTGTGCCAGAGAAAATACCCCATGTCAAAGAAGCGGGAGGCGTGGTGGTAGACCTTGGCGGTCCCCCCTTTGAACAGTTTGAGCTGTTGCCAAAGTCCTATGATGGAGAATCCTTGTTCTGCAAGCTGTTTGAAGGAGGCCACGTTGTCCCCCTCCACACACGCAGAGAGGGAGGTGCAACCACTCTCTCTGAGAAAGGTAATTGCGCAGGCTAGCAGTTTTCCCGCAAGGCCGTTTCCCCTGTGAGCATCATCGGTGTAGAGCCACCCTATGTAGCCCATCTGTACCTGCTTGTTTACCCGGTAGATATCCAAGTTGATGCCGGCGACAACCTTATTATCGTAGGTTGCCACCAGGGTGGACTGGGGATGGAGGTAGAAAATTGATGCGTACTTTGCATCGAAGCACCGGCCCATCAGGGTCTTGGCTTCACCTATCTGCTCTTCTCGAATGAGACCGATGGCATACCCACTCATGCCTTCCCTCGGAGAGTGTTGGTCATCTCAACCTGAGTGGCGTAGCAGAGAAAGCCCATACTCTTGAGCACTCTGTTCAAGGGGAGGTAGCGGGCATCGATATTGTCGAAGCGAATAAATTCTGCTTTGCAGAGCTTCGCCGCCTCTATGATAGTATTTTTTCCAAATCCTTTATGTCTTTCTTCCACGTATATATAGATTTGGGCTATGGCACCTGCTTCTGGATCAAAGCAGAGCGTTCCTATCGTCCTCTGGTCTGTAATGATATCCCATGTTGGTATGCCACCGGCTTGTACAGCCTCTATGCTGTTCTGCCAGCTTGGCAGACACTCTCCCAGGGGTATGGATAGGGTTTGCTGTCGGGTAAGGGTTATGCCAGTCTCTTCCTGCTTGAAGGCCCCGGTTTCTCTGTGGTAACAGTTGAACTCTCTTTGCTGGGTAAAGCCGATTCTCTTGTAGAGCTTGATCGCCCTCGTATTGTCAGCGAGTACTTCCAGCACCCAGGTGTGGATTTCCTCTCTGACAAGAAGCTCAAGGGTCTTATCTAGCAAGAGGTGGGCATAGCCATTGCCCCTGTAGGAGGGGATGATTGCTGTTCCTGAGTCGTAGCAGTAGTTGCCACGCACCCCGTTGAGCACAAAGCCCACCAAAAGATCACCATCAAAAAGCCCGACTGACCTATCGGGGCGGTAACCGTTTCTGAGGAGGGTTTTCATCAGCTTCTCCTCAGTTGTAGCTACCGGTATCTGGTAGTCGCTGAAGCCCTCATTGAAGGCCTGGCTCAGATCTTTATTGCTCACCTGTTCTAATGTATCTGTTACCACCATCGTTTTTTCTTAAACCACCCTGCCATGAAGATGACTATGAGGATACAACAGAAAAGCATTGCATAGAAGCCCCAGTACCGGGAGGAGAACGGCATGTGGATGAAGTTCATCCCATAAAGGCCCGTAAGGAAGGTTAGGGGGATGAAGATGGTGCTGATGATGGTAAGCACCTTCATTATCTTGTTCATCTTCACATCGAGGCTGGAGAGGTAGACCTCCATCAGGCCGCTTACGGTTTCTCGCAGCATCTCACACTCCTCATTGAGCCAGAGGGCGTGGTCGCTGGTATCCCGGAAGAGGTGGACGGTCGTTTTTCCCAGCTCGACGTGCTCACCCCTGATGAGGTTGCCCAGAAGGTCCTTCAGAGGCAGGGTAATTCTTCTCAGGTGGAGAATCTTTCTTTTGTGCTTGTGAATATCACTGGCTGTGACCTTCTCCGGGGTATCGATGACCAGGACTTCCAAATCCTCTGTCTGTTGGTCCAGCTCGTCTGCACGTACCAGGTACTGGTCCACCACCCGGTCGACCAGGGCATGGAAGAGCAGATGGGCATTTGCCTTACGTTTTTTTATCTGAGTGTCTTTAAGGTAGGATATTACAGGCTCAAAGATATCGCTTGCATGTTCTGCGATGCTGATGACCCAGTTCTCCCCTACAAAGAGGCTCAGCTGTTCCTCCTCCTTGTGGGGGGTATCCAAAATCCTCAAGGTGAGGGAGAAGTAGGTTTCGTAGTAGTCGAGCTTCATTCTCTGGTCGGTGGAGAATACGTCCTCAAGGCTGAGGTTGGAGAGGGTGAACCCTTTGGCTACCGTTACAATCCTTCTGATATCCGACAGTCCTGTGATCTCAATCCATCGTTGCTTTTCCGGGTTTTCTGCCGAGAAGCCCGGAAAGGTTTCAAAACTCTCAGTATCATAGATATGGGTCTGTATCTGAGTCTCCTCGGATTCAGAGTCTGCGACATAGACCAGCGATCCTGGTCTCATCCCCTCCTTTTTCTTATGCAAAAGTTGCTTTGGCTTTTTGTTCAGCATCTAGTAGGCCCCCTGTAGACCTAAGATTCCCACAATGAGCAGTAGCTGTGCAAGGGTGTAGGTCCCCATGACGGCAGTTTCGCTGAAAGTGCGTTTCTCTATGATGTCCAGGGCTATGAGATAGTCTGAGATGGCAAAGAAGATTGCTCCAGCAAGGGCTATATAGGATAGGGCAGAGATTGTGAAGGAGGCAAGCAGGATGAGGATTGAGGAATAGATGCTGAGAATAGGAGTTTCCTTGGAAGGGAGGAAGGAGAGGATGATTTTATAGAGGGGAAAGGCCAGGACCAGCAAGGCAAAAAGAAAATATCCCCAGCTTTGCAAATGGAGGATAAAATAGGTGATATAGGCAAGGTGTCCTACAAAGAAGCTGAGCATGCCAGCATAGAAGAGCTTGCCCCTGCGCCCTGCAAGAAGGAAGGCGTCCCCTGCTGTTCCCAACAACAGAGCCAAGCATATAAGGAGGAGGGGGAAGCCTGTATCTGTATGTAGAGAAAGATAATATAGAAGAAGAGAGGGCATGAGCATTACTTTGCTTATGCGTGATGCCCACTTGAGGTTTTCTGCGCGAAAGCTCATGTGGATGATGGTGAGGGTGAGGTAGATGAGTAAAAAGATATTCATATATATAGCTTAACGCACGTAAAGGACGATAACAACCACTTTTTTCTAAGCTTTTGCTATAGAAGCCAAAATCTGCTATACTTTTCACCATGGCAAAGTCAACATATGATGAATCAAAAATACAGACGCTCAGCGCGTTGGAACATATACGCAAGCGTCCGGGCATGTATATCGGGCGTTTGGGAAACGGTACCCATCTTGATGATGGTATCTATATTCTTATCAAGGAGATTATCGACAACAGCATTGACGAGTTCATTATGGGATTCGGAAACAAGGTTGTCGTCCGGGTAGAGGACAAAAGCGTCTCGGTTCGGGACTTTGGGCGGGGCATACCCCTGGGCAAGGTCGTCGATTGCGTCTCGGTCATCAATACCGGGGCAAAATACAGCTCCGAGGTCTTTCAGTTCTCCGTTGGATTGAACGGTGTGGGGACCAAGGCGGTCAATGCCCTCTCCTCCCAGTTTACTGTGACTGCATATCGTAATGGCAAGTACGCTTCTGCGACCTTCAGCAGGGGCGTGCTGGTTTCAGAGGATAAGGGCAAATGCCCTGAGGCTGACGGGACCTTGGTGAGCTTCACCCCCGACTCCTCCTTGTTCGGGGAGTACGCCTTCAATGAGGATTTTCTGGTAACCCGCATCTGGAGCTATGCGTATCTGAATACCGGGCTCTCCATCAACTACAATAATAAGACCTTCAAGTCCACCCACGGTCTACTTGACCTGTTGGACAAGGAGGTTGGCAATGAGGGGTTGTACACCACCATCCATCACCAGGGCAAGCAACTTGAGTTTGCCTTCACCCATGTGGCGGGTTCCTATGGGGAGAACTACTTCAGCTATGTGAACGGTCAGTATACCACCGATGGGGGTACCCACCAGGGTGCCTTCAAGGAGGGGATACTCAAGGGTATCAATGAGTTCTTTAAGAAGGCCTGGGCACCTCAGGATGTGCGCGACGGTATTATCGGAGCAATCGCCATCAAGGTGCAGGAGCCGGTCTTCGAGTCCCAGACAAAGAATAAGCTCAGCAATACCGAGATTCGCACCTGGATAGTAGGGGAAGTGAAGGATGCCATCGTTGATTTCCTTTTGAAAAACGCTGATGAGGCTACAAAGCTCAACGAGAAGATCATCAACAACGAGACACTGCGCAAGGAGCTCAATGAGGTCAAGAAAGGGGCTCGTGCCTCAGCGAAGAAGGTATCGCTGAACATCCCCAAGCTAAAAGACTGCAAGTACCACCTCGGGCAGAGTGTCACCCACCGTGATGAGTGTGAGAGGTCGGTCATCTTCCTTACCGAAGGGGACTCCGCTTCAGGGACCATCACCAAGACACGGGACGTGATGACCCAGGCTGTCTTTAGCCTCCGGGGGAAAATTCTCAATGTCTATGGGAAAAAACGTACCGAGATATATAAGAATGCCGAGTTATATAATATGATGGTAGCCTTGGGAATCGAAAATGGTGTGGAGGGACTGCGCTACGGCAAGGTCATCATAGCCACCGATGCCGATACCGACGGCTTTCATATCCGCAACCTTCTGATGACCTACTTTCTTACCTACTTTGAAGATTTGGTCTTGGCAGGGAGGCTTTACATCCTGGAGACCCCCCTGTTCAGGGTGCGCAACAAGAAGCAGACGGTCTACTGCTACAGCGAGAAGCAGCGCGATGATGCGGTGGCCCAGATCAAGGGCAGCGAGATAACCCGGTTCAAGGGCCTTGGGGAGATCGATCCCAAGGAGTTCGGACAGTTCATCGGTGATGATATTCGCCTGGTGCCCGTTTCCATTGTAGGGATGCAGTCGATGCACAAGACCTTGGAGTTCTATATGGGTAGCAACACTCCCCAAAGAAGGGAGTTTATTATGGAGAATCTTATCTGATGACGCAGGCACAATCTGTATTTCGACAAAATTTCCTTGAGTATGCTTCATACGTCATCAAGGAGCGGGCCATCCCCGATCTTGCCGACGGCTTCAAGCCGGTACAAAGGCGTATCATGCACACCCTTTTTGAGATGGATGACGGCAAGTTTCATAAGGTCGCCAATGTGGTCGGCTGGGCGATGCGCTACCACCCCCACGGTGACTCCTCCATCTACGAGGCTCTGGTCAATCTGGCCAACTTTGATCTTTTCATCGAACGGCAGGGAAACTTTGGCAACTTTATGACCGGCGACAGCGCTGCAGCTGCTCGGTATATCGAGTGCCGCCTGCTCCCTTTTGCCAAGCGCGTACTCTACAACCCTGAACTTACCCTCTTTGCCGACTCCTATGATGGACGCAATAGTGAACCTATTGCGTTTCCTGCGAAGATACCGGTGGTCCTTATCCAAGGGGTCATGGGTATTGCAGTGGGCATGAGCACTTCGATCCTGCCCCATAACGCCCTTGAGGTCCTCGATGCCATGGCTGCAAAGCTGAAGGGTGAAAGCTACACTCTCTACCCGGACTTCCCTGGGGGAGGCATTGTGGATGTGGAGGAGTACAACGACGGGCGGGGCTCGGTCTCTATTCGTGCTAAGCTCAACACCTCTGATGCGAAGAAGATCATCATCGAGGAACTCCCCTTTGGGGTAACCAGTGAGGCGATGATCCGCTCGGTGGAGGATGCGGCAAAGAAGGGCAGGCTGAAGATCAGCTCGATCAACGACTACACTTCAGACAGGGTGAACATTGAGATCAACCTTGCACGCAATACCTACTCAGATGATATCATCGACTCTCTCTATGCCTTTACCGACTGTGAGAAAAAGGTCTCGGTGAATCCCTTGGTGATTAGGGACAACATTCCCTCCATCATGGGAGTGAGTGAGATCCTGGATTACCATGCATCAAACCTCCTTACAATCCTTAAGGCTGAGCTGGAGTTGGAGAAGGGCCATCTTCTGGACAAGTTGCATGCCCGGACCCTTGAGCGCATTTTCGTTGAGGAGCGCATATACAAGAGGATTGAGCAGAAAAAGAGCGCCCCGGATGTGAGTAAGGCAGTCATCACCGGGTTCAAGCCTTTTCTTGATCGGTTGTTGAGACCCTTGGTCGATGAGGATGTCGATCGCCTCCTGAAGATTCCCATCAGACGCATCTCCCTTTTTGATATCGAGAAGAACCGCCATGATATAGATGAGATAAACGCCCTTTTGGAGGCTATCGAATATAAGCTTGGGCACTTGGTGGAGTATGCCCTTTCCTATCTTGGGGAGCTCAAGGGTATGCTCTCCCTCGAAGACCATACAAGAAAGACCAAGATCAAGACATTCGAGCTTGTCGATGTCAGAGAGGCTGCCGAGCGAAACCTCGCTATAAAGTACGACACTTCCAACGGCTATTTGGGTTATGGGGTAAAGAGCGGCACCACCCAGCTTGAGGTCAATCCGTTTGACCGGGTGCTTATCATCCGCAAAGATGGTACCTACCAGGTCATCGATGCCCCTGAGAAGGAGTTTGTAGGCAAGGGGATGCTCTACTGCGGGTTTGCTGACAAGAGCGAGCTGGAGAAGATAGTCTTCACCGTGCTCTACCAGGAGAAGAAGTACAAGTATCTCTTTCTCAAGCGGTGTCAGATCCTCTCCTTTACCTTGAAGAGGGCCTACTCCCTTATTCCCGAGGGGAATTTCAAACTGGTCAAGCTCTCCACACACCCCAATGCCGAGCTTACGGTAAAGTATAAGCCCAAGCCCAACTTGAGGATTTTGGAGGAACAGTTCTACTTCTCTGACTACCTGGTCAAGGGCGTGCGCGCAAACGGGGTGCGTATTGTGGTGAAGGATATTGCCTCCCTCAGACTGCGGGCGGTAAAGGAAATTGTGCATGAAACCCAAGAAGAGCCAACCCTCTTCGATGATATTGAGGAGTGATGATGGCACTAGAAGAGAGAATTCTCTATGAGGACAATCATCTCATCATAGTGAACAAGCTATGTGGTGAGTTGGTTCAGGGAGACCGTACAGGCGATGAGACACTCGCTGATCTGGTAAAGCACTATCTGAAGGTAACCTATAAGAAGGAAGGCAATGTCTATCTGGGCATCCCCCACCGACTGGACAGGCCTACCAGCGGCATCGTGGTCTATGCAAAGACAGAGAAGGCTCTCGTCAGGCTCAACGAGTTGTTCAGGGGAAGTTCTGTCAAGAAAATCTACTGGGCAGTAGTGGGCAACCTCCCCTCGCAGAGGGAGGGCACGCTCATCCATCATATGGTGCGCAACACCAAGCAGAATAAAAGTGTGGCCAACCCCATCGAACGCAAGGGAAGCAAGGTAGCCAAGCTGGACTACCGCGTAGTTGCCTCATCGACGAACTACCATCTCCTGGAGATCGAGCTCCACACCGGGCGTCATCACCAGATCAGGGCCCAGCTCGCGGCCATAGGACTTCATATCAAGGGAGACCTCAAGTATGGCTCTCCCCGCTCAAACCCCGATGGAGGCATCTGCCTTCATGCCCGTTCGATCGCCTTCATCCATCCGGTAAAGAAGGAGGAGCTCTCCATTGTAGCCTCTCCTCCCCGTGATGCCCTTTGGAATGCCTTTTTGGAGCAGGTTGGGGAGTAGGGCTGTTATGTTTATGCATATTTCCTACAACACATCCCACCGGAAGGTGGGGTGTGCACTGTAGTTGGATAGTTTTATAGCATAAATATTTATTATTCACTTTCAGTCCAATCAAATGTATTTGTCAGTTCTTTAAAGTATGCCCACTTTTTAGTCAGGTGTCTGTACCGTCCTGCGACAATCCCAGGGCAGATGCCAAGCATTTGTGCTAATGCAACTATTTCTTGCTTTGAACTGCACGCTACAATCTGTTCATTGAACTTGGCTGGAATCAGTATTTCAGCTGCAAACCGGTCTGCTTTTTGTTCTTCAATATCTGTACTGTTTTTTTCAGCAATGTACAGCCGTTGTTTCTCTCCGTGCAGTATATGATACGCTTCATGAAAGAAGGATAACCAAAATAAATCTTCTCCCTTGCCTCTCAAGCTCAAAAGGATCATTGCCTTGTCAGGTGAAAGCCATTTTGAGGCTCCATTCCAAGGAACTTTTTTTATTTCTCTGACCAAAGAAAGAGCTACACCTGCGTCAGCACAAAGGGTGCGCATCTCATTAATAAATTCATTGGGACTTTTTGTTGTTAACCCACGAATGAGCTGTACCGCTTTTTTGAATCTTTCTTTTTTGTACGGTGAAGTTTGAATGGCTTGTGCTTGTACTTCTCCTAAACGAATCCAGGCAGACGCAGATCCTAGCTGTGTCTCAAAACAATCAGAGCGGCGAGCTACAACTTTGGGTTCACACCATACTTCATTCCAAGTGTCGACACTGGAGACACCATAAAATTTCAGGGTTTCGTGTACAAGGTCAGCCCCCAAAGTTTCCTTGGAGATTGCTCCACGCATCTGGAGTTCTTTGACAGGAATTCCTTTCAACCAATCAATATCATGTTCTAGAGTTTTGGCTTGCTTAAGCTTACTCAATTGTTGCCTATAGTTCATTTCCAAATTATTCCACAATCTAGCTGGGACATTTGTAACCATTTCGAGGTTGTTGGCAGTTTCAAAGGTTATGGGCTGCTCACTTTTTAGAATTCGTACAATCGTTTGTTCTGTAAGACCGGTACGGATAGAAAGCTCTTTTTGAGTCATCTCTAAACTATCCAATGTTTCACGCAAGGTCTTCGCGGGAGATACTATATAGTCTGGTTCAAATCCATAGAGTCGTTTTGCTTTTTTTGGTGTGCTCATCTTGAGCCCCTCCGTTGGTTTTTCTGGTCATGGGTATCTTCTATTCCGATTATCTCAATCTCGGTGATTTGTTCTCGATCAATGCTTCCATCCTTCTTTTGGGGGATTGGATCATTTGCTGGGATGAAAAGCAAACGAAAGGGATATAACAAATCAACTGAAAAAACTGAACGTCGATTGACTGGTTCATGACAGCGAGCAGGAGATAAACGTGAGATATCACTAAGAGTCTCTGCAGCCTTTAACTCAAGAAGGCGTTGGTGTGGCTTTTTACTTGTTTTTGTCCAAATGCTTTTACCATTTCCTGTTGTTCAGAGCATTGTTTCAACAACTTCCTTGTTTCAAAATATATCTTCATTTGCTCGTCTTTTCAATTATATGGTTAACATGATATGTTAACCATATTGTAAAAGCAACCCTATTTTTCAAGAGCCCTTAGCGATGAAAGCACAACTGGTATTTCGTGCCAATCGGATTACCACGCTACAATGCCTGCCATCCTATCGGGTTCCTACAGGCAGAGCACTCCCTCCCCCTTGAAGCCGTTTACCTTTATGGTAAGCGGCTTTTCGCTTCTTGCATGGATGAAATGCTTTGACTCGGCAACTAGCGGCAGGTCGGAGAATCTGGTGAGATCCAGCCTTCCTGTCTTGTAGATGGGATTTACCGTCATGTAGATGCATCCCAGGCTTGTCATGTTCTGGAAGAAATGGGTGCCCTGGCTCGGTTCCACCTGGAAGCCTTCAAAGCCGGTCTCTATGATGACACGTGAGCGGGATATCTGTGACCAGGAGACCGGGATGCCCAGCCATGGGTCGCACGAACCGAGCCTGCCGGCAACAATGAGTACATAATCCCTCTCCTGAAGCACCATGGCGGCGTTGAGCTTGTCCAGTTCCTTGGCCATATCCTGCATCCTGGAGGGGTCGAAACTCTCCGCCTTGATATAGATGATGTCACATATGTCGCTGATCTTCCCGTTGCCCATGATGACTGTGGAGTGTACTACAGCATCTTCTCGTTCCTGGGCAGTTATCTCCACATCGCTCTCCTCACTTCCTAGGGCTATGGGGCGTATCTGCAGCAGGCTGAACTCAGGCTTCTTGGGAGCCTTACGGTTGAGGTTGATGGCATATTCTATCTCGATAGGGGCCCTCATGGCCTCGGTTCCCAGTTTGAGGATGTCTTTTACAATGGGAGCTAGGGGAAAGGCGTCATACTTGAGGATACCGTTGAAGGTGATTACCTTGTGCCCTTCAGCCCTAATGCTTTCACTCATCATACCGCTTGTCATATCAAAGGTACTGGCTATGTAGCGTAGGGACTCGGGATGCTTTTCCGCTTCCTGCATATCCAGTAGTTCCAGGTTTTCCAGCCCCTCCTTTTCCAGGGGGAAGTACCCTCCCTCAAGATTGAGGGCGTAAAAGGTGCTTTGGGTGCTGCTCTGGTTGCCCCCAAGGTGTTGCACAGGCCTTCTGGGGTGGCTTGGGGAGAATCGGAAGACCGAGCCGTTGTCCACTACCGACTTGCCGAAGCCAAAGGAGAGCAGTCCTACCCCATCCTCGGGCTTCTCCCCGCTGATGGGGTAGTAGTTCAGCGACCTGGCGACCCCGCTGATATTGGGGTACCAGTAGGAGCCGTGCTGACTTCCTATCACCTGCTGGATGACCACAGCCATCTTCTCGTCCCCTGGCATGTGGTCTGTGGCCTTGAGATAATCCTTTGCCTGTTTGAAGTAGGTCGAAGCCCAGACACACCTCAGGGCATCGCACAGCTCGTTGAGGCGTTGCTCTTCACTTCCCTGGTTGGGGATCATGCACGTCTCGTAGACACCGGCGAAGGGCTGGAAGTGGGAGTCCTCTAGTAGGGAGGAGGAGCGTACAGAAATGGGCTGATGGATGACCTTTACTATTTCAGCCAGATTGAGTACAAGTTCTGGGTTCAGAGGCTTGGAGAGGAATATCTTGAGCAGGGTCTCATCCGGAAGGGCTGCGGTGACAAACTCATTGAGATCGTTCTCCTCGATGAACTGGGTGAACTGGTCGGTAGTCACCACCACCGACCTAGGAATGGAGAGGTAGACATCAGGATACTTCTCAAGGATCCCGCTTGCCCTGAGCTCCATGTCTATGAAGGCGAGCCCGCGCCCCTTGCCTCCAAGTGAGCCGTTGCCTATCCTGCTGAAAAAAAGTGTCTCATCGTAGTTGTCCCTGCTGAACTGGGCTATGACACCCTTGGTCCTCTCAGCGCGGTAGTTGCGTATGATGTCGGTGAGTTTCTGCTGCACTTCAGCAGCATCACCGTGTTCGGGGATCTGCAGGCTCTTGATCTTTGCTGCAAGGACGTAGAGGCTCTGGGCACGAAGCCACCGGGAGAACTCATTTCTTCTGCAGTGGTAGTCAAAGCTGCTAGGAGGTATGGAGGGCAGGATCCTCTGTAGGTCCCGCATGGTTTCCGCCCTTGCAAGCTCCTTGCCGGTTTCCGGGTCCCGGAAGATGAAGGGCCCGAAGCCAAAGTAAGAGTTCATGAACCTGGTGAGGTCACTCAGAAGCGAGGAGCTCAGTTTCCAGGTGTAGCAGGCCCCGGCCTCTTCTGCCTTCTCCCTGTACATGCTGTCTGTGCTCTGGATGAGGATCGGGACCTCTGGATCCCTGGCTAGAATCATCTCTGTGAGTCTGAGGCCTGCCTCCTTGTCGTGGACGCCCCCCTTCAGGAAGGAGAGGTCGGTGATGAGACCCAGTATATTGTGGCGGTAGGTGGTGTAGATCTCTTGTGCTTCCTCGTAGGTACGTGCAAGCACAATCTTGGGGCGTCCTCGCATCCTGAGGGTTTTTCCCCAGTTATTCAGGGCTTCAAGGATGCTGGAGCGGTTCTGCTCGATGAGGCAGGTGTACATCATAGGCAGGTAGGAGGAGTAGAACCTTACCGAGTCCTCCACCAGGATGATGACCTGCACATCGGCTTCTGCGGTATCGTGCTCGAGGTTCATGCGATCCTCGACAAGCTTGATCATGGCAAGGAATATAGTAGGATCTCCCTGCCAATAGAAGAAGTAGTCTATTGCCTTGCAGTCGGAATCCTTGATAAGCTTGTTACGTCTATGGCTTGAGGAGGGTGAGAGCACTATAACCGGCATGGTACTGTCTATCGCCTTGATATCGGTGGCCAGTTGTTCGATAGGATCCTCTGATCCTAGGTCGAGCATGGTGATGACCAGGTCAAAGGAGCGTTCCCTCATCAGTGCCAGTGCCTCGTCGCCTGTGTTGGTGTGGGTTATCTTGGGCGGGTTGCTCAGCCCCAGCTGGGTGTATTCGAGGAAGAGCTCTTCTTCAACCCTCCCATCCTCTTCCAGGAGGAAGCGGTCATAGTCACTGCAGATGAGCAGCACGTTGTAGATATGGTTCAGCATCAGGTTGCTGAAGGGTAGCCAGGTGGGGTCTAGTTTGTACATGCTGAGTATTTTACCATGAGCTGGGCGGTATTGGATAGAGGGTGTATGAATTTTATAAATTGATAAATAGTGAATTATTATGGCAATATAATGATTTATAGTGTAAAATATTGTAAGATATTGATGTTTACATAAAAGAGTCTCTCTTTTAAAGTTCTTTTGATTGACAGAGGACAGCCCCTAGTTTATTCTGCGGCAGTAGATTGCAGAGAGTATATGCGTTTTGAAGGAGAATAGGTATATGTATAAGCTTGATTCGTTTATGGCAGAACTGGAAAAAAGGAACCCCGCACAGCCGGAGTTTATCCAGGCAGCCCAAGAAGTTATTGAAAGTATCATCGACGTGGTGAACGAGAACCCCGTCTATGAGAAGTACAAGGTTCTGGAGAGAATTACAGAACCTGACAGGGTATTCTCCTTTCGGATCGAATGGGAGGATGACCATGGTGACATCCAGGTGAACCGTGGCCATCGTGTCCAGTTCAACAACGCATTAGGGCCCTATAAGGGCGGACTACGGTTCCATTCCAGCCTGAGCTTGGGCACCTTGAAATTCCTTGCTCTGGAGCAGACCTTCAAAAATAGTCTGACCACCCTTCCCATGGGCGGAGCAAAGGGGGGAAGCGATTTCAACCCCCGGGGCAAGAGCGATGGGGAGATCTTGCGGTTCTGCCGATCGTTCATGACCGAGCTTGCCAAGTATATCGGTCCGAATACCGACGTACCTGCCGGTGATATGGGAGTGGGCATGCGAGAGATCGGGTACATGTATGGCCAGTTTAAGAAGATTCGCAACGAACATACCGGAGTACTGACAGGAAAGGGCCTTAGCTTTGGAGGATCCTTGATCAGGCCGGAAGCCACAGGCTTTGGCTCGATGTACTTTGCAAACCAGATGCTCATTACAAATAACGACACCTTTGCAGGAAAGACCATCTCCATAAGCGGATTTGGAAACGTCGCCTGGGGTGCCGCCATGAAAGCCACCGAGTTGGGGGCTAAGGTCGTCACCATCAGTGGCCCTGATGGATACATCTATGATGAGGAGGGTGTGGGAACACCTGAGAAGTGGGCGTACATGTCCTACCTTCGTGCCTCCAACAATGATGTGGTGGAACCTTATGCCAAGAAGTTCGGTGCCAAGTTCGTGCCCAAGAAGAAGCCCTGGGAGGTTCCTGTGGATATGGCCTTCCCCTGTGCGATCCAGAATGAGCTTAACTTGGAAGATGCCAAGACCCTGGTAACCAATGGTGTCAAGTATGTGGTGGAGACCTCCAACATGGGCTGTGCTGCCGATGCCACCATCTATCTTATCAAGAATAAAATCTTGTTCGGCCCTGGAAAAGCTGCCAATGCTGGTGGTGTTGCAGTCTCCGGCCTTGAGATGAGCCAGAACGCCATGCATATCTCCTGGAGTGCTGAGGAAGTGGATGCCAAGTTGCATGATATCATGGTGAACATTCACGCAAGCTGTGTGAGGGAAGGTACCCAGGAAGATGGGTATATCAACTACCTCAAGGGGGCGAACATTGCAGGCTTCAGAAAGGTAGCCGATGCCATGGTGTTCATGGGGTATTAGCAGCACCCTATCTGATAGGATGCTGTAGCTGACAGTACGAACAAACAGGGAGCCCCTCAAGGACTCCCTGTTTGTTCGTACTTTACAAGGGCTGTTATTCTTTCGCTGTAGGAGTGAGAGCCTGTTGGTCGAATCTTTATATCTTCAAGCCAGCATATAGAAGAACTATATGAAACCATCCGAGCTTTGCAGCTTCTGCAAAAATATTTTTCTCCTGTGACCTACGCTAGGCTCTCATGCAAGCGCAAGGTGAAAAGAGTATCTAGGTAAAAATGCTTCTCTCTCTAATAACAGGGAGTGCAACAAACCCCTGCAAGTTTCCTATTGTACTGGCAAGGAGTTGCCCTTCACCCAAGGCCGATGTGTTGCAGCTTTTATGATTTGATTCTGAGAGTTTAATATGTTCCAGGAGAAATGGTATGAAACTCATATACCACTACATGTAGTGGTATAGTTGATGCTATACACCATATATTTTGTTTTTTTATCTTGAA
The DNA here is from genome assembly GCA_964588005.1 of uncultured Sphaerochaeta sp. GTDB lineage: Bacteria > Spirochaetota > Spirochaetia > Sphaerochaetales > Sphaerochaetaceae > Sphaerochaeta. Next base: position 16,217 of record CAZPOJ010000047.1, read on the forward strand.
ATCCTTTCTTGAAACCCTCTCTCGGTCATGCTATGTTATGGTTCGCTAAGCCAAAATTTAGTAAAGATCATGCCAAGATGATACCAATAACGATATAGGAAGTAGGATTGTATGATTGCTGTGAAAAACGAGTTGAGCCCCTTGGGCCGTAAGATTTTCCTTGACCGGTATGCATTGAAAGATGTGCAGAAAGAGACCCTGAAGGTGGGTGATATCGTCGTTGCTGTAAGCAACGCTGCTACAGGTCAGCGGGAAATCGGAGTGATAACCTCCCTTGATAAAGATGATGCCATCACCGTTAAGCTGGATGATGGAGTAGTGCTGAACGTCAAGCGTGAAGAGATAGACAAGCCCTTGGAGACCGATCCTGCCCAGATGCTCGCCAGGGTGGCAAAAGGCATCGCATCCCAGGAGAAAGGGGAAGCTCAAGACGCATGGGAGAAAGAGTTCAACTGGCTTCTGGAAGACTGGAAGTTCGTCCCTGCCGGCAGGATTCTCACCGGAGCCGGCACCTCCCAGAACCTGACATATTTCAATTGTTATGTAATACCCTCACCAAAGGATAGTCGTGGGGGAATCATCGAGTCCTTGGGGCAGATGACAGAGATCATGAGCCGTGGAGGCGGGGTAGGGATGAACATCTCCTCCCTCAGGCCCCGGCACAGCTATGTGAAGGGTGTAAACGGCAGGTCCAGCGGCTCGGTCAGCTGGGGCGGGCTCTACAGTTTTGTGACCGGCCTTATTGAACAGGGCGGCTCACGCAGGGGGGCTTTGATGCTCATCCTCAATGACTGGCACCCTGATATCATGGACTTCATCAACAGCAAGCGCGAGATGGGTAAGATTACCAATGCAAACATCAGCGTAGGAATCAGTGATGCGTTCATGGACGCGGTCAAAAATGACAAGGATTGGGAGACGCTCTTCCCTGATACCACCGATCCTGAATACAACACCCTGTGGGACGGAAACCTGGAGACCTGGAAGGCTGGCGGTCATAAGGTCAATGTCTACCATCGTGTGAAGGCCCGTGAGATCTGGGACGCCATAATCGAGAGCGCCTGGGCCTCTGCCGAGCCAGGTGTCTTCTTTATTGACCGCTACAACACGATGTCGAACTCATGGTACTACAGCAGTATCCAGTGTACCAACCCGTGTGGGGAGCAGGGGCTTCCTCCTTGGGGTGTCTGTAACCTTGGTTCGATAAACTTGAGCAAGTTTGTAAAAGACAAGAAGGTCATGTACAAGGAGCTGGGCAGAACCGTTCGCGGTTCAGTCAGGTTCCTGGATAACGTCATCGACGATACCCCCTACTTCTTTGATGAGAATAAGGACCAACAGATGGCTGAGAGGCGTATCGGCCTTGGTACCATGGGTCTTGCCGACATGCTAATCAAGATGGAACTGGCGTATGGCAGCGATGATTCGCTTGCCTTCATCGATGAGCTTTTCAAGTTTATCTGTGTCGAAGCGTATTCCGAGAGTGCTGACCTTGCCCAGGAGAAGGGCAGCTTCCCCCTTTTTGATGCTGAAAAACTCTTGCAAAGTGGCTTCATGATGCAGATGCCTGAATCTGTTCGCGAAGATGTTCGCAAGAAGGGCCTGCGCAACGTCACCCTTATCACCCAGGCTCCTACAGGAACCACCGGTACTATGGTCAATACCAGCACAGGTATTGAACCCTACTACTTCTGGGAGTGGGAGCGCACAGGAAGGATGGGTTCCAACATTGAGCGGGTAAAGGTCTATGACGACTGGGTGAAGGAGAATCCGGGCAAGGAGAAACCCCACTACTTTGTCTCTGCAATGGATCTTGCCCCTGAAGGGCATGTGAAAGTGCAGGCTGCTATCCAGAAATGGGTGGACTCCTCCATCTCCAAGACAGGCAACACTCCTCGCGAGTATACCGTTGAGCAGACGGCAAAGCTCTATGAGCTGCTTTACGACCTGGGATGCAAGGGCGGGACCACCTATCGGGATGGATCTCGTGACACCCAGGTGCTGACTGCCAAAATGGAAGAACCAAAAAAGGAGGCAAAGGTGGAGAGCTCCAGCTTTGCCGAGCCCAAGCCACGGGTGCGCTCTACTGTGCTGCGTGGGACCACTTACCGTAAGGCGACGCCCATCGGTACGGCCTATATCACGGTAAACTGCGACGGACCCAACCCCACAGACCTCTTTGAGGTGTTCATCAATGTGGCAAAGGTCGGCTCGGATGTCGCAGCCGATGCCGAGGGTCTGGGCAGGCTCATCAGCTTGATACTGAGGATGCCTTCGCCCCTCTCCCCTGAGCAGCGTGCCCATGCGATCATAGCACAGCTGATAGGGATTGGAAGTGGCAGGTCCCTGGGCTTTGGGAAGAACCGGGTCATGAGTCTCCCTGATGCTGTGGCACAGGTGTTGCAGCAGCATATCGGTACCCCCCTCTCTGATACACATAGCTCCAACCTCCCTGATGAGGAGGACGAGATTGCAGAAGCTGGTCAGCTGGACCTTGGGCTTGCGCCTTCGGTAAACAGTGTGAAACCGGATATGTGTCCTGTTTGTGGGAATGTGACCTTTGTAAACATTGAAGGGTGCAAGAAGTGCTTTTCCTGCGGGTATAGCGAGTGCTGATCGCAAGACAGAGGGTTTTGAGGAATACCTAGTACTGTTCTCCCTCTTTCGGGAATCAGGCCCTAGGGTGCTCATATTAGGGAGTATTGGACAGCTGTCGAGGTGTTCTGTACTCCCTATTCATGTCTTGATCACTGATAATTTGAGGGAAATCCCACACACGCCCAGCAGGTATAATCTCTGACTAGTCTTTGGCTTGAGTGCTCCTGTGATGCCTATGCTCGAATCCCCCTCTCTTATTGCATTAGATTGGTACCTAAAGAGATAACTTTAGCTTTAGCAGGTCGGTAGAGCTCGAAAATCATAAATGCATGGTTGCAAACGATTCCTTATTGGTTTATCATTGGACCTTGGGAAATCCTGCATGGATTTTTTTATTTCGCATA
>CAZPOJ010000048.1:0-18847 GCA_964588005.1 uncultured Sphaerochaeta sp.
TCTCTTTCTCTTCAGGGGCTCTTGCTCTAAGCTCTTGCCAATACCCTTGAGAACATCCTGTTCGAAGGGCTGTACAGAACCATCACCCATAAGGCCGATATTCAAGAGGTAGTTGCCCCCTGCTTCTACTACCAATCTTGCAGTAGAGGAGAGTTCCTCTATCTTCTCTTGTTTGTCGCCTCTCTCCTGCCAAGCTCTATAGCCCCAGGTCTCCTGGTAGATGGAAGCAGGGGTCTGCCAGGGGACATCGAGGGTGACTGTAGGAAGCTTGTTGTCCCCCATGGTTAGGAAATCACCACAGTCATTCCAGATCCTTCCATTGACCATGCACTGGCTTTGCAGCTTCTGTACCAAGGCGTACACCTCCTCAGACTGCTCCTTGGTGGGAGCACCCATATCCATCCAGAGTTCACAAAGGGGACCATAGTTGGTGAACAGCTCGGTAAGCTGGGCGATATTGTATGCCTGGTGTGATCTAGGTATGGCATCACTGTTGTGGGCGCTGATGGGAAGGGCCTCTTCAAAGTGCCAATCTATCCAGGAGTAGTAGATGCCAAAGGCCAGGCCCTGGTCCTTACAGGCATCACTGAGCTCCTTGATAATGTCCTTCTTGTAAGCTGAGTTGGTGCTCTTATAGTCGGTGGTAGCCGTATCATAGAGGCAGAACCCGTCATGGTGCTTGGTGGTGACCACCAAATAGTGCATTCCGGCCTCTTTGGCCAAGGCTACGATGGCATTAGCATCAAAGCCTTCAAGGGAGAACTCCTCGGTCAGCTTCTCATAGTCACCCTGGGGAAGGTACCCATGGGAGAGTATCTGCTCAGAGTACCCTCGGGTAATCTTCTTGCCTTTCCAGACACCTCCGGGCAGGGAGTAGAGTCCAAAATGGATAAACATGCCAAACTTGAGTTCTTGCCAATCATGTACTTTCTTGTTCATAGGAGACAGTCCTTTATTCATGTGTTTTAGTATCGTTAGGTATTCAGCGCTATTGTGGGGGTTTTCCGTTCGTTCTTTCCTGTATTCTTTTCACTCGAATCTATTGCAATTTCCTGCTTTCGAGTTATAGTATTTCTCGCCTCTCCTTTCTGGTTTTTGGTGGGAGGGGAGAGGAGTTTTCCTTGTTCCTTATTGCCCATCTAGGTACATCATACCCCTCCCTTTGTGCAAAAAACAGGGTAATTATTTCGATAAGGGGTAAGGTGGAGCGTATTCTTTTGAAAGTTCGACCTATTTTTCAAAAAATGACGCCTGTTGCCCATGCAACCTTACCCTCTCTTTGAAATCTTACCCTTACACGATTTAGACTTCCATGCAATCATTTAAGCATGAATAAAGCTGAACCTAAGCTCTTAGTTGAGTATAAGCAACGTACAGTGCTGCAGAAGATGGGTAAACATTGGCAGTTCTACCTTATAGTAGCCTTGCCCGTGCTTTACTTTATACTTTTTAAGTATGTTCCCATGTATGGTATCCTTCTTGCCTTCAAGCGGTACCGCGTATCGAAGGGGATTTGGGGCAGTCCTTGGGTGGGTTTCTACCAGTTCACCAAGTTCTTCAAGAACCCCTCGTCTCTGAGGGTCATGTGGAACACCTTCATGTTGAGTATGTACTCCTTGATAGCTTCCATACCTCTGGCAGTCATCCTTGCCATTGCCTTGAACGAGACTCGTTCAAAGCGTTGGAAGAAGAGCGTGCAGATGATTACCTACGCACCGTACTTCATCTCTACTGTAGTACTGGTAGCAATTATCATGCAGTTCCTCGATCCTGCCCTGGGCTTCTTTAACTATATCCGTAATTTGTTCGGCAAGGATTCCATCAACTTCATGGGAGAGGCTCACCTTTTCAAACATATTTTTGTCTGGTCGGCCATCTGGAAAAACACCGGGTACAACGCCATCATATACCTAGCGGCCCTTACCGGTATCAGTCCGGAGCTCTACGAGGCGGCAAAGGTTGACGGGGTGAACAAGTTCCAGAAGATCTGGTACATAGACCTTCCCTCCATCAGCAATACTATTGTCATCATGCTTATTATGAACATGGGCTTTGTCATGAGCCTGGGCTTCGAGAAGGCCTTCCTCATGCAAAATCCCTTGAACTTGCAGAGTGCTGAGATCATGTCCACCTATGTCTACAAGATGGGGCTCATCAACAGTGACTTCAGCTACTCCACCGCCATTGATATGATCAACTCGGTCATCAACATTATCTTGATCTTGACGTTCAACCGTCTTTCCAAGATGTATAACAAAGAAGGGGGCCTGTGGTGAGATACAAGACCAAAGAGATGCTTTCAGACCGTCTGTTTAGCATCTTGAACAATACTTTTCTCTTCATCAGTATGATGGTGGTCGCCTATCCGTTGATCTACATCGTCTCCAGCTCGCTTTCCTCCCCCCAGGCTGTCATGGCTCACAAGGTGTGGCTCTTGCCTGTAGACTTTGACCTTATCAGCTACAGGGCTGTTTTCACCAACAAGCAGATAGGACTGGGGTATATGAACTCCCTTATCTATATGGCTTCAGGGACCGTTATCAGCGTGCTGCTTACCATGCTCCTCGCATACCCCTTGTCACGCAAGGAGTTCTACGGACGCAACGTGGTAACCAAGTTCATCCTTTTTACCATGCTGTTCACCGGGGGAATTATCCCCCTCTACCTGACGGTACGTAATCTTGGCATCTATAACACCAGGTGGGCAATCATCCTGCCCAATGCCATCACCGTATGGAACGTCATCATCGCCAGGACATTCCTGCAGGACAACATCAGTGACGAACTCTACGATGCTGCCATGATCGACGGCTGTTCGGATATCCGCTTTCTCTTCGCGTTTGTATTTCCGCTATCTGGAGCCATCGTCGCAGTGCTTGGCCTCTTCTACGCGGTAGGGCAGTGGAACAAGTATTTTGATGCCCTGCTCTATTTGCAGGACCAGGCCCTCTACCCCTTGCAGATAATCCTGCGTAACATCCTGATCATCAACAAGAACACCCCGTCGATGACCATGGATGTGGAAGCGGCAATACGTGCCCAGGGACTGTCTGAGACCATCCGCTATGCGCTTATCGTAGTCGCTAGCCTTCCCTTATTGATATTATACCCCTTTGTGCAGAAGTTCTTTGTAAAAGGGGTCATGATAGGTTCTGTAAAAGGTTGACCTTTAGGTCAGTATAAAGAAATGGAGGACACATGAAAAAATCTCTTATCATTCTCGTCTTGGTAGCACTTTTGCTCCCCATGACACTCGTTGCCCAGGGTTCTAAGGCAGCCGCTCCTGCAAAGGCAGAGGTCGTCTACACACCCAACGGTACGTTTCCGATCGTAACAACTCCCATAACCGTGGACATCATGGTAGCCCAGGCTCCCTGTGTTGAAGATTTTAATACCAACCGCTTTTCCAAGTACATGGAAGAGAAGACCGGTATCAAGGTCAACTACATCATGATCCCACAGCAGGCAGCAACCGAGAAGCTTGCCCTGGTACTTGCCAGCGGCGACTACCCGGATGCATTCCTTGGCTTTGGTATCAACAATGAGCTGGAGACCACCTACGGTGCCCAGGAAGGTCTGTTCATGCCCATGAACAAGTACTACAGCAAAGAGTGGATGCCCAACTTGATGCAGGCATTTACCGAATTCCCCGGTGGAATCGGCTTTATGACCAACATCGATGGCAACATCTATTCCCTTCCCAGACTCGAAGGCTGTTACCACTGTTCAAACCAGGCTAAGCTTTTTGCCTACATGCCTTTCCTGAAATCCCTCGGTCTTGAGGTTCCCACCACCATTGATGAGTTCTACAACACCTTGAAGGCCATCAAGGAGCAGGATCCCAATGGCAATGGCAAGAACGACGAGATCCCCCTCGCGGGTTCAATCATCGGCTGGTCTGACCAGGTCGAGCGTTTCGTACTCAACTCATTCATCTACTGTGACCTTGATACCAACATTAATGCCAATGCTAACAATAACGTTGGCTACATCATGGATGGTAAGAAGGTCGACACTGCAATGAACAAGGATGGCTATCGTGAAGGTCTTGCGTTTATCAACAAACTCTACAAAGAGGGCTTGATCTACAACGGTTCCTTTACCCAGGACTCCAGTCAGCTGACTCAGCTGGTCGAGAGCTCCGCCCAGCCAACAGTTGGTTTTGCAGCAGGTGGCTGGAGAGGCCAGTTCACCACCATCGGTGGTGATCGCTTCAACAACTTTGCAGCCATTGCTCCCCTCAAGGGACCCAAGGGTGTGCAGGGAGCAGTCGCTTTCTTCCAGAACCCTGAGATCGGAAACCTGGTTCTCTCTTCTGAGACCAAGTATGCTGATGCTATCATGCGTTACTTCGACTTCATGTTCAGCCCCGAAGGCACCCTGTTGCAGCGCAACGGATTCCAGGGCGAAGCATGGGATTGGGCAGAGCCCGGTCAGCTCGGTCTTGACGGCAAGCCTGCAGTTTGGCAGCAGCTGAAATTGTGGAACGACAAGGATCCTCAGAACGACACCTGGATCCAGACTTTTGCTTCTGCAATGACCCCTTCCTTGAAGAACGGTCTTGCTTCAAAGCCTTCCACTCCTAGTGATGCTGACTACTACCTGCCAGCAAACAACGAGAAAGTACTCTTTGACGAGACCTACTTCCTCTACAAGCCCCACGAGAATACTGCTTTGCAGGTTCCCTCACTCAAGTACACAGCTGACGAGAATGAGAAGTTCTCCACAGTCAAGCGTGAGCTTGCAAACTTCATCCGCCAGAGCGCCGTCAAGTTTATGGTCGGTTCAATGGACGTCAACGACGACAAGGTTTGGAACGACTACGTGAAGAATCTTGACAAGTTGCAGATGCCTGCAGTCCTCGCTTCGATGCAGACAGCGTACGACCGCCAGTACAAGTAAGCTTTGTTCACTATGGCCACTGGAGGAACTCCCTCTTGTGGCCATTCTTTTCGTATCACAGAAACAGAACTGTTTCTGTGATAGGAGAAGGATGATACTACCAAGCGTTTGCCCTTGCACTGCATGGGCAAGCTTTCCTATAAGAAGTGGAAGTCCTCTGCCAGCATCGTCCTTTCCACTTGTAACTCCACAGTAAGGGGAATCCTAATGCAACACTACAAGCCCGCCTCCAAGCCAAACATCATCTATATCCTAGCCGACGACATGGGCTATGGGGATGTATCTGCCAACAACGAGGGCTGTCCCTTTGTGACCCCTTCTCTCGATGCATTGGCCGAGCACGGCATCAGGTTCACCGATGCTCATGCAAGCTCCGCTGTCTGCACCCCTTCACGCTACAGTATCATGACAGGGCGCTACAACTGGCGCTCCCCCCTGAAGGAAGGAGTGTTGGGCGGATACTCCTCTCCCCTCATTCCCAAGGATAGGGCTACTGTAGCCCATATGCTCAAAAAGAGTGGGTACCAGACCCAAGCCATTGGTAAATGGCATTTGGGCATGGAGTTCCCCAAGCTCCCCCATTTTACAGAAGAAGCGGACTTTGCCCAGAGCGAGGGAGTCGACTTTAGGGCACCTATTAAAAACTCTCCCCTCGATGCTGGCTTTGATTACTACTATGGCATCAGTGCTTCCCTTGATATGCCGCCCTATGTCTATATTGAGAATGACCGTTTCACCGCAGTGCCCGACCATATCACCAAAGGATCGGGCAAGGGGTACTGGCGCGAAGGGCTTACAGCTGCGGACTTTGTCCATGAGGAGGTCCTGGACCACCTCACGGACAAGGTGTTGCAATCCATCTCTGAGCATACGGAACAGCCTTTTTTCATCTACTTCTCCCTTCCAGCCCCCCATACACCCATCCTTCCTCATCCCGATTTCAGAGGAAAGTCCAATACCAATGCGTATGGGGATTTTGTCCTCCACTGTGATGATGTGATTCGTAGGGTTACCGAACAACTCCAAAAAGAGGGGCTGTTTGATAACACCGTGGTCATCTTCACCTCGGACAACGGCTGCTCCCCCATGGCGGACTTTGCCGAGCTTGCGGAGAAGAAGCATAACCCCAGCTATCATTTCAGAGGGATGAAGAGTGATATCTTTGAAGGAGGGCATCGGGTACCCTTGCTGGTGCAGTGGCCAGAGAGACTTCCAAAGAACAGTGTCTGTGATCGCCTGGTCTGCCTCTCTGACCTGTTTGCCACCTTGGCTGACTATCTTGACTACGAGGTTGCCCCCTCTGAGGCTGAAGACAGTGTCAGCAACCGGCCCCTGTGGGAAGATCCTTCTTCGGGTGAGGTTCGTGATACCCTGGTCCACCAGAGTATCGACGGCTCGCTGTCGATACGCAGTGGTCCTTGGAAGCTTGAGATGTGCGCGGGCTCCGGTGGTTGGTCACCCCCTCAACCTGGCTCCCCCGAAGAGGCAGCCCTGCCTCGCTTGCAGCTCTATAACCTCGCCGATGATATCTCCGAGCAAAGCAATATAGTTTCCGATCACCCTGAAGTAGTGGAAAGGCTCACCTCTACCCTAAAGAAGATAGTACTGGAGGGGCGTAGCACTCCCGGTCCCCTTCAGAAGAATGAGGGGCTTGCTGTGTGGAAGACGGTCTCCTGGCTGGATGAGGTGTAGGGGAAAGACTGCTTCTGTTAGTCCTTGCTTGATGTTGGGGTGATTGTAGGTTGCTTTTTGTTTTGACATTGTATTTTGAGATTATTATTTGCTTTTATAGTTTCTTATGAGATTTGTTGTTGAGCATCAAGGGCTCATGGTATACTCTGTTCTACCATGGGGGAAAAAACCTTCTATCTGCCCAACTCAAAATATTTTACGGTATTCCTGCTTGTCTTGGTCATTAGTTTTGTGGTGCTTTTTTTCTCACAGAACTGGATGTTGAAAAGTGTCCGCGAAGATAAGCAAGAGCAAAGCTATGCAATGCTGAGCCTTGCAAAGACCACCACCGACCTCTCCTTGGACCAGGCTTTCAAGCTTTCTCAGCTCTTGCTTCTGGATAATGACATTGCCAAGTTCATCTACCAAGGTGAGGTCGATGGGGGCTCGGAGGATATACAGACCATCATCGATGCGAAGTTGAAGCTTCCGGTTGCCCGCAGCATCAATGCAATGCTTTCGGAGATCTACATCTTCTCCAGGAACAGCGGCTATCTGCTCTCTGCTAATAACGCCTATATAGACCCCGAACAGATGTACTCCACTATGTTCGCCCTTGAGGGACTCAACTATCGCCAGTTCCGCTCGAAGTACCTTACCGCCTCCTTTACCCGCTCCTTCTTCGCCGAGACAATAGCGCTTGTCGACGGCAGGCCCATGAAAGTCATCCCCTTGGTGCAGACCTTTCCCCTCAATAGTCCCTCCTCCAACTCAGGAAAGATACTTATGATGCTGGACAGCGACTATTTCTCCTCCATCCTTGCAGAGCAACGGGTAGGGGAGAACCTTACCTCCTTTATAACCGACAGCACAGGCAAGCTCATCATGCACCACGGTGATGAGGCCCTTGTGGTCGGCAAGGAGTATGAGGACGGCCAGCATAGGATCAAGGTGGGTAAGGAGAAGTATGTGCTGTCGGTTCTCACCTCTGAGGTAAGCGGGCTCAGATTCTTCTCGGTGCTCTCCCTGCGGGACATCTCTGCGATGATGAGCCCCCTTTGGACTGTGCTGACGCTCCTGAGTCTTGCCATGTTCCTGGTGATGGGCTCCTTTGCCTTGTTTATCTTAATGCGCAACCGCAAGGATTGGGGCGAGCTCTTCAGCTTGGCAAGCCAAGGGGAGAGTCTATTGCCGTATGAGCAGGCCTTGGGACATATCAAGGCGATAGTGGCTGAGGACCGCGCCAAGGTGAGGATGGCAGGAGGAACCCCCTTTATCACCGACACCTTCTTCAGACGCCTCATCCATGGCAAGATGGCTGATACCAGCGAGATCCAGGCGATGCTCAAACTGGTACAGGAGGATATCGACTTCTCCCAGCATGTTGCCTACCAGATGATCCACCTGGTCATCCACGATGTAAATGACATCCTCACCAGCGACAGGCTCGAAGATATAGACTTTACCAGGATTGCGGCCCAGAAGCAGGCTCAGCGGGCTTTTGGGCAGCAGTACTTCCTCTATATGGATTTCTCCTTTTCCATCTGGATTATGCTCTGGCATCAAGATGCTGCTTTTCTAGACCGGCAGATAGATCTGTTCTGGAAGGAGTTCTCCCTGGTTGCCCCCACCTCCACGTCGATGGCTGTCTCCTCCTCCAAAGAGAGCTTAAGTGAGATCTTCGACGCTACCAATGAGTGTAGTGACGTCCTGCAGTCCATATCCAACGAGAAACAGGTGGAGGTCCTGCGCCGGTACTCTGAGATCACCCTCAGAAGGGAGAGGTATCACTACACTTCCGACATGGAGCGCAAGCTCTACTTTGCCGTGCTGCGCGGTGAGGAGGAGGCCCTTGGTGAGATATTGAAGATACTGGAGCAGGATAACTTTGTTGCCCGAAGTCTGGGAAGCGAGGAGACAGCCAACCTCTTACGGGTGCTCTATGCAACAGCCATCAAGCTGTGCCAGGCTATGCACCATGATGATCCTCCCAAGGTGTTTACCACCTACCCCCAGGCCAAGCAGTATTTCCTCTCCTTTGCAAAGGGTGTAAAAGGCGAGAACCAGGACAAGGAGGATATCCTCATACAGAAAATCGTCTCCTATATCCAACAACACTATGACCAGTGTTCGTTGAACCTCTCCTCCATGGCGAAGGACTTCTCCCTGAAGGAGAGCTTTCTCTACCACTTCATGCAGACACGGATGGAGACCTCCTTTGCCCAGTACCTGGAGGAGTACCGCCTCACCAGGGCAGGTGCCCTGTTCTGCGAGAAGCAGATGACTGTCAACGAGGTGACAGCCCTCTGTGGGTATGCAAACAGCCAGACCTTTAGGAGGGCGTTCAAGAAGCACTACGGGATGCTGCCCTCAGAGTACCAGAAGACGGTACTCTACAGGCAGGAGCGATAGGATTGGGATGCTAAGCCTTGTTCGCTTTCTCCCTTAGCGTTCTGTATAAGCACGCTCTTGTCCAATAAATAACTTAAGTCAGATAGAATATGAAGTACCACAATGAAATATGATACCAAACAAAATAAAAAATAAAACAAAGAAAACGTGCGTAGAATAGAGCCCTTATTCTACGCACTGATCAATGCTTATTTCTGTATCTTCCAACCTCTTCTTGCTTTCCCTAGGTTATCGAAGCCTCATAGATCCCTTTAATGGAAGCATCGAGCATCTTGTTGAAATCTGCATCGCTCTGCTGTGCATGCAGATCCTGGGAGAGAGCCCTGGAGAAGCTTGCGATAAGACCATGGTTCTGAGAAAGAAGGTTGTTGGCCTCGTCGCGGCTATAGCCACCTGAGAGGGCTACCACACGAACCATATGCTCTTCTTTCTGGATATCGGCATAGAAGTTGGGTAGGGTGGGTATGGAGAGCTTGAGCATCACCTTGTCCTCGGGTTTGAGAAGGGCAAGCTGCTTGGTTAGCTCAGCTTTCAGGATCTTCTCAGACTCCTGCTTGTCCTTGCTGTGGATATCTACCTCGGGCTCGATGATAGGAACCAAGCCTGCCTTCAATATGATCTTAGCTATCTCGAACTGCTGCTCAACAAGCGCCTTGATGCCTTTTGGATTGGCCTTCTTGATGACTGAACGCATCTTGGTGCCGAAGATTCCCTGTTTGACTGCACGTGCAAGCAGGGTTCCCAGTTCTGGTATGGGTTTCATCATCTGCACGCCATCAGCTTCCTTGGCAAGGCCTTTGTCCACCTTGAGGAACGGTACGATTCTCTTGGTCTTCCACAGGTAGTCGCTGGTAGCCATTCCCTCAATAGTGCGGTCCATGGTATTTTCAAACAGGATGGCTCCAAGGATATGGTCCTCGGTAAAAGCAGGGCTAGTGATGATTCTTGTGCGCATGGCGTGCACAAGGTCAAACATCTCTTCTTCATTGCTGTAGGAGTCCTCAGGTATTCCATACTGCAACAGTGCTTTGGGGGTACTGCCGCCACTTTGGTCCAATGCAGCGATAAAGCCCTTTCCTGTCTTCATGCGGGTAAGTTGTTCTGTGTTCATAGGTTCTCCTTCTTTGGGTACCCACAGTATAAGCATATGCTGGTACCACCCTAAAGGTACTCAAAGGTTGCCTCGCAAGCAAGTGAAGGGGGAGCCCTTATACTGATATAGGTGCAAGAGAGACAGGAAAACAGAGGGAGCATGCAAGGGTTTTCTCTTTGAGGCTCCTTTGTCGCCCCTGGGATTCTCTATCCTCTTTGAGAGGTCTTGTCTCTGTTGAGAATGTAATCGCCAATGTATACATCTTGTGATAGGATTGTTTTATGGTGCAAAGAGATGTACACGCCACAAGAGGGTGGCTTTCTAGCAGGTGAATCCTTGAACCAATGTTTCTTAAGGGAGGTAGCACATGGAGAAGATGCTCTTTGAAGGGGAGATAGTTTCAATCCAGCCTAGGATAAGGCTGCTCAGGTCCTTTGACCAGAGCTCCCACTCCTACTTGGGGTATGCCCTGGTTGTCGCTGATGCAGAGAGGGGGCAGAACCTCTCCATAGGTATTGGAGTGGGAGCACAGGAGAAGCACCAGCTTCGAACTGGTATGAAAGTCTCTGGCTGCTGCGCCCCTGTACAGAGTCCTGAAATGGAAAGCGTGGACTACTACCGTGTTTCCAAACTGAAGAAGCTTTCTGAAGAAAGCTCTGATACCCCATCGCCTCCATGGCAGATTGTCCCTCCGCCTCTTCCCATCTATCGGGAACGGGGGCCGCGAAGGCTCTCGGTGCGCACCTATGCGAGCAAGTGCTCCTCTTGCATCTGGGGGTGCAATATGGCTGTTGAAATTATCATAGACCAGTGGAATCCAAGACAGAGAAAGTATCGGACAGAAACCTTCTGCTACGGTCCTAAGAACTGCAAGCTCTACGCAAGCGGTCCCATCAGGAAGGTTCCTGGTAGAAAAGGCATGGTATACGAAGAAGAGGACTGGGTCGATGAGATGCTGACCTCCCATAGGGAAGAGGATGAATAGGGGAGTCTTGAGGGGTTGGTTTAATCCTTCGGTTTTCTCTTGTAATACACTCGTTTCTTGCCCATAAAAAAGCTTCCTCTGTTGGTTTGCCATCAGAGGAAGCTTTATTCGGTCGTATCGTTGATGGTAGTATCTGTTTCTCTGGTACCTTTCTGGTATCAGAGTCGCTTCTCCATATCATGTTCGCAGGGCAAACTCCACCATCTGCTGCTTAGCATTGGCGATGTTGCCCCTGTCCATAGCCTTCTTGACCTTGGTGAGGATCTTCTGCCCCTCCAAGGGGGAGAGAGGGTTCACCTCAGTAGCCTGGGCGAGGCTGATGCTCAGGTCCAGAACCCCATAGGCGGCCTGGATGTTGCCCGCCTGGATGTTCTCTATCAAGGCTGAGTCGAGTATCTCCAGCAGGAAGGGTGTGGTGACTACTGTCTGGTCTTCATCAAACAGTATGTAGTTAGGTGTATATCGCATGGCTTAAATCCTTTAGGAACAGGCACCTCTACTCACCGAATGTGAGAGAGTGCCTGTCTTGATACTAATATCACCACAAAAGATTATTTTTTCAAGTAGTAGCAGTGCGTATTACTTTCATTTCCTATCATTGTAAGCGTTTCATTCTTCCCATCCTTGCTTGCGGAGTAGAGTAATTTCACCTTAAAGGTGGTTGATCCTGCTTGTAAGACAAACCCTTCTCCCTCCTGGTAGATCAGCTTTACCTGCACGGAAGGCCTTCCTTGTATGTACATGGTAGCATTGGCACCTTCTGCTTCCCCTTGTTTCTGCCGTATTTCAAATCGTTCAACTACCATATTTTGCATCTCGGGGAGGGTGGGGACCCCCGCTGTTGTGTCTAGGGCCCAGATGGAGTTGTACAGGCTATCCAAGGTCACTTTAGCCTCTTCAGGGGTAGGGGGGATGATAGGTTGGTAACTGCATCCATAGCAGCTGAAAGCGAGGATGAATACCAGTACGGTAGCACTGACACTGAGCATAGCGACATGGCCCTTGCCCAGGGTGAGCTTTGTCTTCTTCTTTTCGGTGTCTGTTGGGTTCTCTTTGGAAGCTTTTTCTGGGGTACTCTCTTCTTGCTTATTCTTCTCTTGTTTGTTTTTCTCTGGCATGGCGTCTCTCCTTACTAATGTGTTGTAAGACAGTTTCACCCATGAAAAGGCTCTTGCATACTTATATAAGAAATCCATTTTGTGGGGAAAATAGCAAAAAAATCATAATATCAAACATTTTTCCATACTCCTGTAACATTCTTGCATTCAAAAGTGGCTGTGAGGGAGTACACTTAGGTATAGCCTTCAAGTGGGAAGCTCTGATAAAAGCTTTATGGAATAGCATTTGATAGGGAAGGAGTACCCCTTCTCTTATCTAATAGGAGGATTTGTATGAGAAAGAACATTGCTGTATTATTGTTGGTAGCAATTTTTGCCGCTTCACTTGCATTTGCAGGTGGTGCCGCAGAGGAAGCTAAGACAAGTTCGAAACCCCTGTCCGTCATGATTTGGGATGCCAATCAGGAACCGGGTATCAAGAAGATCATCGATGACTTCACCGCCTCAACCGGTATCACCGCTGAGATCCAGGTAGTCAACTGGGACAACTATTGGACCCTGCTCTCTGCAGGTGCCCAGGGTGGTTCCTTGCCAGATGTTTTCTGGATGCACTCTAATGAGTCACAGCGCTACATGTCAAACGACTTGTTGCTTGATGTGACCAAGCGTATTGAGCAGAGTACCAAAATTGATCCTGCAAACTATCCTGCAGATATTTTTGGCCTCTATACCTACAATGGCAAGAAATATGCCATTCCCAAGGATATCGACACCATCGCCATCTGGTACAACAAAGCACTCTTTGATGCAGCTGGCGTAGCCTATCCTACCGATGACTGGACTTGGGAAGACCTCTACCAGAAGGCAAAGCAGCTGACCAAGGCTGATGGAAGTGTCTACGGGTATGCAAACGTAAATACCAACAACCAGGCTGGTTGGTATAACAACATCTACAGCAACAATGGCTACGTCATCTCTGAAGACAAGAAAAAATCAGGGTTGGATGATCCTAGGAGTATCGAAGGGATGAAGTTCTTTGAGAAGCTTTTGAATGAGAACTTGATGCCTCCCCAGGAAGTGATGTCCGAAAGCTCTGAAGAGGTCCTGTTCCAATCCGGTAAGGTTGCCATGATTCCCCAGGGTTCCTGGATGCTCGCAGCCTATAGGGACAACGAGTACACCCTCGCCAATGCTGATGTCGCTGTCCTTCCTCGAAACTCTGAGACTGGCAGACGCAGCTCCATCTACAACGGTCTTGGCTGGGCTATCGCTGCAAAGACCAAGCGAGCTGATGATGCTTGGAAGCTTGTAGAGTATTTCGGTTCCAAGGAAGGCCAGCTCAAGCAGGCTAAGTTGGGTATCACGATGTCTGCCTATAGCGGTACTTCCGGTGAGTGGAAGAACAGCGTACCCCAGTTCAACTTGCAGGCCTATTTGGACATGCAAGAAGATATGGTCATCCGCCCTTATTCAAGGAGCACGGTGAAATGGGAAAATGCAGTTCTTAGTACCATGCTCAAGGTTTGGACCAAGGAGATCTCCATGGAGGCAGGTTGCAAGGAAGCAGCTGCCAAGATGAATGAGATTCTTGCAGAAGAGTAGTATTAGCACTAGGCAGGCCAATTCTGGCCTGCCTAGGCTTTCAAGGTAGGTACACACCAGCATGGCTAAAAAAACATTGCACAGTACGACAGCTAGGAATACGTTCCTATGGGGGTGGTTTCTGATACTACCCACCGTTGTGGGACTGATAGTTTTGAATATCTATCCCATGATCATGACTTTCTATCAGAGTCTCTGCAAGACAGGAGATTTCGGGCGGGGTAATATCTTTATCGGCCTGAAAAACTACTCCAAGCTCTTCTCCGATGCTACGGTGATGCAGGCACTGGTCAACACCTTCAAGTATACGATAGTGCAGGTTCCCTTTGCTGTCATCATTGCCCTGATCCTGGCTGCTATGCTCAACAGGAAGATGGTAGGGCGTTCAGCATACAGAACCATTTTCTTTCTTCCCATGGTTGTTGCTCCCGCTGCCATAGCGATGGTCTGGCGATGGCTCTATAACTCGCAGTTCGGTCTGATAAACAATGTCTTCAATCTCTCGGTAAACTGGATATCCAATCCTAGCATAGCGGTCTACTCCATTGCCGCCATCGGCATATGGTCAGACATCGGGTATAATATGATCTTATTCCTTGCAGGTTTGCAGGAAGTTCCGAAAGATTACTATGAGGCGGCAAACCTCGACGGGGCAAATGGTATCCAGGCATTTATCCACATCACCGTTCCCATGATTTCACCTATTCTCTTCTTTGTAATAATTACTCGTATGATCGCAGCAATGCAGGTCTTCGACCTTATCTACATGGTCATGGAACGTTCGAACCCCGCTTTGGCAAAGACACAGTCGCTTGTCTATCTTTTCTACCAGTCTTCCTTTGTGGAAAGAGACCTTGGGTATGGTTCTACCATCGTGGTGGTATTGCTGCTGAATATCTTGGTTATCACCATATTCCAGATGATCGCACAGAAGAAGTGGGTACACTATGAGTAGGGGGGGTGGCATGCAACATAAGATTTCATTCAATAGGATTTTAACACATGTCGTTTTGTTGGCATTCTCTGTAGTGATGCTGGTGCCCTTCCTCTGGATGGTCCTTACATCCTTCAAGACTGTGGGAGAGTCCATCCAGCTCGATCCGTTTCTCTTCTTTCCAACAAGTTGGAATACTGATTCCTACATTCGGGTCATTAACAACATGAATTTCTTGCTCCTGTACAAGAATACCCTGCTGTTCATCATGTTCCGTATTCTCTGTGCAATAGTCACAGCTTCGATGGCGGGATATGCTTTTGGGCGTCTTAAATTCAAGGGAGCGGGTATCGCCTTTAGTCTAGTCTTGTTCCAGATGATGATCCCCACCCAGATCTTCATCATACCTCAATACCAGATGATCAGCAGGATGCGCCTGACCAACACTATCTTTGCCCTGGTATTCCCAGGCTTGGTGACAGCGTTCGGCACCTTTCTGATGCGTCAGGCATATATGGCCCTACCTCGGGACATTGAAGAGGCGGCTACCTTGGACGGTCTGAACATCGGCAAGACTTTTTTACTGATCATGGCGCCTTTGACAAAATCAAGCTTGGTCGCCTTGAGTGTCTTTACCGCGGTGTTCGCCTACAAGGATTTGATGTGGCCGATGATCGTCAATACAAGCAAGGATTCGCTGGTATTGGCTTCAGCGCTTGCAAAGATGCAAGGGCAGTTTGCAGCTCATTATCCTGAGTTGATGGCAGCCTCCCTGATAGCGTGTATCCCCATGATAGTCTTGTATTTTATCTTCCAGAAGCAGTTCATCGAAGGTATTGCAACCTCTGGTGGAAAACTGTAATCGAGCGTAAAGAAGTGAAGCCGAGTAAGAACAACCAACCTTGAAACAGTTGTGTTTCATGACCGAATGAATACAAACCAAGAAATAGAGTGTAGTGATAGGAGAAAAGAAATGGTCAAAATAACTTTCTTAGGTGCTGGTAGCACCATATTTGCCAGGAATGTGCTGGGAGACTGTATGCTGAGCCCAGCCTTGAGGGATGCCGAGATGGCTCTCTATGATGTGAGTGCCACAAGACTCCAAGAGTCTTTTATGATACTTGATGCCATGAACAAGACCATCAATGAAGGACGGGCCAAGATTACCACGTTCCTGGGGGTGGAGAAGCGAAAGGCCGCCTTGCAGAGTGCTGATTTTATCGTCAATGCAATCCAGGTTGGCGGGTACGACCCCAGTACCATCCACGACTTTGAGATTCCCAAGAAGTATGGGCTCCGTCAGACCATTGCCGATACCTTGGGTATCGGAGGCATCATGCGAGGGCTGAGGACCATTCCCGTCATGGCTGAGTTTGCCCAGGACATCGAGGAAGTCTGCCCTGATGCCTTGTTGCTCAACTACTCCAACCCCATGGGGATGCTCACAGGGTACATGCAGCGCTACACAGCGGTGAAGACTGTTGGGCTTTGTCACAGTGTGCAGATCTGCTCTTCGACGTTGCTCAATGGGTTGGGCATGGAGGACAAGCTTGAAGGAAGGGTGGAGACCATCGCAGGCATCAACCACATGGGGTGGTTGTTGGACATCCATGACAGGGATGGCAACGACCTCTATCCTGAGATCCGCATCCGCGCTGAGAAGATGAACAGGGAGACAAAGCACGACGATATGGTGCGCTACGAGTATATCAAGCGGTTTGGCTACTACTGCACTGAATCAAGTGAACACAACGCCGAGTACAACCCCTTCTTTATCAAGGCGCGATACCCCAACCTGATTGAGGATTTCAATATTCCTTTGGATGAGTATCCAAGACGGTGTATCAAGCAGATCGCCGAGTGGAATGACGAGAAAGAGAAGTTGCTCAGCGATACAAAGGTCAACCACGAGCGCTCCCATGAGTACGGATCCTACATCATGGAGGCCATAGTGCAGGATACTCCGTATAAGATCGGGGGTAATGTCCTGAACACCCACTTGATCGAGAACCTGCCCTTCGATGCCTGTGTAGAGGTTCCCTGTATGGTGGACGGCACAGGGGTGCACCCTTGTTGGGTTGGACGGTTGCCAGTTCAGTTGGCTGCTATGAACCAGACCAATCTCAATGTCCAGCTGATGACGATAGAAGCCGCAGTCACTTGCGACAAGGATGATATCTATCGCGCTGCTATGCTTGATCCTCATACTGCAGGCGAGCTCTCCATAGATGATATTGTGAGTATGTGCGATGAACTCATCGAGGCACATGGGGACTATATGAAGATGTATACATGACCTTGAGGGGGGAACAGCTAGCGGTGATGCTAGCTGTTCTGCCTTGTAAGGGTGCATGCCGTTTTGTTGTATCGTCTTAAGGAGTTTGAGGGTATACTGGTGAAAAGAGGTGTGACACGCAAAAAGAAAATGCAGACAACCATGAATGATACCAGTTTACTTATCAAGTCAGTTAGATTCGCAGGCTTGGATGGGGTGAGAAAATCCATCATTGATATCTCGCTCTCCTACTGTGGAATCCAGCAGTGCTCTCCTTTGCACAACAATGGTCCGGAAATTCGCGATACCAGTTACCTGCATATTATCCTGGAAGGCAAAGGAACCCTGCAGATAGGGGATGAAACCTACTCTCTTGGCAAAGGTGATGCTTTCTTTATTCCAAGTGGTACCTGTGCCCAGTATACGGCAGACAGGTATGACCCCTGGCACTATATGTGGGTGGGGTTCTCTGGCCTGATGAGCCTGGATATCATGACAATGGCTGGATTTTCAACAAAGTGCCCTGTAAGGCATATGGGCGTGGTAGGTGCCCAGATGCGCTCCTTTATTGAGGGTATGATAGAGTCCTACCGTCTTACCTATGCAGATGAGTTTACCCGAAACGGGTATTTTTTCCTTTTCATCGGGGCCCTGATAGAGAGTTATCAGGGGATGGCCCCTGTTGTCGATAATCACCAGTACTACCTCTATGCTCACCAGGCGTATGACTACATCATGCGAAATTTTGCCAAGAAGATTACCATCAGTGGAATTGCAGATATTGTAGGCATCAGCCGCAGTCACCTGTTTACCTGCTTCAAGAAGACCTACCAACTCTCTCCCAAGCAGTTCCTCGACCAGGTGAGGATGGAGCACGCTGCCAGCATGCTCATTTCAAAGAAACTCTATATTTCACAGATAGCCAGAAATGTCGGCTTTGATGATGAGCTGGCTTTTTCCAAAGCCTTCAAGAGCTATTTCAATCATTCACCGACAGATTTCCGCAAGCTCAACCACGCTTGAGCCTCAATGGTCAAACAGTCCCGGATTCTCCTCAAGCATAGGAACTAGTGCATCATAGATAGCCTTGGCCTTGTGGTAGAGTACCTTTGCGTCCCCTATTTGCCCTTCTTTGACAACGCCCATCTTTTTCAAAGGTTCTTCTACCTTGGGGAACTGTTCGGAAGGAAAGCCTATGTGCCTTCTTGAAAGGATCTGCACTGTATTGCCCTCACCGAGGTTGGAGCTAAGCATGTGCGGCGTCTCACTGAGACGGTTGGGGATATCAAGCCACTCCTCAATGCCATGGATGAAGGTGTCACGGTTCATACCCACCCCCACCAGGAGAATGGTGGCATCATGATCGAGCAGCCTTCCCCAGGCAGAATCCCTGGCACACGGGGTGCCGCAGTATTCATCGCCTGCTACGAAGCTCTCAGCATCGCGTCCGAACGCCACAACCGAGTGGGTGGGGTGACCGGAGCGAAAGCCATCTTTTCTCTTGCGTGCAAGCTCGGGGACAATGCCGGTACAGCAGGGGGTGTGCTCTCGGCTATAGCTAGGCTGGTCGGCATCGACTGTACCCCAGGAGTGGGTGACAAATACCATCAGGCCCTCACTCATATACTCAATAAAGGCATCAACGACACTTTCGGCTCCGCCTTCAACTTCTCCCAGGCTCCTATAGGAAAAATGGGCAAGGGTCGTCCCCTTGGGGTCGACGCCCATCCTTTCTAGATCTTGTTGTATGGATTTCTTGGTATGCATTGCGCAATAATGCCATAGGGCAGGGGAAGAATCAAGAATGGCTGGCTCATGGAGAAGTGCTGGAGCTCTTCACCCTATGGGCTCTGTATGCATAGTTCCTATCTCTATCACTTCTCTTCTTTCTTAGACGCTGAAGTGCTATAAGGTG
>CAZPOJ010000049.1:0-18752 GCA_964588005.1 uncultured Sphaerochaeta sp.
TTTGACCCCAATACCATTCTTGTCCCAAATACTGTATAGTATTTGGGACAAGAATTGGTATCCTTACAAAGATACAAATATCCCCCAATGTTTTAACAAACCAACAAGAACCAGAGAGATCTTCCGATTTCTCTGGTTCTTTGTTGGGATGGTTCATTATGAAGAGGTATGGTCCATGAATGAAAACACTCTATGTTCTTTTTCTCTCTTACCTTCCGGGCATCAGGATTGCTGAGCCAAGGTACGCAAGTCCTATGGGGACAAACCCCACCTTGAACAAGAGTACAACTGCTACAATGCGCAAGGCAAATGCCGGAAGCCCCGACCAGTTTGCCACGCCTTCGATGACGCCCAATACATATCCGGTGTGCTCCCTATAGAGCTTGCGGCTCTCCTCATGGCGTGGATACTCCATTATTGCTTCTCCTTCATCGACTCTTTCAGGGCTGCGAGCTCCTCTTCAATGGCACTGTCTGTCTCCATTTTGCTGAACTCGTCACCGGTAGAAGGCTTGCCACGGTAGCCTGCCATCTCAGCATCGGCTTCCATGCGCTCGATCTTGCTCTCCAGGTCGCTGAACTTGCGGGCAAGGTCGGTGCTGTCACTGCTATGTAGGGTCTTGGCCACCTGCTTCTTCTCTTTCGCACTGGTTGCACGTTGGACAAGGATTCTCTGCTTGTCCTTTACTTCCTTCAGCTTGTCTGCGATCTGGGCCATCTGCACTTCCTGGCTTGCTAGGATGCTTTCCAGGCTTATCAGTTGCTCATCGATGAGGCGGATTCTCTCACTGCAACTCTTCTTTTCAGCAAGGGCTTCCCTTGCCAAGTCTTCACGGTTGTTGGTGATGGCAAGCTTAGCACGATCTTCCCAGCGATCGATCGCCTTGGTAAGCTCTTTTTTCTCATTGGTAAGAGTGACTTTCTCAGCCTTGCGTGCAGCTGCCGATGAGCGGGCCTTGGTAAGGGTATCCTGCAGCTCGGTAATCATGAGGTTGATCATCTTTGCAGGGTCTTCGATCTTATCGAGGGCGCTATGTAGATTTGAGCTGAAGATGTCTGAAATTCTTTTGAACACGTTCATTAGGGTCTCCTTCTGCCACTTGGTGGCTCTGTGTTGGTACGCTAATATCAATGCAGAAGGCGTGCCAACTTTTGAAAAAAGCTGTTTAACACCGAAAAAGAGGGGTTTTACCCTAAGAGACACCCCAAGTATCTTATAATATTTGGTGAAATGGTAAAAAATACCAGCACTGTTGGATGATTTGACCAACATGTACAGAACCCCAAGCACTCTTGCCGTTGCCAAACGCTCGCCCTCTCCCAAAGAATATTGTCTTCACCTTCCTTATGCCTTTTCACATCCATTGCCCACCTTCTTGTACCCCTAGGGCCAAGCGTGTAAACTCACTGTCATGAGTACCCTATATATGGTAGCCACTCCCATAGGAAACCTTGATGACATCACCTACCGCGCGGTAGCGACCCTGAAGAGTGTCGATGTCATCGCCTGTGAGGATACCCGGCACACCCAAACACTATTGCAAAAGTACGACATCCAGAAACGCCTCATAGCGTGCCATGCGCACAACGAGAGCAACTCCGCCCAGGGCATAGTCGCTTTGATGGAAGCGGGTAATGACATTGCCTTTGTCAGTGATGCCGGCACCCCGGGCATCAGCGATCCGGGCCTGCGCGTGGTCAAGGCTGTGCGGGAAGCCGGCTTTACGGTAGTCCCTATCCCAGGCCCTTCAGCTGTCGCAACCCTGATAAGTGTTGCCGGGTATGTAGGCAAGAGTTTTACCTTTGAAGGATTCCTCTCCCCCCGCAAGGGAAGAAGGACCAAAAGATTGACTGAGCTGCTTGGGCGCAATGAGGCCTTTGTCATCTATGAATCTCCCTTTAGGATCGTCAAGACGCTCAATGAACTAAGTGTCCTTGACCCTTTGCGTCAGGTCGTGGTTGGGCGTGAGATGACCAAGAAGTTTGAGGAGTTTCTGGTAGGCACTGCTGAGGAGGTGGCGACAACACTTTCGAGCAGGGCGTCGATAAAAGGGGAGTTTGCCCTCTGCGTAGCCCCGATTGAGGCAACCGATAGCGATGATAACGATAGCGAAGCTTAGGACACTGAAGGACCGCACCTGCGTGCGCAAATGCGCCTTGCTTTTTCATGAGCAGGCACAGCGTATCTTGCAAGGCAAGGAGCCTGACTGTGTCTATATAGCAGACCTTTGCTCTCTCTTTGATTCCCCTCAATTTCTTTCAGTACTGGATGATGACCAGCGCCTTGTCCTGCATAAGCTTTCCAGCTCACTATCCTTGGCATCAGTATCAACTCTTCCCTATATCCTGGAAGATGTGCACCACGCTCTGCTTTCTGCCTTGGGAAGCGAACCCTCAGACTGGGACTTTGTAGATAGGGAGGGATCATTGGATGCCTCGCTGCGCAAGGTGCTGCCCCATACGCTCATACTCGATCGATTGCGCTCCCCGTTCAATGTGGGATCGATCTTCCGCAGTGCCGACTCATTTGGTATACAGGAGATATGGCTGGTGGAGGGGACAGCTTCTCCTACCCACCCCCGCTCTCTCAAGTCAGCTCGGGGGTGTGTGGACACAGTGCCCTACCACTATTATTCTGAATCGGCTCTTATGGAGAAGCTTCGCCTGTCGCAGACTCCTCTGTTTGCCCTGGAGCTGGGAGGAGAGGATCTGGAAAGCTTCCCCTTTCCCCCCTCTGGGGCTGCCGTCATAGGAAGCGAGGAGATGGGGGTGAGCCCCCACCTGCTCGCTCTGTGCGACAGCAGCCTTGGAAGGGTCTCCATCGCCTTGGGGGGAACCAAAGGGTCGCTGAATGTATCGGTGGCCTCGGGTATCATGCTGCAAAGATGGTATGCTACGCCCTGTTAGAGATAACCGCCTGGTACATCTTTCTGAGCCTGTCCTCTATCTCATAGTTGAAGTTCCCTGCACTGTAGTTGCCCTTGGCATTGCGTATGCCTGCAGGCCTCTCTGTCAGGATGCGCATCCCCTCATCGATGGTGGTGATGGGGTAGATGTGGAACTTCTTCTCCTTGATGGCCTCAAGGACCTCGTAGGAGAGTATCAGGTTGCGTACATTCTGGATGGGGATGATGACCCCTTGCTTGCCGGAAAGACCGGTGGTCAGGCAGGTGCGGTAGAACCCTTCGATCTTCTCGTTGATCCCCCCCACCGGCTGGATCATCCCCATCTGGTTTACCGAACCCGTGACGGCGATGTCCTGGCGCACCGGCAACTCTCCTATGGCTGAAAGCAGGGCATACAGCTCAGAAGAGGATGCACTGTCCCCGTCGATCTCCGCATAGGACTGCTCAAAGGCAATACCTGCATAGATGGAGAGGGGAAAGGTCCTTGCATAGTGCTTGCGCAGATACCCTTCCAGGATAAGCAGGCCCTTGTCGTGTATCTCGCCGCTGAGGCCAGCCTCATGCTCGATATTGACAATGCCTTCACTTCCTGGGGCTACACTGGCGGTGATGACCGTCGGTGTACCAAAGGAAGAGGATCCCCTGTCCATAACCGCAAGGCCGTTTACCACCCCTACCTTCGAACCGGTGAGACTGATGATCATCTCACCGTTGAGGATCTCCTCATTGATGCGCATCTCGGTTATACCGCTGAAGTAGCTGCGCTCCTCGTTGGCCTTGAGGATGAGGGCCTTGTCTATGGTCTTCTTGTCCGTAGTCTCTGCCCAGTAGTTGGCCTCTATGATCAGGTCGTAGAGCTGGGAGAACTGGGTTGTGAGCTCGGTGCGGGACTCAGCTAGCCAGGCGCTGTAGCGCAGTATCTGTGCGAGGGCTGAGTTTTCCAGAGGACGGATATGGTTCTTTGCTGCAAAATCGATGAGGTTGGCTATGCTTTTGGCCAGATGCTCCTTGCTTGCAGGCATGGCAAAGTCAAACTGGGAAGAGACCTTGAAAAGGTTGAGAAACCGCTCGTCATGCTCGGTGAGGACATCAAAGGTCTCCTCACTCCCCATGAGGATTACCTTTACCGGGATCTTGGTCATCTGTGGCCTGATGAGGCCCTTGCGCAACTCTCCCTTGACCAGGAGGTTTGCCTGCAAGGCCTGTGCCGATGCATCGAGATACCGCTTCAGGGAGTCCCAAAGGCCCTCCTCGGAGAGCAGCTCCTCAGCGTTGATGACGATGAACCCCCCTTCAGCTTCCAATAGCGATCCTGCATGGAGGCCAAGGTGGGCAAATTCCTGCTTCTCATCGAGGGTACCGAAGAGGTTGGAGAAGGTGGGGTAGTTCTCTATCACCAGAGGTCTCTTCGTTGTCCTGCTATGGTTTACCATGAGGTTCACCCGGTACTTGCGTGCAAAGGGATCCTTCTTCAGCTGTTCGTCGGAGAGGTTCTGGATATGGGATGCCTGCCGCTTCAAGTCTGAGAGGATGTGGTTGAACTGCACCGAAAGGGCGGGGGTGTTGAACTCCCGCTGTAGGGCGGAGAGCAATCGGGTTGCCTCTTCCAAGAAGGAGGAACGCTCCTGGGCGAGGATGGCTATCTTCTGGCTGAATACCTCCATTG
Source organism: uncultured Sphaerochaeta sp. (assembly GCA_964588005.1). Classification (GTDB taxonomy): domain Bacteria; phylum Spirochaetota; class Spirochaetia; order Sphaerochaetales; family Sphaerochaetaceae; genus Sphaerochaeta. Next base: position 4,572 of record CAZPOJ010000049.1, read on the forward strand.
CGTCGGAGAATCTCTGGCCATCACCGGGAGTAAAAATGAGGGCGAGCGGGGAGTCTGGCTGCAGGAAGTTGTACGCATATACTATGTCCTGCAAGACAGAAAGGTCATCTCTGAACCTCTTTACCGTCGCTTTTATCGCCTCGAGCCTGCCGCTACCGGAGTTGCCGCTGACAAAGAGGTTGTACCCTCCCTTCTGTATGGCAAGACCCATCTCAAGAGAACGCAAGGCCCTTGGCTGACCCACGATAGAGGGCTCTAGAGCAAGGTTTCTGCACTCTTCTATCAATTCTTCTGCAAAATCAAAAGTAGCTTCCTCGTAGGGAAGCCTCTGTATCTTCGTTACTTTTTCAACCATGTTCAAACTATAGGAGGTGGAACAAATCAAGTCAACTCTTTATACTGGGGGGTATGAAACGCAATGAACTGGTTAGTTACCTGGACGAGTACCTCGCTGTCGGGCTTTTTGCACCCTTTGACCCATCGCTCAACTCCTTGGTTGTCGGTGGCCCTGACAAGGAGGTTTCCAAGATAGCCTTTGCCGTCGATGCATGCCAAAGGACTTTCGACCTGGCCCTTGAGTGGGGAGCTGATATGCTCATAGTCCACCACGGCCTCTACTGGGGAAAACCCATGGCCATCACAGGGGCTCACTACAGCCGTATCAAGACCCTTCTTGATGGCAAGGTGGACCTTTATGCTGCGCACCTTCCCCTGGATGCACACCCCACTGTGGGAAACAACGCTGTCATGGCCTCACTGCTCGGCCTTGTGGATATTACGCCGTTTGCCCGCTTCAAGGGCATTGAGATCGGCTTCCAAGGAAACCTTCCCAAACCCCTTAGTGCCAAGGAGATCGCCGATCTGCTTGGCTTTACCACGCCCATCATCCTGCCCTTTGGCCCTGATGCCATCAAGAGCGTAGGCATCGTCAGTGGCGGAGCCAGTAGCGATGTACATACCGCCCTTGCTGAGGATCTTGACTGTTTTATTACCGGTGAGTGCGACCACCAGGTCTACAACGACTGCCTGGAGGGGGGCATCACCATGATCGGAGGCGGACACTACGAAAGTGAGGTCTTCGGGGTCCAGGCCCTGGCTGACCATCTCGCCTCCCAGTTCGGGTTGCAGATCCTCTTTCTCGATCATCCCACCGGCCTGTAGGCAAAAGGGAAAAGAGTGTAGTATAGTGGCCCGTATGGAAAAGAAACACCCGAGCATCCTGACACCCTTGCTGCTTACCCTAGCGGTCCTCATAGCCGACCAACTCTCCAAAGCCTGGATAGTCGCCCATATACCGGAGAACCGTGTGGGATTTCAGTTCTTTGGAGATTTCCTGGCTATCGTGCATGTGCGCAACACCGCCATTGCCTTTAGTATGGGGGTGGGGCTTCCTACTGTAGTGAAGCTGGTGGGATTCATTTTTTTGCCGATACTCCTCCTTATTGCCGTAGTCGTGCTATACTTCTCCAAGAAGGTTGAGATCACCCGCTTGCAAAGGTGGACCCTGGCTCTCTTTTTGGGAGGGGGTATAGGGAACTTGATCGATAGGATCTTCCGCTCATTCAGAGTGGTGGATTTCATAAGTGTAAAGGTCTATGGGTTTTTGGGGTTTGAGCGATGGCCTACCTGGAATGTCGCCGACGCTTCACTGGTGATCAGTGGAATCTTGCTCGCCATTACAATCCTATGCACCCCCACACAGAAGAAGGAAATAAACGATGTCTAAGAAATCGAATACTATCTGGTTCATGCTAGTGGCTACAGTCCTCAACATAGTGCTCATGCTCGCCCTGTTTTTGGTCTGTTTCATCCTCATCACACGCTTTGTCGACCCTGAAAGCTCCCTGGTCCCCCTCTGGTTGGGTCTCTCCTTCCTGGTGAGCATCGGCGGAAGCTTCTGGCTCTATTCGCTTATCATCAAGTGGATGACAAAGCGTTTTGAACTTGAAGAAAAGTTGGCCCCTCTTTTCACCAGAAAGAGAAAAAAGCCTCGTCGTGAGGATTAGCAGTGAAGCCCCCCTCAATTGCATCCTTTACCAGGACCTCCTGGTTTCCCTTCAGTGACAAGCCGGTAATCCAGAGCCTTTGGTATATGCCAAGACTGTGCGACCCCTTCTTTTTGTTCCCTGAACAGAGTCCTGATAAGAAGTGGCATCTTTTTGGGCATACGTGGGTCGGCATAGAGCACTTCACCAGCGAGAATGGAATTTCCTGGCAGCCAAGGAAGATGATCGAGCTCAGAGGGCACTCCCCCTCCATATTCCAAGAGGACGGGATGTGGTACCTGCTTTATGAGAAGCACGATGCATCCCTTGTCCCCCTGAAGAAAAGAGTGAGAGGCATACGGGGTGATAAGAACCGATCCAGCCGCTTTGAGATGCGCTCGTCCAGTGACCTCATCCTTTTCAGTGAACCCAAGGTCCTCCTGGACAGTAAGGATGTACCCTTTGCTGCCGAGGGGTTGAACAGGCCCAGGATATCCCGCCCCCAGCTGTTTAAGGATGGGCAGGGCTACCGCCTGTACTTTGGCGCTTCACACGTAGTGCTCGAAGATACCAAGCAGAAGGCTACCAGGCATTTTGCCCTGGCCTTGAGCTCGAATCTTGAAGGTCCGTATGCCCTGGCTAACGAAAGTGAGCCCTTGCTCTCCCCTGACGCAGATGATCCCTACCGAAATATGGCGTGTGGGAGCATCAAGGTGGTGCAGGTCTCTGATGGGTATGTGGGTTTTGAATGTGCGATGCACTGGGACAAGAAGAGGGCGAAGTCCACAAGCTCACTGTTGCAGATCGAAAGTACCGATGGTCTTCTCTGGAAGCCCTCCTTCCGTTCGGTGGTGTTGCCGACACCCGAGCGTGGCTGGGCGAGTCGCTACCTTGTCAGTTGTGACCTGCACTACAAGAGCGAGGAGGGGTGCTGGTACTGTTACTACTCGGCAAACACCGACTCAAGCTTCCTCTTTGTGCGGGAGTCCATCGGTCTTCTATTAGGAAAGGATCCTAACCTCAGGAAGGTCTTTCCCTAAGCGCTTCCCGCTTTTCCCACCGGGTGGTCCCCTCCCATACAGTGCTCTTGCCCCCATCCTTCTCACTTCTGACAATCTTATGATAGAGCAACCCCTCATCCTGTAGGAGAGCCTTCTCATCGAGGCTGCCGGTGAATACCGTCAGATCATCACCGCTGAAAGTCTGGCGAATCCACGAGACGTCGATTTCAGCCACCTTTGCGCGGTTGCGGAAAGAGACGGGCAGGCTTTCCAAGGCCCAGTTGAGATAGGATATGTTGTTGACATGGTGGTTGCTGTCGGTATCGAGGTAGAGGATCTTGGGCTTGTAGGAGACCAAGGTAGTGCAGTGTGAGTCCTCATAGGTAAGGCGCCCGGTCAAGGAGAGGTCTTCCTGCAATGCAAGGGGAGGAAGTCCTATGCGCTCACTCATAGTGGTGGGTCGACAGGGCCTGCCACGCTCCAAGTCGATGAGGGCCCAGTAGGTCTTGGCGGTGAAGAGTGGCCCTTGTTGTTCGTCGAAGGCACGGACCACCCTGGGCAGGTGGAGCCTGATAGGCTCTTGGGCCCAGGTCTCTACTAAGAGCTGCTCAGGCCATTGGGTGTAGCGGTGCACTTCCATCTTGCTTCGGGTGATGACCCACGTCTTGCCCTCCGCATGGAGGATGGGGATGCTGCAACCGCGCACCGCTGCATGGTTGCCTGCAGCCTCCTGCACTATCTGGAAGTAGAATGCAAGCCTTGCATCAAAGAAGCAGTCAGTCTCGTAGCTGTAGGTGGTGAACTGGCTATGGGCTCTGTTGTACTCGTCGATGCTCACTGTCTTATGCTTCATCCATACCCCCCTTGGTCCTCTTGTAGAAACGCAGCATGCTGCGTCCATACTTGCGCTCATCGTTGAACTGGAGGTTTCCTATCTTTTGGGGCCACCCTTCTTTCTCCTCAGAGGGGTAGTGGATGATGAACAGTCCTCCCTCTGTCAGCAGGTCAGCCTTGTCCACCGCCTTGGCGAGGTCGACCTTACCGGCCATGGGGAAGGGAGGGTCGGCATATACCACATCATACTGGCGCTTGGCTGTAGGGATGAATCGATTGACGTCGGTCATGAAGAGCTTGATCTCGCTTTCGACCATGGAGAGGTTCTCCAGTATGGTAGCCCGCTTCTTGCGATCATTTTCCACCACGTGGACCAGAGTAGCTCCCCGTGAGGCGGCTTCGATGCCTACACACCCGCTTCCGGTGAACAGATCAAGCCAGGAGATCCCTTCGATATTGCCCAATATGGAGAAAAGGGACTCCCTCATCATATCCATCGCGGGTCTGATGATCCCTGGGGGACAGGTTACTGTCCTTCCCCTATAGATGCCTCCGGTTATTCGCATAGTAGCCCCCTCATCCCCTCTATAATAGGTATTAGATCTTGTTTGTGCAAGTTGGCTTTGTCCTTTGGTCAGTTTGCCTCAAAGCTCTCCAGGGCAAAAGGCGGGGCCTTTGCAAGAGTTCGTCGTATCACCGCATGGCTGGGGTCCAGGAGGGCTGGATCCTTTTCAAGGATCCTATCGGCCTCGGCCCTTGCCAGCTCGATGAGGGGCAGGTCATCAGTCAGCGATGCATAGTGCAGGCGCAAAAATCCTGACTGGCGCGTCCCTGTCATCTCACCGGGGCCTCTGATGAGCAGGTCCTTCTCAGCTATATAGAAGCCGTCGGTGGACTCCTTCATGACGGTAAGTCGCTGCTTGGCCTCGTCGGTGAGCTGGTTGCCAAAGACCAAAAAACAGTAGGAGGCCAGGGTGCTGCGCCCGACCCTTCCGCGCAACTGGTGCAGGGCCGAGAGGCCGAAGCGGTCGGCGTGCTCGATGACCATGCACGTGGCATTGGGTATGTCGATGCCTACCTCCACGACACTGGTGGAGACAAGGTAGGAGAGTTCTCCCCTCTGGTACCGCTTGAGGATGGACATTTTTTCTTCGTCATCGAGTTTGCTGTGGATAAGTTCTGAAGGGACCCCGGGGTACTCGGCCTTGAGGAATTCGAACATATTCGTCACATCGCGGAGGTCGCTCTCCCCACTGTCATCGATGCGGGGGTAGACAAAATATGCCTGATGACCCCGGGTGAACTCCACTCCTACAGCCTTGTACATCCGCTTGCGGCTCTGCTCGTTGACCAGGAGGGTGACAACAGGCTTTCTTCCCAGGGGCATGGTCTTGATGGTAGAGACGTTCAGGTTGCCGAACACCGTCAGCGAGAGGGTGCGGGGGATGGGGGTGGCTGTCATCAACAGGAGGTCAGGCACCTCTGCCTTCTCCATGAGGGCTAATCGCTGTTCCACACCGAAGCGGTGCTGCTCGTCGATGATCACATACCTGAGGTTCTTGAAGGTGACCTCCTTGGAGAAGAGGGCATGGGTGCCCACCACGATATCAACCTCGCCATCGGCGATCGCCTTCAACAGTAGTTTGCGCTCCTTGCTCTTCACCGACCCGGTGAGAAAGGCCATCCTTACCCCCAGAGGTTCCAGGAGCTTTGCCCCTGACTCTGCATGCTGGCGGGCAAGCAGCTCTGTTGGTGCCATAAATGCAACTTGTGCCCGTTGGGAGAGGACGTGCAAGGCGGTGATCCAGGCAACCAGGGTCTTGCCACTGCCTACATCCCCTTGCAACAGCCTGTTCATAGCCCCTGCACTTGCAAGATCTCCTCGGATCTCATGCAGCACGGTCATCTGGTCGCTTGTCAGGGCGAAGGGAAGACTCTCTATGAGGGCAAGCTCGATCTTGGTGGGGTTGGGCGAGCGCCTGAGCGTCTCTTGTTGTTGTGCGCCTTTTCTTCTTCTGGCGATCAGCTGCAGGTAGAACAGTTCATCGAGTGCCAAGGTCTTCCTGGCCTCCTCATGCTCGGCGAGGGAGGAGGGGAAGTGCCACTCCCTGATCGCCCTGTCCATCGGCATCAAGGTATGGGCAGTTCGTAGGGAGTGGGGAAGCTCCTCCTCGAACAGCTCTACCGAATCGAGGATTTTCTTAACATTGGCTCTGATAAGCCTCTGGGTGAGGGCCCCCCGCAGGGGGTAGATGGGCAAGATGATGCCAAAGGAGGGGGGAAAGCCCCCATCGGCAGTGGCAGGATGCAGTTCGAACTGGGAGCTCTGCAGCTCCCCCCTGTTGTAGGAGACTTGGGCATAGAGGTAGTAGAGCTCTCCGACCCTGATGCTCTTTTCTAAAAAGTTCCGGCCAAAGCAGAGCAGGGAGAGCCTGCCGTCCCCGTGTCCTGAGGCATCGCGCAAGAGAATTTTCAAGGTACGTTTCTTTGCGCTTCGCTGGCCGAAATAGGTGTGGGCAAGCACCTCCACGAGGGTGTTTGCCATCTCACCTTCACCTATTCCTCCCAGGGGGCGGATCTTGCTGCGGTCCTCCCAGGCCCTGGGAGAGAAGAGCAAGAGGTCGGAGTAGGTATTGATCCCCAGCTCCCCATAGGCTTTTGCGGAGGCCGGACCTACGCCCCCTAGGGTTTTGATGCTTGTATGAAGCGCCCTAAGGTAAGCCATGCCTAGAAGGAGAGTTTCGCCAAGAAATTCACCAGGAACCCGATCAGGGCGGAAGAGCCGAGGTATACCACGACAAAGAAGATCAGGCTTGTCAGCACCAACTGCCGGTCATTGATCGCCTGGCCTCTGTAGAAGATTTTCTGCACCCAGTTGAGCACTCCTCCGACTATTGAGTCGATCATCTTGATGTAGGCTATTGTCCGGGGCCCGCGCTTGTAGCAGAAATAGAGGCGCACTCCCAGCAAAGCCATGACAAACCAGAGGATCGGACTAAGTAAAAAGGACCAGAGGGTGTTGATCACCAGGGCAAAGACCATCCCTACGGTAATCTTGCCGTAGGAGCCGAAAAGCCTGAGTATGCTCTGCACCACCGAGAGGACTGCAAGGGCCATGAGGGGAGTGAGGTCAATATGGCTGCGCCTGAGGGTGCTTATGCCTCTGAACCAGGCCAGGTACGGGTCAACAATCTTTCCCAGATAGTGGGAAAGGGGGTTTTCTGCACTTTGGCCGGGGATGCGTATCCATGTAAGGACAATGCGCACCCAGATCAAGAGCGAATAGAGTGATATGAGCGCTGCCAGAAAAGAGGCTATGCCCATCAACCAGGGTGGAGCGCTGCTAAAGGAGAAGAGCCCTCCAGTCTTATAGGTGTTATCCATTGTAATCCTCCGCTATTTCGTAAGATACCCAACATTTGGTCTTTAGTCGAACCATATCTTCAAGACTGCGGGATTTTTTTTAACTTCCGCTACAAAATCATCACAGTACCGAACTTTGAACTCAGGACCGCAGGCGATAATATCCTTGTCCGGGTTCTCCCCTTCTCCAATGATCAGGTCCACCCTGCAGCTCCCTTCCCAGGTGAGGCAAGAGTCGCGAAGGGCTGTCATCTGCTCAGGCTTGCAAAAGGATTTTTCCAGTGCAATATGGCATTTGGTCAGGGCCATGGGGGAGAGGTCCTCGGGGTTGGTGAAAATGGATTCGATCAAGTAGGAGACCTTGCCCTCCCCGCGTGAATTGTCGAAGTTTCCGGTAAAGCCATAGATTCCGTCGACTTGCAGGATCTCCTTGAACTGTTCGAACGTCTTGGGAAAAAGGGTGGCATCAAAGGTGGCGTTCAGGTCGGTAAGCTGGAGGAACGCCATCACATCCCCTTTTTTGGTGGTATAGGGGCGAATGTTTGTTACCATGGCGATGATGTTGGTGGGTCTGCCGAAGGGTAGGGTATCCACGTGTGCAGTGTTTACCGTCACCCTCTCTGCAATGGCCTTCTTGTAGGCATCCATCGGGTGCCCTGAGATGTAGAAGCCCAACAGGGCTTTCTCGGTCTCCAGCTTCTCGTTCATAGCCCAGTCCTCGACCTCTGTCATGGTAAAGGTATCCATCTGCGCCTCGATCTCCTCATCAAAGAGGGAGAATTGGCCAAATGCACGCTCTTCCCTACGTTTTTGCACATAGGTGACAGCCTCGGCAACATGGGCGAGGAGTGTGGGACGGTTCACCCCCATGGTATCAAAGGCTCCCGCCTTGATCAGGGACTCAAGCAGCTTGGAGTTGCTTGAGCGGGAGTCGATGCGGGTGAGGAAGTCCAGGAAGTCCTTGTAGGGGCCGTTCTTCTCCCGTTCTGCAACAAAGAGTTCCACCACTCCCTCTCCTACATTTTTAATCCCCGCAAGGCCGTAGACAATCGTATCCCCCACTACAGAGAAGTGCTTGTCCGAATGGTTGATGGAGGGGGGCATGATATCTAGGCCCTGGTCCTTGGCAACCTGCAGGTAGTCGGCAAACTTGTCAGGGTTGTTCATCTCGTTGGTAAGGTTGGCCGCCCAGAATTCCGAGGGGTAGTTTGCCTTGAGGAAGGCTGTCTGGTAGGCAACCACCGAGTAGGCTACCGCATGGGATTTGTTGAACCCGTACCCTGCAAAGGGCTCGAGCATCTCAAAGATCTCAATGGCGTGCTTTTCCGTCCTTCCCAGGGCCTTTGCCCCTGCGATAAACTTTATCTTCTCCGCCGCCAGGTCCGAGACCTTTTTCTTACCCATGATGCGCCTTAAGATATCGGCATTGCCCAGTGAGTAGCCGGCAATGATCTGGGCCACCTTCATGACCTGCTCCTGGTAGACGATAACCCCATAGGTGGTCTTGAGCACCTCCTCCAACTCGGGGTTTGCATACGTGATAGGCTGTCTGCCCCGCTTGCTTGCGATGTACTGGGGGATGTAGGCCATGGGACCGGGCCTGTAGAGGGCATTGAGTGCGACCAGGTCCTCTATGTTTGAAGGCTGGGCCTCCTTGAGGATGTTCTGCATGCCCGCACTCTCAAACTGGAAGATGGCCGCACTCTCCCCACGGGAGAGCATGGCAAAGGTCTTGGGATCCTGCTCGTCGATATCAGCGGCCCTGAAGGAGGGGTCCTTTTTCCTGATCAAGGCCTCGGTATGCTTGATCAGGGTCAGGGTCTTCAGGCCCAGGAAGTCCATCTTGACCAGGCCGCACTCCTCAATATAGTCCATCGTATACTGCGTGGAGATAGCACCGGTCTTGGCATCCCGGTAGAGGGGGACGTAGTTGACCAGGTCCTCCTTGCCGATGACCACCCCCGCTGCGTGGGTGGAGGTGTGTCGGTTTAACCCCTCAAGCCTTCTGGCAGCATCAAAGAGCTCAGCGTAGATTCCTCCGCGCTTTTCCAGCTCGACGAGCTCCTTGCTCATCTCAAAGGCCTTGGTGAGGTTCATCTTGGGGTCTTCGGGGATGAGCTTACAGATATTGTTGGACTCGTCGTAGGGGATGTCCAGCACCCGTGCCACATCCTTTACCACAGCCTTTGCCTTGAGCGTCCCGAACGTTGCTATCTGGGCGACGCGCTCAGTTCCGTAGTGCTCGGTAACATAGTTGATGACCTCCTGCCTTCCTTCATAGCAGAAGTCGATATCAAAGTCCGGCATGCTGACACGGTCGGGGTTGAGGAACCGCTCAAAGAGCAGCTTGTACTTGATGGGGTCGACGTTGGTGATGCCCAGGCAGTATGCCACCAGTGATCCTGCACCACTGCCCCGTCCTGGTCCTACCGGTATATCGTGGTCCTTTGCCCATTGGATATAGTCCATGACGATGAGAAAGTACCCTTCGAACATCATGTCGATGATGACGCTGAGTTCAAAATCCAAGCGAGTCTGCAGTTCTTCGGTGATGGTCTCGTAGCGTTCCCTCAACCCTTCGTTGGAGAGGTGGCGCAGGTACTCTTTTGGGCTTGTAAAGCCTTGGGGGACCTCGAACTCAGGCAACAGGGGCCCGGGAAGATGCAGCTCAATATTGCATCGGTCTGCTATCTTCTGGGTATTGGCGAGGGCCTCGGGACACCAGGCGAAGAGCTCTTGCATCTCGGAGTAGCTTTTCATATAGAATTCCGAGCTGGGGAAGCGCATCCTGTTGGGGTCGTTTTTCTTGGAGTTGGTGCCTATGCAGAGCAGCAAGTCCTGGGCATTGGCATCACTCTTTTCTATATAGTGGATGTCGTTGGTGCAGACCAGGGGGATGCCTGTCTCATCACTGAGCTTTTTCAGGAGGGGATTTGTCTTTTTTTGTTCGGTGAGGCCGTGGTCCTGCATCTCTAGGTAGTAGCGCCCGTCGTCGAAGACCGACGAGAACCAGAGGGCGCGCTCCTTTGCCTCCTCGTACTGACCTATCAGCAGGTTCTGCAAGATCTCCCCACCCAGGCACGCCGAGAGGCAGATCAGGCCCTCGTTGTGGGCAAGCAGGAGCTCGTCATCAATTTTGGGCCTGAAGTAGAACCCTTCGGTATACGCCAGCGAGTTGAGGAGCATGAGGTTGTGATACCCCTTCTCGTTCATTGCAAGGAGGATGAGGTGGAACTGGTCGGGCTTCTTGCCCCCCACCATGTTCTTCTCCCACCGGCTTGTGGGGTTTGTATAGAATTCACACCCTATGATGGGGTTGATGCCCGCTTCCTTTGCTGCAAAGTAGAAACGCAGGGCACCGAACATGTTTCCGTGGTCGGTGATGGCAAGGCTGCGCATATTCAGTTCCTTTGCCTTTGCCATATACCGCTCGATCGGGGCAGCCCCGTCGAGCAGGGAGAAGTCGGTGTGGTTATGCAGGTGGGTGAAGGGCTCGTATCGGTGTTCTTCCATGAAACATACTCCAAATAGTTACGTTTGCAGAGTCATTGAGTTTAGTGCATGAAGAACAGATTCAAACATTCTTCGTCCTCGTTCTAGCTGCAAGGCGGTGATAGTGCTGTGTTGCTTTTTCAGTTCTGCAACCAGCTCATACGAAATAGTGTTGACCCGCTCAGGGTGTATGGGGAGGGTGAGCGAGGAGAGCTTTGACTCGATGTCCTTGCTCATGTGAAAGGCTTTTGTCGGAAAGTTCATGCAGAACTGCACCTTGCCCACTGAGTTCTGATTCCGGTCTGCCTGAAACGCGAATATAACACACTTGTCGGTAGAGCGGATAGGGTCCTCAACGGTCAGCAGTGAGTGGAAATCCCCATAGTCCAGTCCGATACGAATCCTTGTCAGCAGGGCACTCTTCACCCCGAGGGCGAGCATGCCCTCCTTGTCGTACATACGGGCAACCGAGATCCAGTGGGTAGAGACCTTTCCCTCCTGGTAGATCTTGAACTCAGCAGAAGCGTCCAGGATGGCCAAGGTGGTGGAGAGCGAGAGCCTGACGTCGGGGACGCACAGGGCTCCTCCGATGGTAATCTGACGCCTGACAATCTGGGAAGCGAGGGTCTGCAGTGTTTCCTGCAGGATCTCAGGGAGGATGAGCTTTCCTGCATAGAGCAGTTGGGAGGCGGTGACCATCGATCCGATCTCGACAAACCTGTCGTTACGCGTGATCCTCTTCATCTCCTCTATCCCCCCAAGGTCGATGATAGCCTCCTTGGAGTCGCTTGGGTAGTAGTCCTTCTGGCTCATGATATAGGTTCCCCCTGCCCAGAGGCGGGCGTTGGGGTAGCGCAAGATGGTGGCATGGACCTCGTTGAGCGTCTTTGGGGTATGGATGACCGGTGATCTAATTCCTTCGTACACGTTTTCGCCTCCTGAATGAGAGTGCCGTCTCGACGATCTGCACAAGCTCACTCATATGCATGCACTGGCAGGTGTTCAGTGAGAGCTCCTGGATGATGGCCTGTTCATCGAGGGAGTCTTCCACGCTGGAGGGATTTCTCGGGCGGCTTATCATGGGGTTGTCCATCCTGTTTGACCTGACATTGGTAAGGGTTTGCAGGATGGACTCGATGATCAGGGTCTTGGATGCATAGCAGTTGGGGCAGGGGGTGTTGCCGTTGCGTTGGTAGGCGCGCTCAATGTCCCTGCACAGTCGGGTCTTCTGGTAGCTTTCAAAGGTGTTGACCGTTGCATCCCTAAGACGGAAGGCCGGCACTGTGCAGCTGAGGGCAGCCTCATCGTTGAGTAAGACTATGCAGTTGCCGCACGCCTCTCCCTTGCAGTGGCACAGCAGCGAACGGCTGCCGACATCCTCTATGAGGATCAGCGAGAGCGGCTTGTTGGAGTTGACAGAGAGCGAGAGGGCTTTCCCGTCGATGGTACACTCTATTTTCATTTGTTCCCCTTCAAGGTGTCAAGAATTATCTCTCCTGTAACCGGTATGGCGGGAACAGGGGAGTCCAGTGCCTGCTGGAGCGCAGAGATAAAGGCTGCAGAAGCAGCACCTTTAAGCGCGCTGGTCACGCACGAGGAGATCTGGCCTCCCTCCTCCTTGATGACGATATCGATCGAAAAGCTCTTGTCACTGGAAAGAAGGGCACCCCCTTCGCGCAGGGTGCTGACAATGGTATGGCGGATCTTGCTGCGAAGTGCGTGTTCGTCATAGACCTTGCCCGTTGTTATGGTGACCCAGACATTGCGCACTATAGGGTAGAGGGTGACCGCCTCTATCTCGAGTTCAAGGACCAAGGCCACCCAGCTGTTGGAGACGAACAGGGAGCCCTTAGCCCCTCCTAAGCGGGCGTGCAGTACGCTTTCACAGATGGGAAGCGGTTGCACAAACCTCTTCTCCTTTATCTGGGCACAAGCCCTTTGAATCTGAAGAGGCATCCTGCCGCTGTTTGCTGAGAGCACAGAGGGGCCGCTGTCCAGCATCTCCTGGTCGTCACGGGGGAAGGAGATGTTGCCCTTCTCGACACCCAGCTCCTCGCATATGATCTGTTTCCAGATTTCCACACTCGAGCCGTTGGTATAGAAGGAGGTGTTGCACTCCACCTTGTTGTTGGGGTTGAGCTGCACCTGCACAGCTTGCTGGGGCAAGCTCTTGCACTCGCTGCTGAACCCGCTGATGCCCGAGCCGCAGGCCAAGGCGGCTCCTCTGCTGTAGTTGAAGAAGGTGGAGAGGCGCACCTTCATATTTGCTTGCAGCTCGTAGGCGGCACTTTTTCGCTGGAAGTCCGAACGGGTGGCAACATCGGTGATCGCTTCCTTCAGCTTGGAGAGCTTGTCGAACTTGATTACCGGTAGCAGCGAGCCGCTCTCCGAAGCATACTTGAGCCTCCAGGCATAGGAGGTGTAGCCGGCTATGGTAGCTATCTCATTGTAATGGCTCTCAGTTGAGGCGAGGGCCTCACAATAGCCCAAGTCCCCATAGAAGTGGGCAGGAGCTTTGTTGCTTGTCATAAAGGTAATGGAGATGGAGATCGCTTCCAAGGGGTAGATGGGCACCAGCCCTGCAATGAGCTGGTTGGACATCTCCTCGGTAAAGAGGGGAGTGCTCCCCTGGTTGACGCTCACCGATATAGCTTCTGCCTGGGGCTTGCCATCAGGGAGGAACCAGCTTTTTCTCTCGATGGTCATCTCGGGGCTGTAGCTCTCTATCTTGCTTTGCACCTGGACGGGGCACTGGGCCTTGATCGAGGCTACAGCTGCTATCGAGGCGATCAGGGTAGGGCCGATGAGCATCTCGTCATGGGGGGCGTAGAAGGGAAGACGGTGGATGACAATCCTTTTTTTTGGGATTGCGGTGACCTCGCTGATGGTCTCTCGCACATGGGCCGGCCACTGGGTCGGCAGGTAGACGTGCAACTTGTCCTTCTCCATATCGACGCTTATGCGCGTAATGTTGTTGTTGGTATAGTTTGCTCCACGAAAACTATAGGTACGTTCCACGCTCAACAGCTCTTCGACTGCGGTTGCCTCCTCCATGTTTCCGGAGCGGTAGGTGAAGGGAGAGGCGACTATCTCTTCGGATTTGCTGGATATGTTTGTCGAAGGCTCCTCGGTGGAGGGCTCCTCATAGAGGATCTCTATCTCCCTGCTTTTCAGCTGGACCGACTCGCTGTCATAGCCGAACAGGGCAAGGATGGGCTGTCCGCGATAGGATACCTGTGATGAGGTCAGAAGCGGCAGTGCATTGTCCAGGACCCGTATGCGGTTGGTCCCCGGGATATCCCTGGCGGCTACCAGCACATAGTTGTTGTCCAGTGTGGGTACCTTGATCTCGCTGATCTTGCCTACATCAATGGTAGAGGTGATGACTATGCCGTGAAGCAAGGTTGCTTTGTTGATGGGCTCGCGTTTCTCTGCCATGGTGTGTCTTCCTCTCTCGCTAGGAAAGATACCATGTTGGCTCACTATCTGCAATGAGGGAAAGCCCA
>CAZPOJ010000050.1:0-18590 GCA_964588005.1 uncultured Sphaerochaeta sp.
GTTTTCCCCGTGCATACGGGGGTGTTTCTCCTTTCTGCATATACATCTCTAAGCCCTTGTGGTTTTCCCCGTGCATACGGGGGTGTTTCTATAGCACCTTGCAATTTAAACTCTATGCTTTATCATAAAGGTATCAGGGTTTCTCCCTGAACATGGAGGCTATATGCTTAGCGCTACAAACAGTTCCCAATCCATACGGCACGCAAAGCTTGCGGGCTCTTGGTATCCTAAAGATACGCATGTATTGGAAAATCTTATCGAACAGGCTTTTTCAGCTTTAACTGAACAGTTTCCCCCTTCCACTTGTGCTGTGCTCCCCCATGCGGGGATCTCATATTCGGCTTTGGGGATGGCTCCCTTCTTTAATCACCTCCCTCCTCAGGCAGAGAGGTTGGTCTTGCTTGCTCCGTCTCACACCACCTCTCTCAATCCTGACAGACTGGTAGGAGGGAGCTTTACCGGCTATGCAACCCCCTTGGGAACGTTGCAGGGGTTCTCCTTGCCATCGGTGAACAGGGGCTTTGACCAGGCGATAGAACGCGAGCACGCTGTGGAAATGGCCATGCCTTTTATTGCCTATCAGAACAAGAGGCGTGAAAAACAGATTTCCTTCTCCCCAGCACTGATCTCCACGATTACCAATGGTTTCGCCCTGTCGGAAATCTGTGACAACCTGGTCTCTGATATTGGCAGGAAGTCTTTGAAAAGCGGGGAGACGCTGCTGGTTGCCAGCAGTGACTTTACCCATTATGGGCGACGGTTCGGCTATGCCCCATATGCCCGACTGGGACCAAGTGCCCAGCGCGAGAAGGTAAAGGAGGACGACCTGACGCTTGCAAGTCTGCTGGCTAAAGGCAGAAGCGAAGAGGCCCTCGCCTTCTATAATGAGAAAAAACCCACTGTTTGTGGCATAGCCCCCTCGGTGATCGTAAGTGAGATCGCCAGGCGTTTGGGTCTTGTAGGCAGCGTCGCTTCCTACTATACCTCATACGACCTCGAACCCTCGAGTGGGGACTCGTTTGTCGCCTACTGTACCATCCTTTGGAGTTGACCATGGAAATTTCTGTACAAAAGCAGTTGTTGGCCCTTGCAAGGGAGGCGATAGCCAGCTCCCTGGGACCTGTCTCCACAGAGGTCGCCGATAGCATCAGGGGTAACCCCACTTCGCCCTATCAGGAGAAGCGGGGGCTCTTTGTCACCTTGAAGAAAAGGGAGGGGGATAATTCCTACACCCTTCGTGGATGCATAGGAAACCTGTTCGGCCTCTCCCCACTTGTACACAGTGTCGCAGATCTGGCCCGACAGGCGGCTTTCGGCGACCCGAGGTTCCCACCCGTAAGCTTGGATGAGCTCCCTGATCTGGTCATTGAAATCTCCTTGCTCACCAAGCCTGCTCCGATTGCCTCCCCTGATGAGATTCGGGTCGGAGTCGATGGGGTCATCCTGAGCAAAGGCCCTAATCGTGCAGTCTTTCTTCCCCAGGTTGCCCTTGAACAGGGGTGGGACAGTGAGACGATGCTAGGGCACCTCTGTGTGAAGGCAGGGCTTTCCCCCTCCGCCTGGAAAGGGGGGCAATGCGAGTTGGAGGTGTTTCAGGCCGAAGTATTTTCGGAGGAAAAACCATGAGTACTAGCTCTCTTACGTGTGATTTTTGTTGGCGCCACTGTACGCTTGCCGAAGGGCAGAGCGGGGTGTGTAAGGTAAGAAAGAATGTCCAGGGCAAGCTGGTCACCACCACGTATGGCCAGATTGAGGCGATGGGAGTCGATCCCATCGAAAAGAAGCCGCTTTATCACTACTACCCGGGGAGTCGGACCTTCTCCTTTGCCCTGTATGGGTGCAATATCGCCTGCTCCTTCTGCCAGAACTTCTCCCTGAGCCAAGGAGAACCCTCTACGACCCTTGCCGGGGAGCGCCTCGATCCTAGTAGGATTGTAGCGATGGCACGCGAGAGGGGGTGTCACTCCATAAGCTATACCTACAGCGAGCCTCTGGTATGGCAGGACTATATGCTTGCAGTGGCTCACTTGGCAAAAAAAGCCGGGATGCAGAATATCATGGTGACCAACGGCTCCTTCTCAAGGGAGGCACTGGAGCGCTTGCTACCGGTCATCGACGCCTTCAACCTTGATATCAAGGGCGATGAGGCTTTTTATAAGGATGTCTGCAAAGGGCAACAGAAACCGGTCCTCGATGCCATTGCCGCCATCACTAGGACAAAGGCCCACCTGGAGGTAACCACCATGCTCATCGAGTCGATGCATTCTCCTGAGGATGTATCGACACTGGGCAGACTCCTGCATGAACGTGGTGTACAGGTGTGGCATTTGAGCAGGTTCTTCCCCCACTACAAAATGTCCCACCTCAAGCCTACAAGTGAAGCCTATCTCAAGAAGATGGTGGACCTGGCCTCACAGTCGGGCATACCCTATATATACAGTGGAAACAGCAGGACTGAACGTACTACCTTCTGTCCCTCCTGCCACGCCCTGCTCATCGATGAGCATAATGCTATGCATGATTCTCTTGAGTTTGGTGCTTGCAAGCGTTGTAAAACCCCTATTTACGGGGTGTTTGCATAGATCTTGGCAACCCGTCCCACCTGTCCTGTGGTGAGCCTGACCTTGATGCCATGGGGGTGGGTGGGAGATTTGGTGAGTATATCCTTGACTATCCCCTCTGTAAGGGTCCCGCTTCTCTGGTCTTCCTTGAGTATGATGGCCACCTTCAAGCCAGCCTTGATCTCTTTGCGCGTATTTCCTTCCATATCTACCTCTTGGAAAGGAGTATAGGCTTTTTTGCGGGAGAGGGAAACGGTCATGACAAAATAAGCCTATTCTGGTAAACTCTTTCACTTAGGAGTCTTTGTGGTCAAATTAACAGGAATTAGCGTTGCCTACGGACAACGGGTACTTTTGCACAATGCGGATATGCTCATACGCCCGCAGGACAGGATCGGCCTGGTCGGCCCCAACGGGGCAGGCAAGTCCACCTTGCTGAAAATCATAGCAGGAGAGGAGAAGCCCGATGACGGAACCCTCATCATCGAAGGCAATGCCGTCATCGGGTATTTTTCCCAGACAGTTGGGGAGATGAGCGGCAACTCCGCCCTTCAAGAGGTGCTCAAGGGAGCCGGCTCGGTCTATGCGATCGGCGAAGAGCTCTCCGACTTGGAGCACAGGATGGCCGATGGTCTCAGTGACTCTGAGATGGATCGCTATGGGGAGCTGCAGACTGAGTTTATAGCCCGTGATGGGTATGACCTTTCCAACCGGGCTGAGCAGGTGCTCACTGGCCTGGGTATCGGGCCCGACCGTTTCCACGAACCGGTGGAGAACTTCTCCGGTGGCTGGAAGATGCGCATAGCACTTGCCCAGATACTGGTTCTCAACCCCGATGTCCTCCTTATGGACGAACCCACCAACCATCTGGATGTGGAGTCCATCGTCTGGCTAGAGGCGTGGTTAAACAGCTTCAAGGGCGATCTGGTGATGACCAGCCATGACCGCGAGTTCATGACCCGCCTTTGCAAGCGTACCGTCGAGGTGGCCAATGGAAGTGTGACCACCTACAGCGGTGACTATGATTTTTACCTGAGGGAGCGCGAGATCAGGCGCGAGCAGCTGCTTGCCACCTTCAACCGCCAAGAAGCTCGCTTTGCCAAGGACGAGGCTTTTATCGCCCGCTTTGCAGCGCGAGCCTCCCATGCATCCCTGGTACAGTCCAGGATCAAGGCATTGGAGAAGATCGAGCGCATAACCCTTCCTGCAGAGACAAAGGTTATGCAGGTGGAGTTCGCCCCAAGTCCCAGAAGCGGCGACCAGGTAGTCGTGATGAAAGATCTTGCCAAAAGCTGGAAAAAAGCCAACGGAGAAGACCACCCTGTCTTCAGTGGTCTTACAGGGGCGATCATGCGAGGAAACCGTATTGCCCTTACCGGTATCAACGGAGCGGGAAAGTCCACCCTGCTGAAGGTTATTGCAGGCTTGACCGAACCGACAAGTGGGGAGGTTACCCTCGGTGCGAGCGTGAACCTTGGCTACTTCAGCCAGTACTCATCGGATGTGCTCGATCCTGAGCGGACCGTCTTTGAAGAGGTCTCCGAAAGGACACCGCTTGCAACGATAGGAAGCATCAAGAACCTCCTGGGAGCATTTCAGTTCTCCGGCTCTGATGCCGATAAGAAGGTGGGAGTTCTCAGCGGAGGGGAGAAGAGCCGTGTCATGCTTGCCTGTATGCTCGCCCTTCCGGTAAACTTCCTCATATTGGACGAGCCTACCAACCACCTGGATATCCAAAGCCGGGAGGTTCTCCTGGATGCCTTGCACAGGTTTGAGGGAACGCTCATCATTGTAAGCCACGACCGCTACTTCCTCAGACATCTGGCAAACAGGGTATTTGAGATCGATCATGGGCAGATGCAGGTCTTTGAAGGGGATTACACCTACTATCTGCAGAAAACTGGAAGGGAAGCATAAGGATTTATGAAGCATATGTATACAGAAGAAGAATATGTAGAGAAGGCGAGGGTCTTGCATGAGAAGGGGTACAACTGTGCTCAGGCTGTAGCCTGTGCGTTTCTTGACCTCGTGGAGGTGGAGGAAGCGACACTCTTTGCCATCCTGGAAGGGTTTGGTGGAGGCATGGGCGGCAAGGAAGCTACCTGTGGGGCGGTAAGTGGAGCGGTGACCATCGCATCGTTGCTTTCCAGCAAGGGTGATGTCGCCTCAGGGACCAAAGCTCAGACCTATGCCCTGGTCGAGCCGATAGTCTCGTCGTTTCTTCAACAGAACAGGAGCTTGGTCTGCAAAGACCTCAGAGGCACCGAGACAGGGGTTATCCTTCGCGCTTGCGACCTCTGTATCGATGATGCGGTGCGCCTTACCGTAGGGGCATTACAAGGACGAGAATATAATAACTTGGAGGATTTGCATGGAAATTGAAACGCTGTTAGGCGAAAAGAGTTATCCCGGTCGTGGGATTATAGTGGGGCTCTCCCCTCAAGGCAGAGCAGTCACTGCATATTTTATCACAGGCCGCAGTGAACAAAGCCGTAACAGAGTGCTTGCACTCGAAGGTGAGACCCTCAAGGCAGAGGCTTTTGACCCTTCCTTGGTCCAAGACCCCTCTCTGATTCACTATACAGCCCTGCAACAGTTCGCCGATTCGCTGATCATAAGCAATGGGGACCACGGCGATGTCATCCACTCCTTTCTCAAGGATGAGAAGAGCTTTGAACAGGCCCTGAAAAGCTGTAGCTACGAGCCCGATGAGCCTCACTATACCCCCCGTATCAGTGCACTGGTCTCCTTGCAACAGCCTTTTACCTATTCGCTTGCCATCCTCAAGAGGGGCAGTGGACGATGTAGAAGAAGGTTCTTCAAGTACAGTGATCCCACAAGGGGTGGCGGCCAATTGATCCATACCTATAAAGATGATGGGAATCCTCTTCCCTCCTTTGTCGGAAGCCCAAGGGAGGTATCCATAGGTGAGGATATAGAAGTCTTCTCCCAGAGGATCTGGAAGGCTCTGCACAAGGATAATCGCATTGCACTCTATGTGCGCTATACCGACCTTGCCGATGGAACGATTGAGCAGAGACTTACGAACAAGCATACGAGGTAGCCGATGGACAACCTGGAACTCAAGTATGGGTGCAACCCCCACCAGAAGAGGGCGAGGGTATTCAAGGAAGGGGGAGCTCTCCCCTTTCTTGTCCTGAATGGAAAACCTGGGTACATCAACTTGCTTGATGCGCTCAACGGGTGGCAGCTGGTCTCAGCCTTGGACAGGACCTTGGGCATGAGAGCTGCTGCCTCCTTCAAGCATGTAAGCCCTGCGGGAGCCGCCGTAGGCCTCCCCCTCAGTGCTCAGGAGCGGGCGATGTACTTTGTCGGTGAGGATGAAGAGCTCTCCGAGCTGGCAATAGCATACGTTCGTGCACGGGGTGCCGACCGCATGTCCTCGTTTGGTGATTTTATCAGCCTCAGCGCAATCTGTGACGAGAGTACCGCCCGATGCATCGCCCGGGAGGTCTCCGATGGGGTCATTGCCCCGGGCTTTACCGAAGGAGCTCTCACCTTGCTCAAGGCAAAACGCAAGGGAGGCTACACCATACTCGAGATAGATCCCACCTATGTCCCCGCTCCTTTGGAGAGACGAGAGGTCTTTGGCATCAATTTCGAGCAGGAGAGAAGTTCCCTGGTCCTGGATGAGTCGTTGCTCAAGCCTATCGTAACGGAGAACAAGGACCTTCCCCAAAGCGCTCGTATCGACCTGGTGCTGGCAATGACCGCTTTGCAGTACACCCAGTCCAACTCGGTCTGCTATGCAAAGAGGGCCCAGACCATCGGTGTGGGAGCGGGGCAGCAAAGTCGTATCCACTGCACCCGCTTAGCCGGGGACAAGGCTGACTATTGGCACCTGAGACAACACCAGAGAGTGCTCGCCCTGCCGTTCCTCTCAAAACTGAGCCGCAACGCCAAGGATAATGCTGTGGAGCAGTATCTGCACAATGCCCTGGATGGCGAGCAGGCTTGGAAGAAATTCTTCTCCGAGAAGCCCGAACCCTTCACCGCAGAAGAGCAACGCCTCTTCCTAGAGGGTGTCAAAGGGGTCAGCCTTGCCAGCGATGCATTCTTCCCCTTCAGGGACAACATTGACCGGGCAAAGGAGAGTGGGGTCCAGTATATCGTCCAAAGCGGGGGATCCCTTCGCGACAGCGAGGTCATCGAGGCTTGCAATGAGCATGCGATGGTGATGGTTGCAAACGGGGTACGCCTCTTTCATCACTAATACAGCCGTATGGATTGGTAGGAGATAGCATGGATCTTAAACAGCCTCCGCTTCTCTGTGCTATACTGATTGGTAGATATCATGAGTAAAGGAAGGAACTATGGAAAAATTTGTAATATTTGCATTTCAAGGAAACCCGGTCTGCTTTGTGCACGTGCTGCTCAACGCGTTGGATATGCATGCCAAGGGCAAGAGCGTGAAGATCGTGCTGGAAGGTGAGGCTGTGACCCTGGTCAAGAAGATGACCGAGTCAAAGAATCCCCTTTTCAAGAAGGTGGTCGACCTCAATCTCATCGACTGTGTCTGTAAGGCTTGTTCGGCTACGCTGGGAGTCCTTGAGTACAATGAAGCATCAGGATTGCCTGTTGGCGGGGACATGAGCAACCACCCCTCCTTCCTCTCCTACACAGAAGAGGGGTATCAGATTATTACGCTGTAATCTGCTTGAAAGAGTATTAAGGGTAAGTATACCCTGTTCAGGGCACTGTAACGAGCAATGCAAGCCTTCTTCACAGAGGGCTTGTATTGCTCGTTATTTATTTTATTATACTATTGTACTAGATTTTGTTTAAAGGTTTAATTTAGCTGTGATAATGAGGAGGCATTATGAATATAGATATCCTCTCATCCAATCTCAAGCGGTATAGAGGCAAAAAAAACCTTACCCAGCAAACCCTCTCAGAACTTTCAGGAGTTTCCCTTCCTACCATTAAGAATATTGAAAGGAAGAAGGCACTTCCGAAGACCAGTACCCTATTGAGTTTGAGTAGGGCGCTAGACTGTCGTCTTTTGGATCTTGTTAAACCTGTAAGAGAATTGTCTTCAGTTCGTTTTCGGGCAAGAAAGAGGATGAACAAGCGAGAACAGGTTCTCGCTCAGGTTTCTAAGTGGCTTGATGACTACATTTTTCTGGAGAATGTATTGTTGATTGAGGAATCATATTCTTTCAGGACTCTTGCAGAGATTCCAGTGAAATTACATCCTGTCCAATACGCCGAAAAGGCAAGGAAGATTGCCTGTCTCCAAGAAGATGAACCTATCCATGATATCTGTGGATTGTTGGAAAGCTGTGGGATAAAAATCCTGACTTTTCCTTATTCTTCAGATGCATTCAATGGTTTGTCAGTTGGTGTAGAAGACTACGGACCTGCCATAATTATTAATACTTGGGAAAGAATTAGTGTTGAACGGCAAATTTTCAGTACTGCCCACGAGTTGGGTCATCTACTGATGCATATATCTCAGTACAGTAGAGATGTGACTGCTGAAGACAAGGTCCAAGAAAGGGAAGCTGATCTGTTTGCAGGACACTTTCTCATGCCTGAACTGGGATTTGACCTTGCATGGCAGCAATCATCGGGGATGCCTTTCGTCGATCGTGTCATGAAAATCAAGACCATTTTTAGGGTTAGTTACAAAACTGTTCTTTACAGGCTCATACAGAAGGGTATTGTCAATGATTCGGTGTGGATTCGTTTTCAGCAGTTGTATGAAGCGAAATATAAGAAAAAACTCGCTTTCAAGGAGGAGCCTTTTCTGGAGGGTGCAGAGCCTTTTGGGCTGAAACCCTTTAACTTTTCAGCTGATCGGTTGGGACAGCTTGTCCGTAGGGCACTTGAAGAAGAGAAGATATCCCTCTCTAGGGCTGCTGAAATTATGAATCTACCAACTCAACAGATGATGAAACTGACTGCACAGTGGGAAGACCTAGGATGAAAGGGGATTATCCGACTCGTTTTATGATAATGGACGCTTGTGTTCTTTTTGATTACATGAACGGAGAACCTAATTTATTCAGGTTGATAGCCTCTCATATTGGTCCCATATATGTCGCAACAGCGATACTCGAGGAAGTGGATAGCATCAAGTCCATTGCAGAGCTCGAAGAACTTGGACTTTTACCAATCGAAGTGGAGATAGAAGATGTGTTCTTAGCCGCAGGTGTGGAAGGACCTACTTCTTTTCAGGATACCTTGTGCTTCTTAACAGCTACACGCAGAGGTCTGACTTGTATTACCAATGATAAGAATCTGAGAACGCAATGTAAAAACTCTCATGTCTCTATCCTCTGGGGGCTGGAACTAGTTCTAGAGCTAGTGAGAATTGGTGGTTTATTTAAACTGAAAGCTACAAATATAGCAATGCAAATACATCTGACTAATCCTAGACATATCAGTCATAAAGTTTTAAAGGACTTTATGACTAAGTTATCAGGACTGTACAAAAGATAGGCTCTCTCAAAATTTACCTGTACAGTACTATATTCTCACATGAGTTACCAAAGCTACAAAGGGAACTTTTGTTTGTATGAAAAGTCCTCAATGGAGAAAAATACTCCAAAATCAAACTCTCTTTGGGACAGTTCTGCCCGTGATATCCCTCACAACTAGATCCTCTGAGTCAAAATGACTCAAAAGGGCGCTTGTTTAAGCGAATAGGGTCATTCTGAGCAGAGAGTTAGACAAGCAGCACTCATTTTTATAGTTTGGTGTGCGAATTGTATCGCTACAGGGGGTCATATCTCCTAGTAAGCTCGATGAATCTGCTTATATAGGTGGTTTTACCTGTTTCATTCTGTTTTTAGTAAAGTTGGCACGCTCTATGCATATGTATTGGTACAGCCGCAAGGCACAGAAATACAAAACAGCACACATGGAGGTGTCAGCATGAAATATTACGTAACCTATAACCGGAACAACACCCTGAACAACTATCGCTCCCTCTTTAACGACCTTTGGTCTGACTGGGGAACATCCAATAAGATTCCCCCCGTTGATGTAATCGAGACCGACAAAGCTTATATGATCGAAGCTGAACTTGCCGGTTACAGCATGGATGAGGTGCTCGTCAATGTGGACAAGCATGTATTGAAGCTCAGTTCTGCCAAGCAGAGCAAGCCTGAAGAGGAGAAGGATAAGAAGTCCTTGGTTCGTGAGCGCTACTACCGCGCTTTTGAGCGTTCCTTCAGCCTGCCTGAGGATATTGACGAGGGAGCCATCGAAGGCGAGTTCTCTGACGGAGTGCTGACCATCACACTGCCCAAGAAGGCAGAGGTGCAGCCAAAGAGCATTGAAGTTAAAATCAAGAGCAACTAAAGGGTACTGCTCTCATTCGGGGAGATACCATATATAGTCTTGCACAAGGGGAGCCTGGGATAGTCCAGGCTCTCCTTGTGCTTGTCTGTTCGGTATCTCTTATGCTTTTTTGTGTCAGTCGAGGATGATGATGGCGACAAACTTCAGAGGTTCTTCTTGTTCGTTGCGGATGGCATGGCTTGCGCCCCCTCCGGTTACGACAAGATCCCCTTTGCGTACCTTTTTCTCCCCGTCGGCTTCGGTGACGATGCCCTCACCTTCGGTGATCCAGTAGTACTCGGTCTCGTTGACATGGTCATGTTCACCGATGGAGCACCCCTGTTCCAACACTATCTCACTGAAGAGACGGCAGTGCTTGACACTTCCCTCTTCGGCTAGGGCCCTGAGGGTGACTGAACCCGTACCCCCACGCATCTGCTCTTTTACTGTCGTCTGCATCTCGTCATATCTTCTGATCATTGCTCTTCCTCCCTCTCTAGTCTGCCCTAGAGATACCCCCTTGGACAAGTGTTTTATGCATAGCTGGGGCGTCTTGTATCTGTTTTATCGCACTTCATGAGATTATCTATCTCGATGGTCATATTCTCGTGGTGCAAAAGACAAACGAAGGTTTCCAATGTTGCTGTTTTCGGCTATGATATGCTCTATATATGC
Organism: uncultured Sphaerochaeta sp.; assembly: GCA_964588005.1. Lineage (GTDB taxonomy): Bacteria > Spirochaetota > Spirochaetia > Sphaerochaetales > Sphaerochaetaceae > Sphaerochaeta. The sequence continues at coordinate 10,545 of CAZPOJ010000050.1, forward strand.
AAAGATTTGACCGAGGAGTTACGCATGAATGAGATTCTATCGAAGCAGAGGCTCTCCCAGGAAGTGTTCAGAATGAGTATCCATGCTCCTGAAATAGCTGAAGCAAGGAGCCCGGGGCAGTTTATCATCTTGCAGATGGGTGGAGACTTTGGCGAGAGAATCCCTCTCACCATCGCTGATGCCAATGCGCAAGAGGGTTCCATTACCCTTATTTTCCAGGCTGTGGGCGAGACCACCCACCACCTTGCCATGTTGGAGGTCGGCGACTCTATTGAGAACTTGCTAGGACCTCTGGGCAAGCCCACCGACATCAAGAAGTACGGCAAGGTTGTCTGCGTAGGCGGTGGTATCGGAGTCGCTCCCCTTTTTCCCATTGTGCAGGGCATGAAACAGGCAGGAAATGAAGTAAAGGTCATCATGGGCGCCAGAAATCAGAGCCTGCTCATCATGGAAGATGAGATGAAGGCTACAGCGGACGAGGTCATTGTCGTCACTGACGACGGCTCCTATGGACGCAAGGCCCTGGTCACAGAACCCCTGAAGGAGTTGTGCGAGACCTGGAAGCCCGATTGTGTAGTGGTTATCGGACCTCCGATCATGATGAAGTTTGCAGCCCTTACCACAAAGCCCTTTGGCGTTCACACCATCGTCTCCTTGAACACCATCATGATCGATGGCACAGGGATGTGCGGAGGTTGCAGGGTCAATATCGGAGGGGAGACCAAGTTTGCCTGTGTCGATGGACCTGAGTTCGACGGTCACCTGGTAGACTGGGACAACCTGCTGTTGCGCCTTGGAACCTACAAGCCTCAAGAAGAAGAGGCCCATCACCGCTGCCATATTGGCTTGGACCTTAAAGAAGGAGAGGCTTAAATCATGCATATGTCAAAAGAAGAACTCGATAAAAAGGCCGCCGCTATTCTCAAGCAGTATGACGTGGAGGCTATCACACCCAGGCAGCGGGCCCAGATTCCCTTGCAGGATATGCCCGCACAAGACCCGAAGATCAGGGTGACCAATATGGAAGAAGTAGCCTTGGGGTATACGGAGAACCAGGTCAGGGCGGAGGCCTTGCGCTGCTTGCAGTGTAAGAACAAGCCCTGTATCAAAGGGTGTCCGGTAGGCATCGATATCCCTGCCTTTATCGCAGAAGCTGCCAAAGGCGAACATGCCAAGGCTCTTTCCATTATCAAGGAGAGCAGCTCGCTGCCTGCCATCTGCGGTCGTGTCTGTCCCCAGGAGAGCCAGTGTCAGCTCTACTGCACCGTTGGCAAGGTCCTCAAGGATGTAGAGCAGTCTGTATCCATCGGAAGGATCGAGCGCTATGTCTCCGACTACGGTCGTGAACATGATTGTGAGACGATGCCCACTGTTGCCGCTGAAACTGGCAAGAAGGTTGCTGTTGTGGGAACAGGGCCTGCAGGCATCTCTGCTGCGATGGACCTGCGCCGAGCGGGGCATACTGTGGTGATGTTCGAGGCCCTGCATAAGGCCGGGGGCGTCTTGGTCTATGGAATTCCCGAGTTCCGTCTTCCTAAGAAGATCGTTGAGCACGAGTTGCAGAACCTCAAGGATATGGGTGTTACCATCAGGCGCAACTATTTGGTGGGCAAGACGCGCAAGATCAGCGACATAATGGGAAAAGACGGCTTTGATGCGGTCTTTATCGGCTCAGGTGCAGGCCTTCCCCGGTTCCTGGGGGTCCCCGGTGAGAACTATGTCGGAGTATTCTCTGCTAATGAGTACCTTACACGCAGTAACCTCATGAAGGCCTACGCTGTAGGGGAGGCCCTTACCCCCCTGTTTGATTCTCATAAGGTTGTTGTCTTTGGGGGAGGAAACGTCGCCATGGATGCTGCCCGTACTGCCAAGAGGCTGGGAGCTGAAGAGGTAACCATCATCTATCGCCGTACCGATATTGAGATGCCTGCCCGTAGGGAAGAGGTTGCCCATGCCAAGGAGGAGGGGATCAAGTTCCTCTACCTGCACGCTCCTTTGCAGGTTACCGCAGATGAGCATGGCAAGGTCAACGGCGTCGAGCTAATCGAGTGTGAACTTGGCGAACCTGATGCCTCAGGACGCCGTTCCCCCGTCGAAATTGCCGATAGTGAGAAAATCTTTGCCTGTGATACGGTTATCATTGCCATCGGTAATGCCAGCAACCCTCTCATCCAGGCTACCACCGAGGGTATCGAGGTGAACCGCTGGGGCAACTTCATAGTCGATGAGGAGACTTGTGAGACCACCCTCAAGGGTGTGTATGCAGGTGGTGATATAGTTCTTGGGGCCGCTACTGTTATCTTGGCCATGGGCCAAGGGCGTAAGGCAGCTAAAGCTATGAACGAGTATCTGTTGACTAAATAACCAATTGATTGGGGTATCTCCGGTTTCCCTGGGGATACCCTACCTTGAAACTGTTCTTTCCATTGTGTATAGTGGGTGTGTGGATATACTCAATGATTGCCGATCGGTAGTCTGTCAGATTCAAGCGTCAGAGAAGACAAAGGCGCTTCTGGAAGTGATAGATACTTGCTCCATATTTCAAAATCTTCCTGATGTGGAACGCTTCAAACGTAGCGTGCTTCGTCGTGAGCGTATCCAGAGCACTGGGATTGGACATGGGGTTGCAATAGCCCATGGGAAGATCCAAGGCATCGAAGAGGTGCAAATCGCCTTAGGCCTGAGCAGCGAAGGCATCGAGTTTGGCTCTGAAGACGGGCAGCCTGTCCATCTCTTGTTTGTCATAGCAAGCTCTCCTGCCACCCAATTGGAGTATCTGCGCTCCCTGAGTGCTCTTTTGCGGAGTGTGCGTAGCGAGAAGATGAGAAAACATCTGCTCTCCCTTAAGGATCGTCAGGCTGATGATCTTTGTCTTAGGTTTTTCTCGATGATGGAAAGCCAGGATTTTGTCTGGCTCGGTAAGAATCAGATTCGGTAGATAATCCCCTTACACAATACTTCTTTCACCCTTATATCCCACTTCTCTGTTGGAAGCGAACTCAACAACTGATAGCTTCTGCATACGCCCATTGTTTGTGCGGCAGGGAATTGGCTGAGATACCTGTCGTAGTACCCCTTTCCCCTTCCCAGACGCTCCCCCCGTGGCGTGTACGCCATTGCAGGGACCAGAATGAGGGAAGAGTCATCTGGCGTGGCTCTGTTCCCTCCTGTGGGCTCCAGCACCCCAAGCTTTGATGGCTCTGCTTCATTGTCCCACCCCTTTGTAACAAAGACGAATTCCAAGTTCTCCCCAACACAACGAGGGAGGGCAAGCTTTTTATGCCTGAGGGCATCCTCAAGCACACTCGTGATGTCAACTTCGCTACCTAAAGGATAGAAGCCGAAGAGGGTGGTGCACTTTTTGTAGGAGGGGCTGGCAAGCAGTGCCTCGACACTGGTTTTGTCTTCGTGGGTATAGGAAAAGGTGCTCTGTAGTCTGGCTTGTCTCTTGAGTTCTAGTCGAATATCTTTTTTGGTCTGCATGGAGCCTCCAGAGCTATCCGAAATAGGGGAAAACAAAGAATACAGCAATACCCAGAAAGATGACCGCTATCCCCAGATAGAGGTCGGCCTTGGTGTAGGGCAGGGTCCTTCTTGGACGGCTAGGGTCGAACGAGCGGGCCTCTAGCGCCCAGGTGAGCTCCTCCAAGCGGTCAAGAAGCAACGAGAAGATACTTGCCGTTACAGCCTTGATATTTCTTATGGGGTGACGGTTCTTCTCCATCCGTGCTTTTCTTGCAGTGGTCACCTCCTCGGTGACATCGAAGATGAGCGGTATCATGGAGAGCGTCAGTTCAATGGAACTGGCCAAGGCCCATCCGTCGATGAAGGGAAGTTTGTCCAACACGCTTCCCAGCGAGCGGGCCAGGTCGTCCGGTGCTGTGGAGTCGGCGAGGAGCATTCCCCCCAGGATGATGGTCAAGAACCTGAGACATGCGGTGAAGGAGGGCAACAAAGCTCTGGTTGCCACATATTCGGTGATGCCTATCAAGGTTGCCATGATGACAAAGAAGCGCAGCTCCCTTGCATAACGATGGAGCGGGAGACGTTGGGTCACCGCCAGGACGACCAAGGGGGTGAGAAGGGCAACACTTACCACAAAGGAAGCCTTGGCAAGGGGGATGAGGATGGCAAGGATGCACAGCAGCTTGGTAAGGGGGTTGCACCGGTTGAGGAAGGCTTCCTGTTCCCTGTAGTGGAAGATTAGGGCTTCAGCCATGTCAGCTTCTCCAAGGGTGTCTCCAGGGGTACATACACTCCATTGTCGGCAAAGAGCGATCGGACAAGGGATGGAGGGCCCTGGGCCGCCACCTTGCCCTCTGAGAGGATGATGACCGAGTCAATATAGGCAAGGATCTTCTCCACCTCATGGCTGACCAGTATGATGGTATGCCCTTCGTTTTTCAGGCGCAGCAGGGTCTTCAGGACCTGTACCACTGAAGGGTAGTCGAGGTTGGCAAAGGGCTCGTCCATGATGAGCACCTTGGGCTCCATGACCAGCACCCCTGCGATGGAGAGGCGCCTCTTCTCCCCTCCACTGAGGGTCCTGGGGCGTTGTTTGAGCTGTTTGCCCAGGTCAAGCAACTGGACCACTGCGTCCAATCGCTCTTGCTGTACAGAAAATGGCAGACCAAGATTTTCCAAGCCGAAAAGGATATCCCTTTCTACACTCTGTCCCACTATCTGGGTCTCAGCATCCTGGAAGACCAGACCAACGGAGGAAAGGCGCTTCTTGGCCGAATACGTCACCTCTTTCCCCTCAAGGAGTATCCTCCCTGAGGTGGGCTTGAGCAGTCCTTTGATCAGTTTGAGCAGGAGGCTTTTGCCAGACCCGTTGGGTCCGGTGATGAGGGTGAAGGACCCTCTTTCAATGGAAAAAGAGATGTCAGAAAGAATCAATCGTCTTTTTTCAAATCCGAAGCTTAGGTTTTCTATCTTGAGCATAGGGCTTGCATTGCTTTTCATCTGGTCTGACTTTAGCAGATGGTGTTCCTTTGAGCAAGATTGCACCTAAAGTCGTTCATAGACCATGCCTGGCTCTTTAGTTTTCTTCGTGTTTTTCGAATCTGCGGAACAGGATAAGCGACATAAGAATGAGTGCAACAATTGCCACCAGGGAAAAGATGAAAGCAGGAGAGCCCGGATCGGTGAGGTTGTTTCCAACTATAGTGGTTGCCACCATGGTGGGGGCCAAGCCCAAGAGGCCTCCAATGATATAGGAGACGTAGGGGATCTTCAGTGCCCCAAGCAAGGTATTGGTGATCTCATGGGGGATCTTGCCTATGAACTTGGTTGCAAAAGAGAAGAGCAGTGAGGAGTGCTTGCTAAAGGATTCCAAACGATAGACAAATGGATATCTTGCTACAAGTCGTTGGACATGCGAATCTCCCATGCGCCGCCCTAGGAAATACGGGATCTGCATGTTGACCACGATGCCTGCGATATTGACTACCAAAGCCCATCCAAGAGGATAGACACTTCCCACCCCGATATACAGCAGGGCAAATGGCAGGCCAAAGGAGACCGATTTCAGCAGAAAGAGGGCCATGAATGCAAAGGCTGTGAGCCAGGGTCTGTCGGTGGAGTGCTCCACCAAAACAGAGATGGCTGAAGCGCCGTTTTTCACTACGAACACTGTGACGAGAATAATCACAAGGACAAGAGGAAGCATTCGGAGAATTTTCAAGAGGAACGGTTTATCGGTAGTTTTTTTCATCAGCAAGCTTTTTTATCCTCCATTCGCTATCTATGCAGTATAGTGCATGCCCCGTACCAAAAGAAGGGAGTGACGATGCAAAGAAGAGCACAATTATAGCAATGCCACATCCTTACTCTTTTAGGCCTGCTATGCAAGGGGCTATAGAGGGGGTGGACTATTTCAGGTGTATTCGTATGCAGCTAGGCCTCTTTGTATAAGATTATCGAGGCAAAAATACGAAAAATCTCAAAAGGTGTTGACAAGAATTCTGTAATTGGGGTATACAAGAGAAGGTCAAGCCGCTTTAGCTCAGTTGGTAGAGCAAAGGACTGAAAATCCTTGTGTCCTCGGTTCAATTCCGAGAGGCGGCAAAACTAAATTTTCTATTCCTCTACAGAATAAAGAATTAAAAAATGTACACATGTCCAAACAGACACAGTGTACATTTTTTATGTGTTTTAACCAGTATTTACTATTGGCTCAGCACACTTTCTTGTGGGATACCCTAATCATTCCTTGGTATATTTGAGCTAATACAGCAAATGTGCCTATTACCCTGATCAAGTTCTCCCTCCTTGAAAATATTGGCAATGTGGCGATAGCTGATCGATCTCTTTTCTCAAGCCTGATATTTAGCCTGCTATATTGAATAGCTTCACCGTCACACCGGGGTTGTACCTGGCTCCAAAGAAAAAGTAGGACGAACGCTGGAAGTAGAAGGAATTTGCTGGGAACCTTCCATGCCGATAGCCGATTTAAAAGGAGACGGAATCATTAATCTCCTGGGCAAGGAGGAAGGAGTGTTCAAACTCCCAAGGGGCATCTGGCGCATACAGAGGAGTTATGTTTGGATCTGGTCTTCCCTGTACATGATCTTGCCCTCCTCATACATATGGCAGTCATGAGCAAGAATGGTGTTTCCCAATTTCTTGAAAACAGGATACTCAAGCTCAAGGCCGAAGCTTATGATTCGAGCCTTATATGCATCTGGATACGCGTAGTGGGGATCAAGACTAGTCCAGTTTGGTCGGAGATCACAGGACGCCAGCTTGTGATGTTCTTAGGCAAGAAGTTGTACTCTCCATACAATCCGAGCCAAGGGAGGGGCTGTACAGAGAGTCCGATGGCGAGACCGTTCATTCTGATATACTTATGCGTAACCCAGAATCTATCCAGGTCTGATAGGCCCCCTGGGACTGCATGGTTGTCGATGTTCTTGAAACCAGCATCCCCATAGTGGGAACTGTAATGATGGGAGCCAGCCCTTACAGAGAAGATATTAGCCACTCTCAATGTCGTGCCGTAGAAATACACCCCATCGTAGCCGATGTTATAGGTCATCTCGTCATCCATGATAAAACTAATCAGACCCTGTGTGGAGAAATCTATGGAGAGGGGACTGAGCCAGTGATCAAAGCTGAAGGTATGTCTGAGCAGCGAAAGCGTCTCCCCTATGATCGGACTGCCTCCAGTCCTGATAGACATACTCAGGAAGACCGTCCTTCACATCGGCGTAGTTGAAGCTCATACCTGCCCTATACCTATCAGCGTAGTACTCCTTGTACAGCGGGTCAAAGGAAACCAGATCAAATGCATACGCAAAGTCGGCGTACAGTGATGATAGGGCTAAAATCAGGAGAATCAGCACTGCACATATTTTTTTCATTGGGACTTCTCCAAGGATATGGCAAAAGCACCGGTGAAAACGTCACTTGAAAGCGAGAAATCATGGCTCCTTTTAGTTTTTACACGGGTTATCAATAATATGGATATCACTGATTCTAGGCATAAGTCATGAAGAATTCTTAGCAACCTTGTTTTACAGGTTGTATGGAGGCTTTGATCGCCTTGAAATTGTTTCAGATTGTGTTGTTTGAAACCCCCTTGCCCGCTTGTCTTCTGCCTATTTCCTCCCTCTCCTTCACCTCCCCCTCTTCTTCTCCCATAATCTGTGTTAGGATACAGTATCTACTAATCTACTGGAGGCCAGACTGAGATGAAAGAACTACGTAAAAAATATGAATCCCTTCCTGAAGATGCACCGGCTATGCAGATCCAACTGACAGCAGAAAGCCTTGAAAGAAGGAGTCATACCCCTATGTTTCTGCTTGAGGTTCCCAATTTCAAGCGAATGACCAAGAGCGATATGCTAGCTGAGTTTGATAGGGTAGTGGCTCTGCCTCCCACCTCTGAGGAGTTGCAGAGTGTTGTTGCCATTGATGATCCTTCTGAGGTCGTTGAAAAGCATCTTGTAACGCTTTTAAACCAGTATGAGTTACTGTGCAACCTGCGAAAGGGACTTGCTTCAGCATGGGATGTCATCAACGAGCTGTATGAGGACGATTGAT
>CAZPOJ010000051.1:0-18418 GCA_964588005.1 uncultured Sphaerochaeta sp.
CTATAAGCTGGCACACGATCAGTTGGCCTGGCAGGGGTTACGTCTGAAAGAGAGATTGAAAAGGGCAACGCCTAAGGTATAGTTCCTCGATCTGACCTCTCACTACTACATACTCGCGCATATGTTTCATACGTAGTATTGAAAGTGCAAAACACCAACAGGGATTTCATTAGGAAATCCCTCTTGGTATGATCGCTCGTATAGTTCATTATCAAAGAGATGGTGCACTCTCTGTATAGGAATAAAGACATAGCTCAATACAGAAGGTGTAATTTTACGCTTCGATACTGCCATACAAATCTTCTTACATCAGATTATTAGGAAGCCACATGACTATATTAGGGATGTACGTTATAGCAAAAAGAAGCAGTATCATGACAGCTATCATGGGGAGGATCTCGCGAATGACCCCACTTATCTTAGCCTTGCCCAGTCCAGATACTATAAACAACAACATTCCAAAAGGTGGTGTGGAGAGTCCAATCATCATATTCAGACAGATGACTACCCCGAAGTGGACCAAATCAATACCGAATGCATTTACCAAAGGGAGCACCATGGGAACAAAAACCAGCTGAATGGTGCTGACATCAAGGACACACCCTAGCAGCAGGAATACTACGTTTACAATGAAAAGGAAGACGTATTTGTTTTCGGTAAGACCCATAACAAACGCTGCGATAACCCTGGGGACTTGTTCCAACGATATGATGTAGGAGAACAACATGGATGTACCTGCCAGCAGTGCCAGGGTAGCAGTGTTTGTTGCACTTTTCTTTATGATTCTCCACATCTTCTTAGGACCAAGGTTACGATAGATAAGTATAGAGATAAGGATAGCATATGCAGAGGCCAGAGCCCCGGCTTCTGTAGGAGTCACAACTCCAAGGTAAATACCTCCAAGCAACAATACGACGGTGAACAGAGCAGGAAAAGCTGCTATAGTAACTTTTGCAAACTGCCTAAACGCCATCTGTTCCCCTCGGGGGTACTTTCTTTTAATGGAAATAAAAGCAACATATATGCCAAGCAGCAAGGAGAGAATGAGACCGGGGACCATCCCGCCCATGAAGAGCTTTCCTATTGAGGCTCCGGAGAGCATCGCATATATGACCATGGGTATCGATGGGGGAAAAATTGGGCCGACAGTAGCAGATGCTGCGGTAAGGGCACAACTGAACTCAGCGTCATATCCCTCCTTCTTCATCTGTTCAATCTCCATCAGGCCGATACCGGAAGCATCAGCTATTGCACTTCCTGTCATGCCAGAGAAGATCAAGGATGCCGCAACGTTTACCTGGGCGGTACCTCCACGCATACGACCAAAGAGACCATTACAAAAACTGAAAAGCTTGTCGGTAATCTCCCCTTCGTTCATGACATTGGCCATAAAGATGAACAGTGGTGCTGCCAGCATTGTGTAGTTGGCGTACATATTGCCAGTAAGCACTGAAAGCACCTGTTCCATATTCCTTCCACTCATGAGGAAGTAGGAAATGGAGGCAATAAGCATAGCAAAGGAGACCGGCATACGAATGAGGAAACAAAGTGCAAGTACAATAAAAAGCATCGCGATTATATTCATTTTGGGTTCCTCATCATGGTGCTCAGGTCGCGAAGATACCCACGTAATGCAATGATGCTCCGTATGATGACATTGGCAAACATATAAATTAAGGGGGCGAATACGACAGTAAAAGGTATTTTCAAAACACCTGTGATCATCTTCTTCTTAAGTAAGGAGTTGACTGAGGGTACGAAGACTATTCCAATCAACACGATTATGAGCAAATTTGATGCAATATCAAATAGCAGTTGTTTTTTGGGACTCACATGGTCATAGAGAAGGGAGAATACTACATGCTCCTTCTCTTGCAGGGCTTTGCCTACACCAAAGAACATCGTCCACATATACGCAAGAATACTCACTTCATAACTCCATGTTATTGGAGTTTTCAGAATATAACGACTTATGATGGTGAGCATAAAGGTTAAGAAAATAATGGTAAAAGTAATGTTGGGTAGTATGGTATCTAAAAAGTACATCACTTTTCTGCCCAAGATACGGAATCGCTGCATAATATACCTTTCCTATATTGCTTATCAGGGTTTCCTGGAGGTTTGCAATAAACCTCCAGGAAATCAATAGAATACTGAGTTACCGTGTAGCCTTACTTTGCCAAGCTCTGGACTTTCTCGTACAGATCCATATCCCAGGTGGATACCATCTTGGTATTGGCTGCATATGCTGCCTGTACGTTATCCCTGAACTCAGTGATATCAGGAGTGGTGACAGTCAGGCCTTTTTCCTTGAAGAAACTGACCAGTTTTGCTTCAGCGGCAATTCTTGTCTTGTCATTGTACTCAATGGCAACAGTCATCGCTTCCTGCACAGCCGCTTGCTGCTCTGCTGTCATGGAATTCCATTTGTCCAAGTTGATACAAGGAGTGACGGAGTCAATGACGTGGTTTGTAAGAGCAAGGTACTTGGTTACTTCATAGAACTTAGCACTGTCTACGGTGGGAAGGGGATTGTCCTGTCCATCGACAGCACCAGTCTGCAAAGCAGAATAGAGCTCACTGAAAGAGAGAGGAGTTGGGTTTGCTCCAAGAGCCTTACCAAGGAAAAGCCAGGATTCAGAGTTTGGCATACGGAGCAACAGACCATCCATGTCAGCATAGCTGTTGATAGCTCTGTTACGGGTGTTGATTACACGGCTTCCCAGATACAAGCTTCCCAAGGGCTGCACTTTGAGAGTTTCACGGACCTTGGGCCAGACATACTCATCAGCAATGCTTCCGTTAAGGGTAGCGGTCATGTGCTCATAGGAACTGAAGAAGTATCCAGAAGCAAACATGCTAAAGGAAGGAATTTGTGTTGCAATGGTTGGAAAGGAGATATAGGCAATATCAGCTTCTCCGTTAACGACAGCATCAAACTCATTTTCAGAAGAGAAAAGAGTCCCGTTGTCATATACTTTTACCTCAACACTGCCATTGGTCAACTCTTTAACCTTGTCAGCAAACACATACATTGCTTCAGTATGGGAGTCCCCTGACACTGAAATCGAAGTGAAAATCAGCTCTACTGGTTTTTCAGCTTTTGCTTTTTCACTGGATCCTGCTGCCCATGCAGATACGCTTACCATCAATAGAACAAGTAAGATAGTTGTAAAACGCTTCATAAAATTCTCCTTTTAAATACAATACTCTTTATTTCTTTAGTATACGTTTTCCGAAATGGTTGACCGTTCTTCTGAGTTGCTCGACCTCGAGCCTTCTGCTTGAAGTAAACTTGGTGAAATCCTGCACACGGCTGAAGAGGTTGATATCCAAGCCCTCCAGTTGGCAGTGGTACTTTGCATTCACCGGGTAATATTGGCACTCTACAAGACTTACCATACCCAACAAATCTTGCACCAGGGCTGCTGTATCTTTCTCTGTAGAAAAGTTGGAGCAAAGCCATACATAAAGCCATGCATGAAAGTTTGCCATGACACCGCTGTATCCTGCAGCCCCCATCTTCAAGCTTTCCAGCAAGGTAGCGGCATTTGCGTTGTAGACTTTGAGGGAGGTTCCCTCAACTGCCTTGATCTTAGCTTTCAGCTCAGTCAGGTTACAGCAGGTATCCTTGAGAAAACCAAATTTCCCTGTCTGTGCACACCAGGCGAGCAGCTCTGGGGTGAGCAGACGCTTGTAGGGATACGGGCACTCATAGACGCCAAAGCTGTCGCCATCAATAGCGTTCAGCAAGGTTTCAATACGCTTCTTTGCCACGTCATCACCTTCATCTTGCTTGGCAAATTGATTCGATATGAAGACATAAGAATCAATTCCGGTCTCAATGAACCTATTAGCCTGCTTGATCTGTTCCTGCAGGTCCTTTTCGACATGTCCTGAAGCAATAAGACCCATATTTCGAGGGAGATTCTTGCGAATAAAGGTAATGAGCTCTAATCGTTCTTCCCAGCTGAGGAAAAACATTTCACTAGATTGGCATACTGCAAATATCCCACTTACGTCCTGGCTATCATACCACTGTAACAACTCCACCACTCCGTCATAATCAATGGTATTATCTTCAGTGAAGGGTGTTACCATCACTGGCCATACACCGTTTGCAATGCCTGTTCCCATATATCATCTCCCTTCAAAAGGCCAACACGTTGTTTGCTTTTGTTTTGATAAATGAACTATAATCCTAGTAGGGTGGTAGCACATCCAGAAAAATGTTTAGTATTTTTCCTAACATTTTGGGAGGGAGCCTCTATGAAAGAGATTATTGACAACTTCTGCTGGGAAGATCATAACAAAATCATTACCTATAGCCAACATAACATACTTGGTTTGAAAAACATTACTTTCTCCAACCCTTCAACCGCTACTGCGCACTCCCCCGAGCATTATCACTCTGACATTATTGAGATCCACTGCCTGATCAAAGGCAAACGAGTCTGCCACGTCAATGGCGAGACCTATACCGTAACGGGCAATGAGATGTTCCTTACCTTTCCTTTCGAGCCTCACTACACATCCAGGTATCACGCCAGTCCCTATACCTTTTTTGGATTGCAAGTTGACTTGAAGGACCGTGACCGCCTGTTGGGTCTGAACAAGGAGTATAGCCACGCCTTGTATGACCTGCTCACCTCCTGTCCCCATCGTCACTTACGATTCCCTGCAAGTGAGTCCCAATGGCTGAAACAAGCTTTTGAGTATATCAGTGATGGCAGCGAATCATCTAAAATGCTCGGAGTACAGTTCTTGAGCTGTTTCTTGTTCAAGATACAGGAGTTCATCCCTGTAAATCATGAGCATAAAACTATATTCGACAGCAATATAAAGCGGGTCATCGATTATATTGAAGAGCAAGAAGGAGAGAACACCAGTTTACAGGAACTAGCTGCCATTTCCGGATACTCCTTGTCCAGGTTCAAGAGCAAGTTCAAGGAAGTTGTCGGATTCCCTCCTGCCAGTTTCATTGCACTGAAAAAGCTCGAGCATGCGAAGCATCTGCTTGCCCATACTGATCTTTCCATCACCCAGATAGCTCTGGATTCAGGATTCTCCTCCAGCAATTATTTTTGCACCATGATGAAGAACCTTACTTCATACTCTCCCACTGAATTTAGGAAAGCATCGCAGAAAAACAAGATTGATACATAAAAACAGGCACAATAAGCTATAGCTGTCCGGCAAACCTCTCTTATTAAGACAATAAACAACTACAATATATAGAACTATTGTCTGTTTTTACTTTTATCGATTTGCAGTACTAGTTCTCCTAAAGGAGTATATCCTGAAGATGTAGTCTGGCTATGAATACATACCATCCTAATACAGGGAAAGCCTTGATAGCTTCGCTACCATACCACAAGAGGTCTTCTTTCGTGCTCTTCACTGCAATGAAGGGGGCGGTGGCATTATAAGCCACCGCCCTCAAAAGGAACTGAAGAAAAACTTTCGAGCATACTATGCTGGCAATACGTAGGTGAAAGTGTATACCCCCGATCCAACCTCAAATGCAGGCTTTCCCTCGACCATTGCCATACCAACACCCTCTAGGGAGAGTGCGTCCTGGGCATCATCAAGAAGTACCGTAGCTGTGGCGTTGACCGGGACATGCACCTCAAGGCGTACCTTCTCCCCGTCCCGTTCCCACCTGGAACGCACCTCACCATAAGGTGAGAGGTGTGTAGCCTCGGCAAAGCTCAAACCTCCCCCAATCCTGGGACGGATGATGGTGTGCTTGAAGCCAGGGGCATCCTCATCGATGTTCAATCCACCGACCACCGTGTAGAGCCACTCACCAACAGCCCCATAGGCGTAGTGGTTGAAGGAGTTCATATCAGGGCTCCACATGGTGCCATCGGGCTTCAGACCATCCCAGTGCTCCCAGATGGTCGTTGCCCCCTGCGTTACCTGATAGAGCCATGAGGGGTAGTCCTGCTTGAGCAAGAGGTCATACGCCTCCTTGAGCTTCCCGTTGTCACTGAGGGCCTTGCAGATGTAGGGCGTGCCGACAAACCCTGTGGTCAAGTGCCCGTCATGCTCGTCGAGCAACTCACACAGCAGCTCGACAGTGGGCCCCTTCTGCTCGGGAGTCAGCAGGTCAAGGACCAGGGGCAGGATGCAGGAGGTCTGCGTCCGTGAAACCGGGCGCTTGTCCTCTCCGATGAACTTCTTGTTGAAAGCTGCCTTTACTTGTTCATGGAGCTTCGTATAGGCTTGTGCATCCTCATCCTTGCCCAACAGAGCTGCGCTCTTGGCCAGGATCCGGGTTGAAAGGGCGTAGAAGGAGGTGGACACAAGGCCAATTGGTGTCGCTCCATAGTAACTGCCGGGCTCGGCATCGAGGGCGACCCAGTCACCGAAGCTGAAGGTCTTCTCCCAGATCAAGCCGTCGGTCGCCTCACTCTGGATAAAGGCAACCCACTTCTGCATACTGGAGTACTGTTCATCCAACACCGCTAGATCCCCGTAGGAGCGGTAGAGTGCCCAGGGCACGATGGTGGCGGCATCACCCCAGGCAGATGAGCCACAAGAAGATCCTACCACCCCGCCAGTCTCCCCCTGTTCCTTGATGACATCGGGGACGACGTTACTCACCGCCCCGTCATCGCGCTGGTCTGCCTCAAGGTCACGCAGCCATTTTGTAAAGAAGGCGTGGGTATTCTTCAGGTAGCAGGCGGTGCTTACGAACATCTGCGCATCACCGGTCCAGCCAAGACGCTCGTCACGCTGGGGACAGTCGGTGGGAACATCGAGGAAGTTGCCCTTCAGGCCCCAGCGTATGTTGTGCTGCAGCTGGTTGAGCAGGGGATTGGAACAGGAGAAGGTTCCTGTCCTCTCCATCCTTGAGTGGATAACCTGGGCGGTAAAATGCTTCAGCTCTATCGGGCCCGGATAGGAATCAAGGGCGATGTACCGAAAGCCCTGGAAGGAGAAGGTCGGGTGGTAGGTTTCACCATCCTTGTCACCTTTGAGGGTGTAGCGAACCGTCTGCTTGGCAGAACGAAGATTCTCGGTGTAGAAGTTCCCCTTGGCATCGAGTACTTCAGCATGGCGCAGGACAACCTCTTCACCGGCTTCTCCCTGTACATAGAACGTGACCCATCCGGTGAGGTTTTGTCCAAAGTCTATGACAGTATCACCTTCAGGGGTGGTGATCAGTTTTTGAGCGGCAAGCTCCTCGATAACCCGTACAGGAACCCCTTCCTGGGGCCTGAGGGTTGCATAGTCGTGTTCCACCGTTTGAACGCTCTTCCAACCAGTTGCATCAAAGCCAGGCTCATTCCAACCGGGGATCTCCTGTCGTGCATCGTAGGTCTCCCCGTCATAGAACTCGGAGAAGAGGACAGGCCCTTCATGCCATTTCCAACTGCGATCACTGCCGAGGGTAATCTTCTTGCCACTTGCCGTCTCAAGCTCAAGCTGGCAGAAGAGTGCATTCTTCTCCCCATAGTTGTTTTTCTGCAACTCAAAGCCAATAACCCCCTTGTACCAGCCGTTGCCCACCATGGAGGCGATACAGTTCGGTCCCTCGACAAGAAGGTCGGTCAGGTCATAGCTCTGATAGAGCAGGCGCTTGTTGTAGGAGGTCCATCCGGGGGTGAACAGGTCTTCTCCCACCCGCTTCCCATTTACATAGAACTCATACAGGCCCAGCGAGGTGACGTACGCTTTGGCTGAAACAAGCTGTTCCTCAAGAAGGAACTCCTTGCGCAGGAGGCGGCCATCACTTTTGTCCTTGTCCTCATCATGGACATCGGCTGTGATGAAAAGGGCTTCCCACTCCTTCTTTCCCCGTGCTGTCTCTACTAGGATAGATTCACTCCAAGGACTCTGCTCGTCCTTGTTATCCCAGACCATGACCCGAACATGGTAGGGCGTTGCATCCTCCAAGGCTAGGCCGGGAAGGGTTACTGCGACACTCTCCTGGCCCTCCTGCCTCTGGGTATCAAAGAGAGGCCGGGAGAAGTCAGCGGAGGCGCAGACCTGCACCCTATACGCTGTTTGCAGCACACCCCTCTTGTCACTTGCCAGGCTCCACCCAAAGGTAGCACCCGCTTCTATCCCCTTGGCTCCCTTTTGGTAATTACAAACCACCTCTTGTACTAACAGCATCACTGCCTCCTACGTATGCTATCTTCCTCCATACACGGTCTATCCTATCAACATAGGGCTTCCATCGGTTATGAGGAATAGTATGAATACTCGCTATATTTCAAGGATAGCCTATACTGGCCATCCATTTGCATCTCTTCTGGCTACCTCTGTATGATAACCTCTGTTCCCTCTTTACTTGACTGGAGAATACCTTCGATTACCTTTACATCACGTACAACATCCTCCTGTTGTACGGATGCTTTGGTATTCGCAGCAAAAGCAGTGGAGAAATCCAGCCATTCCAGATAAAAACTATCCTCTTTCTCCACCTTGATGGTCTGAACAGCTCCTTCCGGAGAGTATATGTGTATCTCATCATCACTCACAACCAAGGCACCATCGGTACAAAAAAGAGTCAGCCTATCTTCAGAAGCAGCACTCTGCAATGCCATATTGTAGGATGTAACCACCCCGGTGGCGTGCTTGAAGATTGCAAACCCCAGGTCATCACTTCCCAGGTTTGGATTGATGCTTAAGGTTCTACCCATTACGCTTTCTACCGGACCTGCAATCTGTTGGAGGGCGTGTACGTTATGCACTCCCCCATCCATAAGATACCCTCCAGGATATGCATTGTGACGCCGCCATTGGGTTTTGTTGAATTTGTTATCCACCTGCATAAAAGAAAAGACATGCATCTGGATAGAGTGCAGTGTGCCTATCTGACCACGCTCGATAATCTCTTTTGCCTGCGCGATGGAATGTTTGAAGTGATAGTTTTCCGCTGTCATGTAGAGGGGTTTATCAGAGGAGACGAACTCCAGCGTCTTTTCGGCTTCAGCAGCATTAGCTCCAGCAGGTTTTTCACACAGCACTGCGATTCCGGCATCAAGACAGGCCTTGCTCACCGGGTAGTTCAACATAATAGGCAGTGCTATCAATACTGCATCCAGATCCTTTTGCTCCTGTATCATTGTTTCCCAACTAGTAAATATAGGTATCTCTGGATCTCCTAAAAGGTCCCTCACCATGCAGGCTTTTTTCTCACTGTGATTGCATAGGGCAACAACTTGAATGCTCTCTTGTAGCCTCAAGAGTGCCGGCACATGAGCTTCCTGCGTTATGATTCCACACCCGATAATTCCTATCTTCATCCTAGCCTCCTCCGTATATTCACATGAGCTCGAAAGCACTCTGCTTACCATGCACTAGGACCCTATGTGGCCGACTCCCTGACAATAAGCTTGGGCTCCAATATATGACCGGGTGGATCAATATCCTGTCCTTTTATCAAATCAAGCAGATCCAAGGCAGCAAGCTTTCCAATATCCTTGATGGATTGTGAAACCGTTGTGAGCGGGATTTTACAGAGAGAAGAGAGTTTGATATCATCAAAACCAATTATCGCAACCTGTTCAGGAATCTTGATTCCCATACAGGAAAGCTGGTGGGAGACGCCAATAGCTACGTTATCATTGGTAATAAACAGGATAGTTTTCCTTGTACTGATTTTATTTCTTGCTATCAGCATGGTTGCGATTTCCAACCCATCCTCAAAAGTCTTGATCCCTTTATAGTGAATAACACTCTTGGGGTTGGCCACTTTGCTAAAGAATCCTGCAACACGATCATCCATAGTCTGATGGGGATACCCTGTTACCAAGATAATCTGCTCCTTCTCCAAGGTATTGATAAAATCAGCAACAAGCTCACCCCCTTTGAAATTATCAAAAGCGACATAGTGCAGGCTTCTATCTTCAGGAACACAGTTAACGAGTACAAAAGGGATACCCGACTGTTTCAACAGGTCAATGGTCTCTCCTTTGGGACTGATGGGAGCCAAAAGGATCCCATCGACTTGCTTGCTGATAAGAGATGAGACATGATGGAGTTCTTTCTCCTCCACCCAACGAGATGAATAGAGTTGCAGGGAGTAATCAAAGTTGCTCAGGATACGATCCACACCCTCTACGATCTCAATGAAAAAGCTGTTGTAGAGTTCATCAACAACAATCCCTATGGTCTTTGTTGCAATACCGGCAAGCCCCTGGGCAAATTGGTTAGGGACAAAGGAGTGTTCTTCAACTATTTTCATAACCGCAGCTCTGGTAGACTCCTTCACCATGGAGGGACTGGACAAAACTCTGGAGACTGTTGATTTAGAAACACCGGCTAGTCTGGCTATATCATTAATTGTTATCGGTTTCATGTAAAACTCAACCTCACTGAATACATCTTTACCTCTGAAGCATCTTGAGTGAAAAGCAAAGAAGCTATACCCCTTACTTGCACTGATACCACTCATCTCATGTTTCACCCAACAATCTACCCAGGGATACTGTGCCTATATACACCAACTGATGATGAAACCAGTTGTATACAGAGTCTATCAGCAGTGTATATCATTTGTCAAACTAAATTTTACGTATAATAATTATTTTCTATAATACCTATATATTGCTACTATATAACATTTTAATAATTCACTATAAAATAAATTTAGATTGACAACGCTACTTCCGTATACTATATTTTATGAAACCGGTTGCATTTTCTTAATCTTCACCCTAGAAACAGGAAACCAAACAATGACTAACACCACCCTTATACAGCGTATCAATTCTATCTCCAAGAGCATTACAAACAGTTCTGTTGCTATAATTGGCGATGTGTGTCTGGATCAATACTCCTTTATCGACCCCTTGCTTTCTGAGATTTCTGCCGAAACCGGATTGGAAACAATATCTATCAAGGCTGAAAAATTCAGCTTAGGTGGCGCCTCTAATGTAGCTGTCAGTTGTAAAGTCCTCGGAATACCCACCGTTGATATATATGGTGTTGTAGGAGATGACTACCAGGCAACTATTGTAAAGAATTTGTTTCATGAACATGCAATCGGAACGGACGGCCTTATTACCCAGGATGAGAGCTGGCATACCCACGTATATCACAAAATTATCAGCGGAAAGAAAGAACTGAACCGATACGACCTTGGCAACTTCAACGCTCTTTTAGAAAAAACTGCAGATGCCGTCCTGAAGAAACTCGGTGAGAATATCAGCAAATACCAGTGCGTTATTATAAACGAACAAGTTATGCACGGTATGCACAGCGCTTATTTCATTTCACGGTTGAATGAGTTTATAAAAAGGCACCATGATACAACCACCTGGATAGCCGACACCAGGCATTTTCTTGGCAGGTATGAGAACGTAATCTACAAGTTCAATAATATCGAGGCGGCCTCCTATTGTTCCGGGGTGTGTGAAGAGGGAGTGTCAACAAGAGAACATGGCAGGGTTCTGAGCAAAAAGTGGCAAATGCCAGTGATAATAACTTGTGGGGAAGACGGGGCTATTGTCTGCAACGGAAAGGAGACGCATAGCATCAACGGCATCGATTTCATACAAGAAATCGATCCCGTAGGAGCCGGGGATGCTTTCCTTGCAGGAACTGCTGCAGCTATTCTTTCCGGTGAAACGATAAACAGTGCTGCTGAAATTGGGAATCTCACCGCTTCGGTCAGCATCTTAACCTTGTTCGAAACAGGGCACCCCACCCTTGCAGAACTACAACTGCATTGCCAGGATGTGCACTGGAGACACAATGCACATCTGCTCAAGGCTCCTCCTTGCTACCTCCCCGAATCAACCATTGAAATATTAAACCGGTCTTTTACAATTGATCGTAACCTTCCTAAAATAGCGATCTTTGACCATGATGGTACGATATCCACGCTCCGCCAGGGATGGGAGTCCGTTATGGAACAGATGATGGTGCACTACCTGGCGGGGAACACTGAAATCCCTTTCCAAAAAAGAAAAGACCTTACATTGAAAGTCAAGGAGCTTATCGACAGCACTTCAGGTATCCAGACAATAATTCAGATGAAATACTTTGCTGAAATGGTTCGCAAGGAAAACCTGGTCCCTTCTGATGAGGTATTGTCAGCTGTGCAGTATAAAAAGATCTACCTTGCACACCTAGAGGAGACTATGCACTATCGGCTCACAGCCCTTAAGAGAAAAGAACTGGATAGAGATGATTTTACCATAAAGTCATCTGTTGCATTCCTCGAAAGACTCTACGAGAACGGTACAAAGCTCTATATGGCAAGCGGTACCGATCAAGAGGATGTCAGAGATGAAGCAGAGCTTCTTGGGTACAGCAACCTGTTTGAGGGCAGAATATTCGGCTCTGTGGGCAATACAGACATTGATCCTAAAAAGCTGGTAATGCAGCGCATACTTAGTGAGATAGAAGATGCAGGATATTCGCCTGAAGAGTGTGTCGTGTTTGGTGACGGTCCTGTTGAAATGAGAGAAGGTTTCAAACATAATTTTGTAACGATAGGTATCGTAAGTGACGAGAAACAGAGGTTCGGTGTAAACCTGGAAAAAAGACCACGTCTGATCCTAGCAGGTGCAGATGTGCTGATTCCGGATTTTTCACAAATCACCAAGATTTTCCCTGAGGTATAGTACTATGCAGACCCCACAATTTTCACGCTTTGCCATGCAGTATTACCCACTCGCTTCCAGAGAGAGTCACATCAGAGTAGAAGATCATATCAATCCTTTTACCTATACGCCACGCCTCTCGCCAGAAGCAAAGACCAGGATCAAGGCCATAGCTACAGAACTAAAACGATCCAAGGACAACGGCTCTGCAAGAGTGTGTGCCTTTGGTGCCCATACGATAAAAAACGGTCTGGGAGTAATCCTTTCCAAGCTTGCAGAAGAAGGTTGGTTTACCCACCTGGCAACCAATGGGGCAGGGATAATCCATGACTGGGAGTTCTCTTTCCTCGGGGCAACAAGCGAGGATGTAGCTAAGAATGTCCAGAAGGGCATGTTTGGCACATGGGAAGAAACAGGCCTGTATATCAACCTGGCCATCGTCGTTGGAGCATTCGAGGGATTGGGGTATGGGCAATCCATAGGGAAGATGATCCAGCAGGAGTATCTGGATATTCCCTCAAGAGACGAGCTGGAGAAGCTGATGTGCAGTAAGGAGTCTCCACTTCCCCAAAGGGCGGCATCAGCAGACCTGCTGTATGAGGTTGAGCGATTAGCTGTACAAAGCGGCAGGTACGCCATCGAGCACCCTTACAAAGAGTACAGCATCCAGAGGGCGTGCTATGAAAGCGGGACTCCTTTCACAGGACACCCTATGGTCGGCCATGATATTATCTATACGCACAAAGCCAGTCTTGGATCGGCTATTGGCAGGACGGCTGAAACTGATTTTCTTCAATTTGTCAATTCCGTATCGAAGCTGGAGGGGGGAGTCTACCTATCAATAGGTTCGGCTGTCATGTCCCCTATGATATTTGAAAAGGCTCTCTCCATGGCAAGGAATGTCCAGCTCCAGGAAGGCAAGAACATTACAGATTGTGGAATCCATGTGGTAGACCTTCAAAGAGAGACATGGGATTGGAGCACAGGGGAACCTCCAATGGACAACGCTGCATACTATCTCAGGTTCATGAAGACATTCAGCAGAATGGGTTGCCGAGTCGATTATACCTCAACAGACAACAGGGATTTTCTTGTTGGACTCTACCAGGAGCTGCACGCATGAAGTACACCATTGGTTCCGATGAAATCACTGTGGTGATAGACAGTCTAGGCTGCCAGCCAAGACACATAACATCTTCTTCCAAGCAAGAGTATCTTTGGACAGGAGATCCTCTGGTATGGAAGGATTCAGCACCGCTGCTGTTTCCTTTCGTAGGCAGATTCAAGGACAAGAAGTATCTGTATGCAGGCAAAGAGTACCCTGCCTCACTGCACGGGTTCATTGCTAGGCGAGTGTTCACCGCTATCAAGCAAGAAAAAGAAACGTTGGTGATGGAATATTGCTCAACAGAAGAGGACAAGGAAACCTATATGTTTCCTTTTGCAATCACTGTCACGTATACGATTGTCAGCAATACGCTCCACATAACCTATGAAGTGCGTAACAGAGGAGAATCCGAGATGCATTTTGGCCTGGGTTTTCACCCGGGCTTCACGGTCCCCTTGTCACAAACAGGGAACGTTGTTTTTGAGGATTACTACCTTCAGTTCCAGTACCCGACACTCAAGGAACTCCTGATGGACGAGAACTGCCTCTACTCGGGGCAGGAAACAGACAGAAAACTTGATAAAAATAATAGGCTGCCCCTTCGGCATAGCTTGTTTGACAATGATGCTTTGATTTTTAAGGATTGGGGCTGTTCTGTCAGCCTACAGGAGCCCACCGGCTCGCATGAAATCAGAATCGATACAAAGGATTTCCCGTATCTGACCCTATGGCATCATCCAAACTCAGCCGATCCATTCATCTGCATTGAACCGTGTGTTTCCATCCCCGGCAGAAGTGGTGAGATTGTTGCTATAGCTGAAAAGGAAGATTTTAAGCATCTTGCTCCAGGAGGGACATTCTCCGTACAGATGATGATAGCATGCAGAGGATAAGAGAGATGATACCAAACGTATCTTATTTTCAACCTTCACAAGCAGGAAAATATACTGCCCCCCATAGAGAGGGTTTTTCACCATTGACCGTTCACGCATTACAAGGAGCCTACCATGATTAGAAACAAGTACAACCTGGACAGAATCGAAAAACAGATACAGAAATTCGCTGATCTTAGGTATCTTGATCGTCAGATGATCACAGATTTCAGTACAGCACCCGATGATGGCACTGTGGTGAATCCAAAACCCAAAAGCTCGTCTCTTTTCACCGACAGCATACAAATAAAGGAGTATTGGAAAGGCAGGGACACCTACCTTTGGCTCAAGTTCGATTACACCATCCCGCAAGAGTGGAGAGGAAAGACAATTGTTGGCAAGTTCGACTTTGGAAGGACGGGGATGGGATACAACAGCGGATTCGAATCGCTGCTCTATCTCAATGATGTTCCGTACCAGGGAGTGGACTCCAACCACGAGGAGGTGTTCATAGATACAAAGGAGTACGGTGAGCAGATTGCATTCAAATTCAGGCTATGGAGTGGTCTTGAAGGCGGTGGTGCAGAAGAGATCCAGTATTATCAGCTTAAGACGGCGTTCATCTCCTTATTCTCCACTGCAACCGATGAGTATTACTCCTTGATGACAAACTGTATTTCGACAGCAAGAAGGCTTCCTTCTACACTAGCATTACAATACAAACTTGAAGATTGTATCGTCTCCTCATATAACTTGGTAGATTTTACGAATCCTGAAAGTACCTCTTTCTATGATTCGGTCGCACTCGCATTGCAAACCTTACAGGACGACCTCGCAAGCCTTGATCAAAAGAGTGACTACACCGTCACGTGCATTGGCCATTCGCATATCGATCTTGCCTGGCTTTGGCGATATAAGCATACAAGGGAAAAAGGGGTGAGGTCCTTTACTACCGTAAATCGTATGCTGCTACAACATCCTGACTATCTGTTCATGCAATCATCCCCTCAGCTCTACTCCTCCCTCAAGGAAGATGATCCTGAACTCTATAAACACATAACAAACTGGGTACAGGAAGGCCGCTGGGAAGCTTCCGGAGCGATGTGGGTTGAAGCTGACTGTAATATCCCATCCGGAGAGTCCCTTGCCAGACAGCTTATCTATGGGAAGAAATTCTTCAGGGAGGAGTTTGGCCTGGACAGTAAATTCCTATGGCTTCCCGATGTATTCGGCTACTCATATGCATTGCCACAGCTGTTAAAATCCGCAGGGGTCGATAATTTCATTACCACAAAGATCAGTTGGAATGACACAAACAAAATGCCTCATGACACATTTCTTTGGAAAGGCCTTGATGGAACCGAAGTTATCACACATTTCATAACCACGCCGGAAGTCACAGCCGATGTTTCATTTTATACGTACAACGGGATGATAACCCCGGAGACGGTCACCGGAGTCTGGGAGAACTATAGGGACAAGGCCATCAATACAGATATGCTCATCTGTTATGGGTATGGCGATGGTGGTGGCGGGCCAACCAGAGATATGGTCAAGTCCATCGAAAGCCTTAAGCAGATCCCAGGCCTTCCTGTTGTAAAAAGTGGGTTTGTGCAGGACTACCTGGACAAGCTCAACACTACAATACAAGAAGCAGGAGAATCTGTGGCTGTATGGGACGGCGAACTGTACTTTGAGCTCCATAGAGGGACCTATACATCACAGGCTAGGATCAAAAGGACAAACCGCAAGCTCGAGCTCGCCTATCGTGACGCCGAGATTCTCTCGGCAATGGCGGCGATCAAGGCAAGGGATTTGGAGGCCTACCCTGCTTCAAAGCTGGAAGAGGGTTGGAAGCTAATCCTTAAGAACCAGTTCCATGATATCATCCCTGGCTCTTCCATCAAGGAAGTGTATAGGGATTCGGAGATTGAACACCGCGTTGCAGATCACATTGCTGGCGATGCAATTACCAGAGCCAGTCAAACACTCCTTGAGGAGAGCGAAGAGTTCACTGTATTCAATACGTTTTCAAGAAAAAGAAAAGCCTTGGTCAAGGTAGATGCAAGACATGCTATGCAAAGTGGCTACGCATTAGTTGCAATGCAACCTTTTTCACAGAGTCCACTAGCTTCAATCATCTGCGATACCAGTGAACTGGGAACGATCACCTACAAGGACGGGTGCATTGAAACAGACCTGCTTACAGTCAGATGGAATGCACAAGGACAACTCACTTCAGTGTTTAACAAGGAGAACAACAGGGAGACTCTTGCAGCTAATGCAAACTGTCTTGAGATTAGTGAAGACCGCCCAAGAGAGTATGATACCTGGGAACTGGATCCTACGCTTGCAATGAAGATGGAGACAATAACCAACCTGGTCTCATCTGAGCTCATAGATGAAGGGCCTCTGTTTGTAAAGGTGAGATTCACCTGGACCTACAACAAAAGTACTATAAGCCAGGTACTTACCGTGTATGCATTTTCTTCCCGCATTGATTTTATCACGGAAGTCGACTGGCATGAGAAGCAAAAAACCCTGAGAACAGCGTTCCCGGTGAATATCAGGTCCCTGACTGCCCGGTATGATATACAGTTTGGAACCATTGAACGTCCTACTGTGAAGAATACAAGCTGGGATGAGGCCAAGTTTGAGACAGTTGGGCATCAATGGGCTGATTTTTCAGAAAGAGGATTCGGGGTTGGGTTATTGAATGATTGCAAATATGGGTACGATATTCATGGAAATGTGATGCGCCTGTCCTTGCTGAAATCAGCAGAGAGCCCCGACACGAGAGCAGAGGCGGGCATGCATGCATTCACCTATTCACTCTATCCCCATGCACAGCCATGGTACGAGAGTGAGCTACTGACCCAGGCGTGGGACCTCAACTCTCCGTTATTTGCCTTCCAAGGGAAGATGGGTGAAGATTTCCCCCTCTTCTCTATTGAGAGCAAGAACGCATGCATAGATGCTATAAAAAGAAGTGAGGACAATGATGGGTTTGTCATCAGAATGCATGAAAACACCGGAGGACAAGACACTATACACATTGAACTTCCCGATTGTTTTTCCTCCTGGTCTCAGACCAATCTCTTGGAAGAACCTCTTGGTCCTTGGGAGAATGGCACCACTATCAGGTACACTCTCAGACCGTATGAGATTGTAACCTTCAAGGCGAGATTGAAATAAGAGGAGCCTTTGTAAGAAAGCGAGGGATGAAGAGTGCTAGCGAATGCTCATGATAGGGAGGAAAGGTACCGTCTTGTTGGGCCCAAAAGGCCCGACAAGAAAACTCCGAAGGTCAGGGAGTTTTCTTGTTAAATGGGTTACCGAGAAACGAATCATAACTCTGTAATCGGTAAGGTGTATGCACCTTCCCGTATCGAACTGACAGGTTTTACAGTATGCCTCTCAGCTTAAGGGCGTCCCTACTTCTCAAGCTTCTTTGAATACAAGCAATATCTATTTACCCTCTTAATTATAAGCAGATAAGAAAAATGCAAAGTCCAGACCAACAAAGGATTTTTCCACAAGTTGATTCTTTGGAAGGTAAGTCAAACACCAAGAAGCTGACCAATCATCAATGTGATTCCCGTTTATGTGTTGGAAACTATCGAGTGCTATGCAATGTGCGTGAATGTATTGAGGAGGTAAAGAAACGATAATGACCAGACATACTGCATATTCCCAAATCGAGCATGCCAGGAAGCCCAGAGTAGCCACGCTCAAGAAAGTAGCAGAAGCCCTGGGCATTGATTATCGCTAGCTATCATCTTAAGTTTCTAAAAACGTATCTGTGTCTGTTTGGGTCGGAAAATCCCCGGGTATACGCTCTCTGATCTGCTCAAGAATGTCTTTTACCC
>CAZPOJ010000052.1:0-18305 GCA_964588005.1 uncultured Sphaerochaeta sp.
GAAAACAATTAAAAAGGTATAAGGCAATGCAAAGTATACAGAAAAAAAATCTTACACATATATGGTAGGGACTTGTTGTTCTCCTGCTCCTATTGGCACCGTTGTTCATTTCCAACTACCTCCTCTATCTGGCTGGAGTGATAATGGTCATGGCGATCGTAGCCCAGGGGCTGAATACCATGATCGGTTGGGGCGGCATGTTCTCCTTTGGTCAACCGGGGTTCATGGCATTCGGGGCGTACTTCGGAGCGATTGTCTCCCGTCAGTTTCCCCTGCTTCCCTTCCCTGTAGTTCTTGGGTTGACCGCAGTCGCTTCGGCTTTGATCGGCTTTGTCATTGGGTTTCCCTGTCTGCGGTTACGAGGTTTCTTTCTAGCCATGGCCACCTATGGATTCTCCAGCGCTCTGTTTGTCTTGATAAACTTCTTTAACAACCTCACAGGCGGAAACGAGGGGATGTATGTCTCGCCCCCGGCATTCGGGCCTATGGTGTTCAGTTCTATCGAGTCGATATTTATCATTATCGTCCTCATTGGGATACTGACCCAATTCTTTGTCGGAAACATCAGCAAATCAAGGACAGGACACGCCTGGCGGGCTATCAGAGATGGTGAGATAGCTGCAGCTTCGCTTGGCATCGATATTGCCAGGGAGAAGCTCAAGCTGTTTACCTTCGGCTCGTGCCTCGCCGGTGTGGGAGGTGTCTTGTATACCTATCTTATTGGATACCTGCAAGCTGACTTCTTCTCAAGTATGGGGCTGACCTTTTTCTTGATCCTGGTAATCGGTGGGATCGGTACTGTATGGGGACCCTTGCTGGGTAGTTTCATAATTATGTTGATACCACAGGTGTTCGGAGGGGTGTTCAGCCAGTCAATGAATCTGGTCTATGGCGCCATTCTCCTTATATTTGTCCTTATAGCTCCCAATGGGTTCCTCGGTATATTTGGCTCCTTGATCACTAGCTTGAAAAGCAGGAGGAAGGCATGAACAACTCACACAATAGCATTCTGACCCTGCGCGACATCTCAATAAGTTTTGGCGGCATCAAAGCAGTCAACCGCTTGAACCTTGATGTAAAGGAAGGGGAGATTTTCGCAATCATAGGGCCCAACGGTGCCGGTAAGACAACTGCTTTCAATATTATAAGCGGACTCTACCGCGCCCAGGAGGGCACGGTCTTCTTCTCAGACACAGATATAACCAACTTGCTGCCCCATCAGATAGCTCACCTGGGGATGGGGCGAACGTTCCAGAACCTTGAGTTGTTCACCCTGATGTCGGTCGAGGACAACTTGATGGCAGCAAGATATATGCATACCAAGACTCATTTTTGGAATGAGTTGGTACGCAGCAAGAAGGTAAAGCATGAAGAGGAGCTCAACCGAGAACAAGCTCGTCAGATCCTCTCCTTCCTTGATCTTCAGGATGTTGCCCACAAGAGAGTTACTGATCTGGGCTTCCCCTTGCAGAAACGCGTTGAACTGGGACGTGCTTTGGCCCTTGAGCCAAAGTTGCTCTTGCTTGATGAACCGGCGGCAGGGTTGAACTTTGTAGAGACCGCCGAGTTGTCCTCCTTGATCAAAGCGATCAGAGAGGACCTGGGCATTACCGTCTTGCTCATTGAACATGATATGTCGATGGTGATGTCCATCTCCGACAGGATAATTGTCCTGGATTATGGTAAAGAGATCTGCCTCGGGCTTCCCGAGGAGATTCAAAACGATGCCCGCGTGGTAGAAGCCTACTTAGGCAAAAGGGATAGTCATGCTTAAGTTGCAAGGAATTTCATGTGCATATGGGAAGGTGCAGGTTCTCAGAGATGTCTCTATTACTGTCAAACAGGGGTCGGTGGTCTCTATTATAGGTTCCAACGGTGCAGGAAAGTCCACTGTCCTGCAGATGATCTCAGGCCTCTTGCATCCGAACAAAGGCACAATCTCTTATAAGGATGAAGATATCTCACAGGCTAAGCCTGAAGAGATCGTCAGGAAGGGGATCATCCAGATACCCGAAGGCCGGATGGTATTTCCTGAATTCACGGTACGGGAGAACCTGATGATGGGCGCCTATTCGCGTACCGATAAGAAGGAGATCCGCAGGGATATAGAGAAGATGTTCGACTCCTTTCCGATTCTTCGCAGTCGTGAGAAGCAACTTGCTGCTACGATGAGCGGGGGGGAGCAACAGATGCTTGCCATAGCCCGGGGCCTGATGGGACGACCTGGCATCCTTATGCTGGATGAGCCCTCCCTTGGCCTTGCACCGGTGATCATTGATACGGTGTTCTCCTTTCTTAGGGAGTTGAAGGAGCAGGGTACCACCATACTGCTGGTGGAGCAGAATGCCATGATGGCCCTTGAGCTCTCGGACTATGCTTATGTCCTGGAGACAGGATCCATCTCGTTTGAAGGTTCTGGTTCTGAGCTTCTAGAAAATGATGAGGTGCAAAACCTCTATCTTGGCGTCAAGGCCAAGATATAAAAAGAGTGAAATGCTCTCCCTTAGAGATGGAGAGTAGTCATATTGCAACTAAGACTCAAGGAGGTCTTCACATGAAGAGAGTAGTGCTATCGTTGCTTGTTGTCGCATTAATCGCGACAGGAGTGTTTGCTGCGGGTGCGAAGGAATCGCTTACACCAGGGGTGACTGATACCAAGATTGTGTTTGGGTATACCATGCCCATGTCCGGACCGGTTGGATTCATTGGGAACCAGACGTTGGAATCAATCAAGGCTGAGTTCAATCGTGTCAATGACGCGGGAGGAATCCATGGGAGAAAGCTCGAGGTAATTGCATACGACAGTGGTATGGATGTATCTCAGGCTGTGGCGAATTATAGGCGCCTGATCACAGAAGACAAGGTATTTGCCCTTCTGTTCGGATTTGGTGCATATACACGCCCTGCGTACCCCTTGATCGAGCAGAACAAGATTCCCTGGCTTTTCCCCATGGCTCCACCGGAAGACATGATGTTCCCTGCTCGGGAGTACCTTTTCAGTCTCTTCCCTACAACAGCCACGCAAGTCAGGGCAATGGCTGCATGGTTGGAAAGTGAAGGCCAATTCAAGCGGATCAGTGTTGTTTACGGTGACAGTGCAAGCGGAAAAACCGGATTGGACAGGTTTATGCAAGAGGCAAAAGATCGCAACCTAAACGTGGTTGCCTCTGAAGCTATTGTTGAAACCTCTCCTAGTGCTGCTGTGCAGGTAGCTAAGATCAGGCAGGCTAATCCCGATCTTGTCTTGATAATGGGGATGACCATGCAGCCTGCAGCAGTCATCATAAAGGAAGTCAGGCGTACTGGCATGGATGCACAGATAATGGTGAATATGCCGATCAGCAACTCAGTGTTGTTGTCTCTGATAGCTGACGACCAGCCCGAAGGGCTCATTGGAAGTTACTGGGGTGAAGTACAGTACAGTCCCGATAACGAGCACTATGGAACTGCTGAGATGCAATCTATGGCTGATACTATTATTACGTACTATCCAGAATATGCCAAAGCAGGCAGTAATATCGGTGGTACGGTAGAGCACGGCTTGAGTGTCAAATTATTGACTGACGCCTTGGAGAAGGCCGGCCCTGATTTGACACGCGAGAAACTAATTAAGACATTAGAGACTTTCAAAGATTATCCAACAGGAAAAGGAAGCTTCGCAACATTCTCCCCGACCAGAAGGGAAGGAATTGCCGGAGGTATCATCTTGGAAGTGAAGGATGGCT
Organism: uncultured Sphaerochaeta sp.; assembly: GCA_964588005.1. GTDB lineage: Bacteria > Spirochaetota > Spirochaetia > Sphaerochaetales > Sphaerochaetaceae > Sphaerochaeta. Next base: position 3,726 of record CAZPOJ010000052.1, read on the forward strand.
GGTGGCAACCAATTAGTGATTGGATCGATGTTGAAGTGCCCGAGATGTAATTGTAAAACAGTGTAATCTATGATGGAGACGAGATTTGCCTGGCAAGGCTCGTCTCCATCCTAGCCTGTCTTTGGCCAGGCATACTAGTAAAAAAGGTAGATACTCATGATTGGTACTCATATTACGAGGAGAGCTGCGTGGATTTGGCGTGAAAAATCCCTGCCTAGCCGTGTCCGGTTCATCGGACGACCCCTGCAGGATGTAGGCTCTGAGAGCAACCGCTATCTCTATTTTCGCTACTGTTTCGAAATACAGGAAGATAGTGTTGTATCTAGCCCTTGTATTGTCTCTGCCGATGGACGGTATCAGTTGTATCTTGATGGAGTACTCGTCGGAAGAGGACCTGAGCGGTCCCATCCGCTGGCCCACCAAGCCGACATTTCTCCCCTTGCGGGGATGACTGTCAAATCTGGGCGCCACGTGTTGTCCGCTATCGTGCATAGCTATGGAAGAAGCACCTCCTGGTACCAGCTGCCTCTTGAGGAACATACCAGTATCTTTGGCCTTGGAGGGTTTTTCTTACAAGGAGAAATAAGCACTGTTCGGGTGGATACCTCAAACGATTGGAAGTATCTCGTCTCGGAGGCTTGGGAACAGGATACTCCGTTTGGGGGAACAGGGTTTTGTGAGTACTACGATGCATCCCTGGAACCTGAAGGGTGGCAAACTCCTGACTTTGATGATACAGCATGGTCAAACGCATTCGAGTTGTGCCTCTCTGTTGAGGGACACTCACCCCTTGTGCCCTTTGCTGCAATGAAGGGCTCCTCCTCTGTTCGCCAGCTTGGCTCTCTTCACTACCCCAGCGAGATAACTCATCACGATCATGGGGTGACGGCCATCTTTGAGGGCTTGTTTGTCGGTTATATACGAGTGCAGGTATCATCCCAGCAGCAGGGTGAAATATTCATAGAGTATGGTGAACGTTTGGATGTAGGCAGACGTGTATATATTCCTCCTGTAGTCCCTGGAATTGCTTCCCCACCAAAGCATCGGTTTATGATAAAAAAAGGAGTGCACGATTACGCTCTGTTTGAACCCGCCGGTTTACGCGTGATCGAGATAACGTGGAGTGGGGCGTTCTTGCCGACCATCACCGGAGTATCGCTTGAGTCCTACGCCTCAACTCCTCTCCCAGGGGGCTCCTTCACCTGCTCAGATGAAACGCTCAATGTAATATATGCAGCCGGTGCCCGAACGGTCTCCCGCTGCCTTATGGATGCCTATGTCGATTGCCCCACCCGAGAGCAACGATGCTGGACTGGCGATGTGTATGTCAGCTCTCTGGTGGGCTATCGTTGTCTTGGAGAGTATGGGGCAGCCAAGAAGTATCTCTTTGATACAGCGATGACCCAACGCTCGGATGGGATGGTTCTTATGGCTTCTTCGTGTGACCTCAGTGACCACGACTATGCCTATATCCCTGATTTTTCGCTTTTGTGGGTTCTTGCGCTCGAACAGTACTTCCTGCATACCGGTGACCGCGATACCGTAGATGCCCTGATGCCGTACCTTTGTAAGCTTTTGCGTTGGTTTGAATCATTTGCCAATACCTCTGGCTTGCTTGAAGATGTTCCTGGCTGGATCTTCTTCGAGTGGGCCGACCCACTTCATCGAAGGGGATGCACAACGATTCTCAATGCGCTCTATGCCGCCGCCCTGCGAGGTGTTTCAAGGCTCTTTCCTGAGATGGTCCTCCCGGATTGGCAGCAGATAGTTTCCACCTTGGAGCACCGTGTGTGGAGCGATGAACGCAATGCCTATCTCGATGGCGTTGGATCAAGCGTGGTGAGCCAGCATGCAAATAGCCTTATGGTCTGTTTTGGTTTTGCACCAGAGTCGAAGTGGGGCCGTATCCTTGAAACGATCAGCGATTCGAGTGCGGTGGTCATGACTAGGACCTGGTCATGGGATACCGTCGACCGTCCGTTCGACCCTCGAAAAAACGTTGTGATGGCCCAGCCCTTCTATGCCCATTTCCTCCATGCAGCGTACGCGCATGCCGGCAGGGGGGATTTGCTGAAGACATCCCTGCTACGCTGGCAGGAGATGATCACCGATTATGATACCTTTTGGGAGTCATGGGAGCTGAGCCCTATAAGCAGCACTTGTCATGGGTTTTCCGCTACACCCGCCTTCGATTGTTCTGCGTATATCTTGGGTGTTTCCCCCATCGATCCGGGCTACCGTACGGTGGAGGTCAAGCCGCTTGTGCTGCCAGGGGTTGCGTTTGCACGTGGCGTTGTGCCCACACCTTTGGGAGACCTGGAGGTTTCGGTGGAAATTCAGCAATCTAGCTTGGGCCTTGAAGCAGATGTGCCCCAAGGAATGACCCTGCTAGTCGAGGGAGCTCTCTACACAAGTGGAAAGCACAAGATCTGCTATGAAATATAATAAAAGAGGGTCCTCGTCCCTACCTTTAGTTATTCTCCTTGGCTTCCTGCTGGGTTCGACCATGGTTGTTTCACGATTCAGCCTTGGCCAGTTTGATCCTTTGGGGTATGTAGCCCTTAGGTTTATACTTACCTCCCTAGTTATTCTTCCCCTTACACTCTACCAAACCCGCTCCTTGGTGTTTCAACGCACTGAAATATGGCCCCATGCCATCTTTGTCGGCATTGTGGGGACTGCCCTTCCCTTTGGCGCCTATATCTCCTCCTTACAGTATCAATCAAGTGGTATTACCTCGATGTTGTTGACTGTGACTCCTATTGTTACCTTGTTGCTTGCAGCGCTTTTCATCAAAGGGGAAAAGATAACCCGAAGAAAGATACTGGGTTCGTTCATTGGACTTGGTGGTGCGGTCTTGTTGATGGCAATGGGGGAGAATGGTCTTCATCTGGCAGAGCCCGATATACGGGGATACTTGTTGGTCTCTTCAGGAGTGCTTGGAAGTGCCTTTGGTATTATCACATTGAAAAAACACCTGCACCAAGAGAGTATCCTCGTTGTTTCATTGATTCGCTCCTTGTCGGCAGCGATACTACTTACTGTAATCGCCCTGGCAACAGGGGGTATGGATGTTTCAGGGGTGAATCTGACAGGATGGCTGGCTCTGGGGTATGCCTCAATTGCCGGAACTGTGGCAACTATCATGCTTCAGGCGAAAATTGTTGCCCTGTACGGTCCTTCGAGGGCGGCTCAGGCGGAGTATGTGACCCCCCTTGCTGCGGCTTCGCTTGGTATTATCTTCATGGGAGAGTTGATAAGCCTGCCTATGGTAGGGGGTATGGCTTTGATTTTTGTGGGGTTGCACATTCTCAGTAAAAAAGATGGCCACAAGACAGTGCCAAGCAACCGTGCCCCTTCGGAAGAGACCGTAATAAAGGAGTTGGACAATGAAAGTATTTGATCTGCATGGTCATCAGCAAGGGCTTTTGGCTTCTTCTGAGGCACGTGATGTTCCTCTTGGAGAGTTCAAGGGCCATGGAGTCGATGCATCGGTAGTCTGTGCTGTGGGAGATCCCCATTCCTTTGGGCTTGAGAGCAACTCCTTTGCTCTGGTGGAGCAGCAACTACAGCAGATTCTATCCAGAAGCAGTTCGAACAGCCTAAAAGCGGTCACAGCAACAAAAGAGCTGGACTCTGTTTGGGCCCAGGGTAAAACAGCGATCTTCCTCGGTGTTGAAGGGGGAGATTTTATCACTGACCTCTCTCTGGTTGACCGCTTGTATGAGCTTGGAGTCAGGGTGTTGGCACCAGTGCACTATAGTGACAATCAGTTCGGGACAATCGGATTCCATCTGGATGGAAGTGGCCCATCATCCGATGATGGCCTTACCAAAGCTGGTGCAGCCCTGATTGCCCATGCCCAAGATATTGGAATGGTCATAGACGTAGCGCATGGCTCAGACCAATTGATAGTGGATGCGTGTAAGATAGCAAAGAAACCCCTGCTATGCTCTCATGGTGGGTTACGCGACATGTATGATACGAAGCGGTTCATGGACGAGGCGGCAGCGAACAGCTTTAGGGATAACGGAGGCCTTCTTGGTGTCTGGCCCTGTCGGTTTGGCCTTGTCGGAGCTACAAGCAGGAAAGAACTCGTAGACATAATTTTACAGACCATCGACTTTCTCGGTTGGGATAGGGTGGGGTATTGCACAGATGTAAATGGGGCTCCTGGATACCCGCCTGACTATCGGGGTGTCCAGGACACCAGGGCTTTACTCGCTGCCCTTGCAGAGGCGAGTAGTGCAGGGAGTACCCTGGAGCACTATAGCCATGCCAATATGATCAGCTTATTACAATCTTGGGGCGTATGATTACGAATCCATAGGAAAGGTATTGCTCTCTTGGAAGACATTTTGTCCGCGAAGGATCAGCTTTTCATAGGCCTCTTTATACGGGGTGACATTTATATCATTTTTTGTAGCAATGGTCTCTCTGAGGAGAAAAAGAAAATCGTAAATCTGGTCAAAGTCTCCTGAGTTGCTCTCAGGAATCACTGCAATTCTTCCTACGGTCTTAGCCTGGATCGATTTGGTCAGCTTTTTGCCCTTCTCAGTCATGGAGAGGTGGACCACCCTACGATCCTCTTCACTTCTCGTGCGGGTGATGAAACCCCTTGAGTCAAGTTTATCCAGAAGTGCACTGATGGAGTGGCGCTCAAGACCAAGGACGAAGGACAACTCGGTAGCGATGACGTCTGAGCCAGCATGTTCGGCATAGGAGAGCATCAGAAGGATCAAGTATTGCGAATGATTGATTTTATGGGGACGCAGCAGTTCTGCAATTGATTTTTTAACAAGATTAAGACACTGCTCGGCAAGAAAGTGAAATCTCTGCACCTTGAAATATGTCTCTATTATAGTACCGGGTTCTTGCTTTTCCATGGTTCCATCTCTTTTATACAGGGTAATAATTGTTCGTTATCGAACAAATCGCTTTTGTATATACTATCATGTGGGTATCTAGGCGTCAAGATAATATAGCTCATTATCACTTGGCTTCCTTAGCCCATAGTAGAAAAAAGAAACTTTAGAGCATTGTTATATTCTCTGTACCTTCCTTGAACGTAGAGCAGCAACAGGTGAGATCTTCATGGCCTATTTTTCAGTAATCCTCTACACTACTGGTGAAATAGAGGAGTAGGGCAAGTTTGCCTTTCTGAAGCAGAGCCTGTATCATCTGCTTATACCCAAGCAGCGCAAGATGCAGGGCTGTGGACCTTAGTAACAAGAACAAAGGACAAGGAGATATATATGAGAGTTCAGTATGAAGAGATGGTACGACAATTTGAGAAGGTGCTCCTTTCACGGGGCATGGATGGTCCTTCGGCGAAGCTTTCTGCCACTATGATAGCAGAGACCTCCCTTGAGGGTGTCTATACCCATGGGGCCAACCGCTTCTACTCCTATGTGAAGAATATCGATGAGAAGATAGTGGATGTGGATGCAAGGGCTACCCTTGTTGAGAGGTTTGGTGCCCTGGAGCGTTGGGATGGGGCGATGGGTCCGGGCAATCTCAATGCCCATCTCTGTATGAAACGGGCCATTGCCCTTGCCAAGGAGAGCACCATCGCCTGCGTCGCTCTTGCCAACAACTCCCACTGGATGCGACCGGGAACCTATGGCCTGATGGCTGCAGAAGATGACTGCATAGGAATACTGTGGACCAATACCCTTCCTCTGATGCCCACATGGGGAGGCGTGGACGCCAAAGTGGGCAACAACCCCCTCGTCCTGGCCATACCGAGCAAGGATGGTCCTGTCCTTGTCGATGCTGCGATGTCTCAGTTCAGCTACGGGAAGATGGAGACCTATAAGAGGGAAGGGCGCCCCCTTCCCTTTGATGGAGGCTTTGATAGCGAGGGCAATCCCTCCCGTGATGCCGCTGCCATCATGGAGAGTAAGAGGCCCATGCCCATGGGCTTCTGGAAGGGAACCTCCCTTGCCCTGGCCCTCGACCTTATAGCCGCAGCCCTCTCCGGTGGAAGGACAACCCACTCCATAGGAAACGAGGTGGAGAAGGAGGTCTCGCAGGTCTTCATCGCCATATCCCTGGCCAATCTTCCAGACCGAGCTGCCATTGAGGAGAAGATTTCAGCCTCCTTGGCCGATTTGAAGGCATCAAAGGCGATGGATACAGATAATCCTGTCCGCTTTCCAGGGGAGAAGCGAAAAACTCTCCGTGAGGAGAATATGCGAGAAGGCATTCCAGTGGACAAGAAGATATGGGAGAAAATATGCTCGTTGTAGAGCGATGCACTCATGAGCATTGTGTATAAGGATGAACAAACACCTTCCCCCTTACTCGTACGAGTGACCATCAACCAGATAAGCGAGGTTGAGAATAGAGGCGTAGTATCTTGATGGTAGACAGACACAAGTACTAGGGAGTGAGAATATTGTATGGCTGAGAACAACCAGTTCACTGATGTGTTATGGATGAGCCGATACCATTATGGAAACAAAAGTATGGTATCGGCTCACAAGCATGACTTTTACCAGATAATATACTTTATAGAAGGAGAAGGTGTGCTCCATGTGGGAGAGGAACAAACCCGCCTAGAGTTCCCCCTGGTTGCCTTTTTGCAACCGGATCAGATGCATGGGATTGAGATAACCAAAAGCCTCAAGACCATCGACATCAAGTTTCAGATAACAAGTGCGGAGTTTGCAAGCAAGCTTGCCCCTCTGCCTTCCCTTATACAGAACCTCGATACATTTGACACGCTCTTCTTCCTTGAGTGTATGCTCGCTATTGGGGGCGATGAGCGGCTCTACTATCGAGAACGTTGCCAATTCCTCCTCAATTTGATTCTTATGCAATGGCTGGAATTACCCACAGAGACCACGCTAAAAGACCAACCGTTCAAGGTGTACCCAGACTCTTCATCACCTACGTCTCGTATCGGCAGTGAACTGTTGGAGTTTATTGAAAATAATCTCAATAAGAATTTGGAAGGGCAAACCCTCAGTGATGAGCTTGGGTACTCCTATCGATATATTTCAGCTTGTTGCTTGAAGGAGTACTCCATGACACCCATGCAACTGGTGAGAACTAAGCGCATTGAGCGGGCAAAAGAACTCCTGTTGCGCGATGATTACGAAATCAAGGAGATTGCCTTTGACCTTGGGTTCAAGTCCATGTACCACTTTTCGCGTGTTTTCAAGAGTCTTGTGGGAAAACCTCCAGGCAAATGGAGGGATTTTCAACTGAGAAAGATTTGCCGCGATATTATCATCAACCCCAAATACATCAATGAACTGTATATACAAGATCTTGAGTAGGTCAGGGTTGAAGATCAGAGAACAAAGTGAAAAAGTACGCACAGGATGCATATTCGGCTGTTCCGTTTTAGACAAGCTTGTATTCAAACCAGACATTTACCGTATAATAGGGCAGTGCTATACTTACCTTACCAATGAGGAGGTATACAATTGGCTCATAAAATGACAGGAACAAACATTGTCCTTGCAGATAAGAACTCTGTGCATACACAAAAGGTCGCGGTTGTCGAAAAACCGGGAAAAATTTCCCTGGTGAATGCAGAAATCCCGGTACCGGGACCGCATGAGATTCGTGTGCGTATCAAGTATGTTGGTATCTGCGGATCAGATCTTGAAGTATATCGGGGGCATCGCCAGCCTGAGTTCATAACCTTCCCTACAGGATTGGGACATGAAGTGGCGGGGGTGATCGACATAGTAGGATCAGAGGTAAGAGGGCTTGCAGTAGGGGACAGGGTTGCCTGCCGCTACGTTTGGGGTGCCTTTGCCGAATACATAGTATGCAATCCCTTTAACGTAAAGGTCGTACCCAAAAGACTCTCTATGAAACAGGTGAGCTTGCTGGAAGTTCTTCCGGGGATCCTTCACGCTGCCGAGTTGTCCAATATAACTGAAAAATCATCAGTGCTGATCATGGGACAGGGGGTCAGTGGACTCCTGCTCACCCAGATCTTCAGCCTTTTTAGCCCCAGGCATCTTGTCTGTACAGATCTGAATGAGCGTAATCTCGCCCTAGCTCGAAAGTATGGTGCAACCCATACGGTACAGATCCCTTCAGGCAAGACCCCCACAAGGGAAGCCCTCGGGGCAGATTTTCCTGATGGGTTTGACGTGGTGGTCCCGGCTTTACTTGAAGGGGACGGAGTAGTTGATGCTATTGATATTGCATCTTTTTGCGGTCGCATAATTCTGTATGGATGTATTGGTGTATGCAATGAACCCATAGACTTTTTCAAGGTGCACAAGAAAAGATTGGAAATCTACTCTACTGAACCGAGACGTGATATTGATATGCGCCGGTTGTTCGATGAATCACTTGGCTTAGTGCTGGACGGGCTCGTAGACACTTCTGAAATTGTCGATCTGATTATGCCGCTGGAGTCTATTTCGGAGGCGTTTGACCTGCGAAACGACGAGAAGAATGATATTATCCATGTTCTCATCGATTGTAATCCAGAAGTCGATTATGATGCAGAATAACCTATAAGAAAGAGGGTAGTACGCACGGGGCTGTTTCCAAAGTCTGCTGTAGATGCAGGTTGAGAAGCAGCCCTTTTAGTACCAATCTCGGGTAGTTTAGGATTACATTTCATCTTCATCAAAGACCACATCCTCCTCGGCTTTTTCAAATATTTCGATTCTAGCGTGGATATCCACTTCACTGACAAACCAGTTATTAGCACGGCAAAGCTGCATGAACTGGGCAATTCGATTTACGCCTGTCATTTCCCGTAGTGTAATTACTACTCCAAACCGTAACCCCTGGCCGGACTTTGTCTGTAGGCGTTCCTTCGTCTTAATATTGATACCCCAGTTGGACGATGAGAGACTGAGGCGTTTTCGTGGAAAGTTACGTTTCTTCTTTCCTTCAGATATATGCTTCACATTATCCCATTTCTGGTATCTGGTGCGCACATCTTTTTCAAACAGGGCATGTGGCTCATCATCTCCTTGCAAATTGTTATCGATTGGTTTTAGCTTGTTTCTCTTGTCCAGCCTTCCGAAATGTATATCCATCTTTGTATCAGTATAATCGACTCCTTGAGAACGAGAACACTTGGGGAAATAACAGAGCGTTGCCTTCGCAACATAGGGGAACTGATCTTTGTTCATCGGAACAGGGATGGTGTATGCATAGGTTTCATATGCTTCTGATACCTCCTGTACCACAAACTTAATCTCCTCATTGGGAGTATGCAAGAGATCCTCTATTCGCGTAGGGACAACTCCAAATCCAACAAGATCTCTATTGGTAACGGTGTTGTCCCACCCTATTGCAGAATCAAGTAGCAGAGCTTTTGCAACCTCCCGTGTAAAACCCATAGTATGTATGAGATATGCCAATTTTCGAGCTATCCAAGGCGCTGCAAAGGATGTCCCATACTCCTTAACTCTTCCTCTACTGGAATAGACAACCATACCGTCCTGACGATCCCCACCAAAGGCTGCGACATCGGGTTTCTTGAAAAAATACAAAACTGGACCCTTCGCGCCATATTCGGCAGGTTTTCCCGTCAAAGATACTGCATTAACCACCACTGAATTGAGTGAATCTGCTGGAGCTCCAATCCTCGGATGATATACATGGCGGTTTCGATTATTTGTTCCTGCAACCACAAAGATGACATCATTTTCGTATTGGAGGTCGTCAAGAAGCGTCGCTTCGGGAGAAATGAAATTTGGTTCAACTTCAAGGTGAGAGCCAAGGGACAGGTTCCATACCTTGATGTCTCTATTCGTTTCCACGATGGAACGTATTTTTTTCATCAAGCCGGCGGTGCTATTCCTCGTATGCTTTGCAACTCCAAAATGTCTGACCCTGAACCTTCCACAACCATCATCAAGATGGCTGTTTAGTGAGGGCCCATCGACAAGAAGGGAGGAGGCTGCAGTCCCATGTACGTAATCATCACCCTCGATAAGGTCTTCTCTAACCATGCAGGTATAATCAACCCAAGAGGAGAAATATGCGTTTTGGTCGAAAAGGGTATCGATGACACCTATGACTGGTTCATTCGTTGGTTCGGGGATGGTAAAACCAGAGGTAGCCCCAGGGACTCCATCATCGATGAGTGCACCAATCCTTCCAAAATCAGTGACTGACATTGCTACCAAATAAGGAGCCACGCTGATAATCTTATGGTACTGAGCTGGCGTCACAAGCCAAGTAACTCCGTCCACTACCCTGATTTTTTCATCCTGCATGCCCAAATGCTTGAGAATATCTTCCTGTTTAAGACCAGTATCATAGAGGGTGACGATTTGGCTGCCTGAAATGGGGGTTTTCCGTTCTTCAACTCCAAAACGGTCGATGTACCAAGCATCCTTGATGATGCGACAAAACAGAGATTTACTCAGACCGTGAGCAGAAATAATCTTTTCTCTCTGTTTTTTCCTTTGCTTCTCAACACTGGTGAGTTCTCTTTTGAGCTTTTGCGTGTTGTTATTCAAGATATCCATCTCTTCAGCTGTAAGGGTAGAATCAAATCCCTCCTTCAAAATGGAGAGAACTTTTGAAAGGTTCTCCAATCCGCGTTCAAAGGTTTGCATATGTACGCAATGGGTGATGATATGTTTGGGGTTCTTCTCATCTGAAAATTTTGCCCCGACAATGGTAGTATTGGGAGATTCTCCTCCATCTGCGAGTATTGCAATCATTCGGTTACTTTTTGCCACGACATCCTTATAATAGATTGAGACCAGGGGCTTGAATACCTTGCGCTCATCCTTCCAATAGTCTTGGACACCATCAAGGGAGCGTATCAATCTTTTAACATCAAAAATGCTGACCTTTGCTTCTTTGGGTAAGGTTGCCGGTCCAGGTCGGTTCGGATTAGGAGCTTGATTGAACTTTCCTTTCAATTCCAAGACCTTGTTCATTTCTTACCCTCCATCAGAGCTCGTGACACCCGACTCTTTGATACCTTGGATAGAATCTCAATATCACGCACAGAGAACCCCAGTGCCTGATACTCCTTATAGTCTCCAGAAAATCCTGGTTGTATCTGCATGAACAGTCGTGAAAGATAATCAAACTCTTCATTGGGATTGCTGAATGCAATAGCTGTCTTTATGAGATTCTTCAAGTCTCCGGGATAGGGGATAGGATCCATCAACTGGAGTATTTTTCTAAACAACCGTATATTCCGTCCTTTGAATTTGAACTGCTGCAATAAGTTTTCTAAAATGATTTCAGCTATTTCCTCTAGATCCTCTTGGGTGTAACGGTTGAAGTCAGTAACTTTGTCAAAACGACGAATAAGGGCCTTGTCAAAGGATTCAAACAGATTTGTTGTGGCCAGCAGGACGATACGGTGGTTGAGGCCGTCCAACCCTTTTAGCACTGCTGATGTGGCCCTGCCCATTTCTCGCAAGTCACGCACGTTGGTTCTGTCCAGTGCAATAGAATCAATCTCATCGAATAGGATAATGATCTGCTCTGGATAAGGAACATTATTAATCTCGGTAAAAAGCTGGGCAATATTTTTTGCTGTCTGGCCCATCTTGCTGTCTACAAGCAAATCAAAGTCCACGATATAGAGTTGTCTGTTAAGGATTCGCGCCAGCTGTTTTGCACTTTCAGTCTTTCCTGTACCCGGAGCTCCTTGAAATAGGAACGTATTTACACCGGCACCGTAGCTTACGGCATTAACAATACCCATAAGTTCATCCTTGATGCATTCTGGAAGAGGAAGCGTAGTAGGAGAGTACTCGACTTTTTTCAGATAGTCCATTTTGCCATTAAGCACCTGAGGAATAAAGGTGTTCTTGTCTGACAGTAAGGCCATGATATAATCCCCAAGTTCACTGTCATTGGTTCTGTTGAAATCAACAGCTATTTCATATGCTTCATCACGGAAAGCCGCGTCATTTTTTTCTGTATAATACTTTATCAGATTGATTACCTGTTTCTTTTTCATCTTTCATTTTCCCATTGCTGTACTGGAGGGCACTAGAGTAAGACACATATCCTGTGTTTTGGGACACATATATAATAATCCAAACTAACCTTACACATACCGGGGGATTTTCACAAGAATTTACATGCCTATTTGCCAGAAACTTTGGGAAGCGAAGCGGATCTTCCAAGTGCACAGGCTTTAGCAAATTGGGTGTAAAGAGCCTTCTTTCAGATCGGTTGATGTGTTCATGGATTCTCTATGGGATAGCAGCGCCCTAGCGTTGTTTTTCCCAATTTCTAGCACGTTATAATGCGTTCTCATCAACCGCCTTGCATACCTCTTTGATCCCTGTGTAGTTCATCGCCTGCATCAAGAAAGTCAGTGGTTCAGGCAAGATAGTACCGTACATTCGAGGGAATTGCCCACGCTTGTGGTACCTGCTTTCTTCAAATCACGTCAGGATTGCCCTATTTCAGCGATTTGCGTGGACAATATATAGGGTTTTTTCGTTTCCGATAGGTCCAAGAAGGTCGGAACGCTCTATGATTCGGGGGTGAAAGTGCATGAATTGCTTCTCTTTCTCCTTTGTGAGAACGAGGAGCCGACCCTTTGGCCAGCTCCTCGTTTGTGTGTTTACTTACGGATTATGTTTGTCTCTTCGTTCTCAGTACTTGCCGTACAGAGGGCCGAAGTTCTGACAAGCCCTGAAGTCTGATCCTTCCTTGTCCATACCCAGCATCGACCAGGCACTAGGACGGAAGATCTGCTCATCAGGTACGTTATGCATGCATACAGGGATGCGCAGCATCGAGCAAAGAGCCATCATATCAGCGCCGAAGTGACCATAGCCAAGGGCTCCGTGGTTGGCTCCCCAGTTTGCCATGACCGAGTAGACATCCTTGAAAGGACCGTCCTTACCGTCAGTCCTCGGGACAAACCACGTGGTAGGCCAGGTCTGGTCGGTTCGCTTGTTGATGATGTCAAAGACCTTCTCAGGAACTTCACACGTCCAGCCTTCTGCGATCTGCATCACAGGGCCCACTCCCTTTACCATATTGAGCCTTACCATGGTCAGGGGCATGTCCCCTTCACTGAGGAAGGTGGAGCTGAAGCCACCGCCGCGGAAATAGCCGAAATTGGCTACGCTGAAGCGGGAGTTGTCCAGGACGTTCTTCACATCTTCGTCGGTGATGTCCCAGAACTGTTTCATCTCGCTCTTGCCGTCCTTGTTCTTCATCTGTCCGTTGGCATCAAGGGTGGTTGCACCACTGTTGATGAGGTGGATGAAGCCGTCCTTGGCAAGACCCTCTGGCTTCCAGCCGGTGACCCGTTCGATGGAGTCGGGGCTCCAGTAGGTCCGCACATCACTGAAGATGGTGGCACGGTTGGTCAGGTGCTTACTGAAAAGCATCCCAAGGCCGTTGAGGTAGTCATTTTCGGTAGCAACGACAAAGGGCTCACGAATGCCATTCCAGTCAAAGGAGGTGGTAAGCATGGTCTCCATGAAATCCCCGTTGGGCCAGTGGTCGGTCCACTGTCTCTGACCTTGGAATCCTGAGGCGATGGCGTTGTGCCCAAGTGCCTCTTCTCCAAAGCCTGCCTTTGCAAGGGCGGGGTTTCCTATCATCAGGTCACGACCGATCATGACCATCTTGGTGCAGTACTCCCAGTCCTTGTCCAGCTGCTCCTTGCTTTTGCGGTTCTCAGGTGCGTTGACCGTGTCTTCAGCCTGGATACAGTTTTCGCGTACCCACTTGATGGCCATCTCATACTCTTCTTTGTCGTAGACACCCTCTGCGATTCTTCTCTCGATCTCACACATGTCGATGGCTTCGGTTCGCATGCCCAGGTAGTCCTGAAGGAAGTCCTGGTCAACGATGGAGCCGGCTATTCCCATCGAGCATCCGCCGATGGAGAGATAGCTCTTGCCACGGATAGTTGCCACAACCAGGGCAGCGCGTGCAAAGCGCAGGATCTTCTCAGAGACGTCGGATGGGATGGATGTGTCGTCACTGTCCTGGACATCCCTGCCGTAGATACCGAAGGCAGGCAGGCCCTTCTGGGTATGGGCTGCAAGCACTGCGGCAAGGTAGACAGCTCCGGGTCTCTCTGTTCCATTGAAGCCCCAGACAGCCTTGACGGTGAGTGGGTCAAAGTCAAAGGTCTCGGTGCCGTAGCACCAGCAGGGTGTGACAGTCAGGGTAATGGACACACCTTCTCGGGCAAACTTCTCAGCACAATCGGCACTTTCACGAACTCCTCCGATGGTGGAGTCGGCGATGACGCACTCTACGCGTTCACCATTACTGTGACGAAGATTGTCGCTGATGAGTTTTGCAGCAGCCTTGGCCATGTTCATGGTCTGCTCTTCCAGCGACTCACGCACGCCTCTCTGCCTTCCATCAATGGTAGGTCTGATTCCTATTTTTGGAAGCGCTCCTGCGTAGCGTCTTTCCGCCTTGATCATTTTGTTGTCAGAAACATTTGCCATACGGTCCCCCTTGGTATATCATAGGTAATGTAATCGTTTACATCTCTTGTAGTATCGCACGAGATCTGCAATGTTGCAATGAATTTTTCTTTAACAAGGAGTCAAACATGCTGAAAAACATTCCATCAATCCTGAGTCCCGAGCTTTTGAAGGTCCTAATGGAAATGGGCCATGGGGATGA
>CAZPOJ010000053.1:0-18071 GCA_964588005.1 uncultured Sphaerochaeta sp.
ACTCAAACACCTCTATCTCCACAACCCACTTCTCCTTAGGTCCCCAGTACCTATACTTCTCATGTACAGGGGCACCCCAGGAGTCATCCCCACCAATACCACTTTGGCCTTCCAAGATTCTCACATGGAGCTTGTCGGTGGTGGGAAGGTCATCGATATAGGTAGCCTCTTCCAATTCATGGGGGCTGTAGGGGAGGACCGAACACTCAAATGGCCTGTTTGCCCTGATGGTCATCCCCTTGTCCGTCTTGTCTGTAAGGGTAAGGCTTCTTACTGCCATTCTGTTGCCATACTCCTGAGGATGCAGGTACGGCTTCTGGTCTGTATAGGGGTTGAAGCAGATCCTACGCAGGACATTGCCACCCTGTCTATCCCTATAGCTCTCCATCATCTCATTGCCGTAGTAGCAGACATTCTGGTACCTGTTGTCCAGGGAGAATGAGATGCCAAAACAGGGAATGGGAGAATCAAAGGCTGGAGGCTCGACTTCCATGATCACCTTGTTGCCGACGAACCTATAGGAGGCCTCTACCTGGTAGGGGCCACATACGACCGTTGTATGGTAGACATCCCCTTCAATACGGAACTCTTTGGAAACCTGATACAGCGAAGCGAGCTTGCACCCCATAGATGGCAGCAGGGGATTGACCCCGATGTCATTGTCAGTTGGAGCACGCCAGAACTCAAACTTCACCGCACTCTGCAGGATATTGAGCACCTTGTGCTGGATGGCAACAAGGTGGCCAAAGTGATGATGGATAAGAAAGGAGAAGTTGCCATGACGGTGGCCGGTATGCAAATCCCCTTTGATGAGGGCAGCGTTTGCCTTTGGGCTCGTATGCACTTTCTTCTCTGGACCATCAAGTACAGAGCCTACACTCACCAGGGTATGGCCCTTCTTTGCCCAGGGAGTGTCAGACGCGAGGGCAGCCTCTACGATAAGTTGATACTCGCCTACCTTCTCCTGTTCTCTCTTCAGCTCTTCTTCCCCCTTCTTCATAGGCGGAATGGGGTAGGCCCTGGTCTCAAGGGGAGGGATGGATACATCCATCACCCCTTGTTCTACGACCACCCCGTCAAGGGTGTAGGAGTAGAGGAATGCATACCCGTCACTGTTGACGAACAGGTTCTTGTTGCGGATGAAGATCTGTTGTGCTTCTGTATCGATCGTAATGGTTATGGGACTGTACGAGTAGGCTACCTGCTCAAGCTTTGCCGAGGGGTTGCGCATCCCGTCAACCAGACCGTTGATGCAAAAATACCCGTCAGTGGGGGCACTGAAGCCCAAACCTGCCCTCTCCTTCCCGTCGATGATCAGGCTCTGGTCGACAAAGTCCCAGATGAAGCCCCCACAGTACGCATCACTTTCATCTTCGAGGGCAATATACTCATCAAGGTTACCTACACTGTTTCCCATGGCGTGGGCATACTCACAGTGAAGGAACGGCTTGTCACCCGTCTTTAGATAGTGCTGTATCTCCTCCACCTTTGCATACATGCGGCTCTCCACATCACTGCTGTCATTGTAGCGCCTGTCATGGAAGACTCCTTCATAGTGTACAAGCTTGTTATCATCCAAGCTTCTGAAGTAGGTAGCAACCTCCTGTATGATCGAGCCTCCATAGCTCTCGTTTCCGCAGGAGTAGAAGAGGATGGAGGGGTAGTTCTTATCACGCGCGGTCATGGAGATCGCCCTGTCCATTACAGCACCACGCCACTCTTCTTTATCATCGGGGATGGTGTAGGGTTGCTTCTGTGCTACCCCTGCAACCATCCACGTCCCATGGGTCTCCACATTTATCTCGTCCATCACATAGATGCCCAAGCGGTCACACTCCTCATAGACAAAGGGGTGGTTGGGGTAGTGGCTGGTCCTCAAGGCGTTGATATTGTTCTGTTTCATCAGCAGCAGGTCGCCTCTGATGAGCTCCTCGTCCATGACCCTTCCTTTTAAGGGGTCAAATTCATGGCGGTTGACCCCGCGCAAGATCAGTCTCTTTCCGTTGAGAAAGAGGGTCCTGCCCTTGATCTCGACCTTCCTGAAGCCAAAGTGCCCAGTAATAGTGTCGACGGTTTTGTTCGCTTGTCTCAACTCCAGGGTGTAGTGATAGAGGTTCGGCTCTTCAGCACTCCACAACAGAGGATTTTCGATGGCGATGCTGGTGTTATCATATACCTGTGCCCCGATGGTGATGCGGTAGTCGTAAGCTTCTTGCCTTGAGGTCTCAACTGCAAAAAGGACCTCGCCCTTTTTGAAGTCATCACTGAGCACAGGCCTGACGAACAGGTCTGTGATCCGAGCTTTCTCGCAGATGAGAAGGTTGACCGAACGGAAAATGCCAGGCAGGCGCCAGAAATCCTGGTCTTCCAGCCAGCTGCCGGTGGAGAAGCGCAGCACCATAGCCGAGACGAGGTTCTCCCCCTCCCGTACATAGTCGTTGATGAGGAACTCCCCGGGGGAGAAGCTGTCCTCCTTGTAGCCTACGTACTCTCCATTCACATAGAGGTAGAGGGCACTATCGACCCCATCGAAGCGCAGGACAAGGTCTTTATGCAGATCATCCTCACTGAGGGTGATCACCTTGGCATAGCAACCCGTGGGGTTGTGATCAGGTATTTGTGGCGGACGTACAGCATCAAGGCCATCCCAGGGATAGACTGTGTTCGTGTACTGGGGAACCCCATAGCCCTGTAAGGGCCAGTGTGAAGGCACTTCAATGCTCTGCATGGTCCCAATACTCTCTCGGGTTAGGAACTGGTCTGTCGCCTCCTGAGGCCTGTCGTAGTAGGAGAAGTGCCACCTCCCATCAAGGCTGAGGCTTCTCACCGCCCGCTGTGATAAGAAGAGGGAGCGGGCGGGGAGGCGGTTCTCCTGGAATATTGTCGGGTCAAGTGATTGGTCAAACTGCATACTGGAATCCTCTTACTGTTTCACAGAGCCTACCATGCCCTGTACAAACTGCTTCTGGAAGGCGAAGAATACAACAATGACAGGAAGCGTCGCCAAGGCAATTCCGGTCATGATGACACCAAAGTCCGGGGTGTAGGACGATGACAAACTCGATATGAGCAACGTGGATGTCCTTTTGTCATTGGATTGCAGGACTATCAGGGGCCAGATATACGCATTCCAGCTCGTCATGAAGGCATAGATTGCTCCAGCTGCATAAGTACTCTTCATACTGGGGAAGAATATGGTGAAGAAGATACGAAGTTCCCCGGCTCCGTCGACACGGGCTGCCTGCAAGATCTCTGTCTGGTAGTTTGTAAAGCTCTGTCGGAAGAAGAAGATCATAAAGACACTGATACTTCCCACCAGGATGATAGCAGTGTGGGAGTTCAAGAGGCGGAAGACAACGATAATCTGAAAGAGTGGAATCATAAGGGAGGCAAAGGGGATCATCATTGTGAGCAAAAAGAGTGAGTATGCCTTCTCCTTCGCCCTGGACTTGTACATCTGAAAGCCGTAGGCTGCCATGCTGGTCACCAGCAAGGAGAGCAGTACGGTAAGGACCGCTATCTTTGCCGAGTTGAACAAAGCCCCTCCCATATCAACCTGACCAAAGAGTTTTTTCAAGTTGTTGCCCAACTGGTCCCCAAAGGAGAGTTTCCCCATCTGGACATCCACGGCACTGTTTGTCGATCCTATCACTATCCAGAAAAAGGGGAATATTGACAGGAAAGCCGAAAAGGACAAAAACAAATATAGGAAAAATGAGCCCATTCCTTTCTTTACATTCATCGTGCGCCTCCCTTTTGCAGTTTTCTATTTGCTCGTTCAAGTTTCTTGAGTGCATTCTCGTCCTTGTCGCTGCTCACCTTGAACTGGACCAGCGTCAGAAGAGCGATGATGATCAGGATGGCATAGCTGACTGTTGCCGCATAGCCAAAGTTCGGCGTGTATTTGAAACAGATATTGTAGATATAGACACTGAGGGTGAGAAAGCAGTTGTCCGGTCCTATCATACTCGCTGTCGTGCCACCCTGGGAGAGGTTCATAGGTTCATCGAAGAGCTGCAGCGTCCCAATGGTGGACATAACCGTAGTAAAGAGGATGATGGGCTTGAGCAAGGGAATGGTGATATGAAAGAAGCTGTGCACCTTGGTGGAGCCGTCGATGGAAGCGGCTTCATAGAGGTCCTCGGAGATGTTTTGCATCGCTGAGAGGTAGAAGATCATATTGTAGCCTGTCCAACGCCAGATCATGGCAAGGATCAGGACAGCGGTAGCGAGCTTGGGCACGCTCATCCACTGCAGGGGCCCGTCGATGAGGGAGAGCTTTATCAGGGTGTTGTTGACCAGCCCGTCATAGCTGAAGAGCATTTTGAACAGGATGGAGTAGGCGATCAGGGAGGTGACCGAGGGCAGGAAGAGCGCTGTCCTGAAGAAGCCTCTGAAACGGACCTTCTTGTTGTTCAGGATCGCTGCAAAGGAGATTGCCAGGACTAGCATAATGGGTACCTGAAGCAACAGCAGCCTGAACGTATTCTTCAGGGCAAGGAAAAACATAGGGTCGTTGAACATCCTGATATAGTTTTTCACCCCGACGAATTCACTTACTATCCCTTTGGTTGAAGTAAATGAGAGGTAGAGGGAGTAGAAGATGGGGTAGACGATAAAGACTGCAAGCAAGAGGGTGGCGGGGAGTATGAAGTACCACCCTGTCCTGTCAAGTTTTTTTTCAGTAGCCATGTTGGGTATCTCCATTTCGTAAAAAAAGCAGGAGGGGTCTCCTCCTGCTTTTCAGGATCGATCAATACTTATTGAATAGCATTCTTCAGCTGTGCTTCAGCTGCTTTTGTAGCTTGATCCAAGGTGGTCTTGCCGTTGTAGAAATCTTCCATGACTGCCATGACTGCAGCATCGGCTTCGTAGGTGTACTGGCCAACATTGACTCTGGGAATCATGGATGCCCACTTACTCAGGTCGCTGAAGATCGCCTTGTTACCAAAGAAAGCATCCTTGGTCTTAAAAGCATCGCCACTGAAGGCTGGCATGTAGGAACCGATGGCACCGTTGTTGATCAGGATAGTCTGGTAGAAAGCCTTGTCAGAACCATAGATTTCCTTCATGAACTCTATAGCCTTGTCACGGCTGGCACCGTTTTGGAGGACGAACCATGAAGAACCGCCGAGGTTAGATGCGTTGACGGAGTTGGGAAGGTCAAGGCGGGGAGTGGGAGCCACTGCCCAGAGGCCACTTTGGTCTGTTGCTGCCTTGATGGAGCCGATGATCCAAACACCGGTGATGACAGAAGGCACCTTTCCTGAGTTGAATGATCCTACCCATTCGTTCCATCCGTTGGTGGGAAGGGCAATATCTTCAGATACAAAGCGCTTGTACATCAGCATCGCTTGCTTGAGTGCTTCATTGTTTACCAGGGCTGGTTTGCCGTTGTCGTCAAAATACCAGGAACCGGCACTCTGCAACATGACTCTGAACAAGCCGCCATCACTTTTGTCATTGGCGATCATGTACTGGCCGGTCTTTGCCTTGTACTCTTTTGCGATATCAGCAAAACGATTCCAGGTGATGTTCTCAAGATCCTTGGGCTCGAAGCCAGCTTTCTTGAGCATGTCGGTGCGGTAGAAGAAACCGGATACACCGGAGTCAAAAGGAACACCGTAGTACTTGCCGTCCAACTTCATGACGTCAGCCTTGTAGCCTACAAAGTCATTATAGTTGAATGCATTGGTGAGGTCTGCAAACTGCCCGGGGTAGCTTGTCAGGTACTTCTGCACATTATAGTCTTCAATGAGGACGATGTCGGGAAGACCCTGGGTTGTCCTTGATGCCAAGTTGGTGTGCAGCTTCTGCTCAACATCAGCCTTTGCAAGCTCAACCACTTCGAAGGTGGCTTCAGGATGCTTTGCCTGATAGCGGCTGATAGCCTCATTCATGATGGAAATATTAAAGTTGGGATCCCATGCCCAAATCCTGATGGGAGCATCTGCTTTAGCTTCACCTGCTCCTGCTGCAAACAGCGGGGTCATCAATGCCAAGAGTACCAAGAGAATAATTACACTTTTTTTCATACTCGTAATCTCCTTATCGTATGGCAGTATTTCTGCCTGATATCTGTAGCATAAGATACGGAATTCCATCTGTCAAGAAAAACTTTACTAAAGTTTACTAAAGATTTACATGAATAAAAATGGCATATATTGGACAAATTTAGGGTGTTCTCCCAATTATTACAAGAAAGTCTGTAAATTATAGAGAATATGTGATATTGTCATGGTAAAGTTTTACTAGTGAAATAAGGACAAGCCATGGCTACCATTAAAGATATCGCGCAACGAGCTAATGTCTCGATCAGCACCGTCTCAAGGATCCTCAACCACGACGACACCCTCAGTGTCTCAGACGACACTAAGCTGCGGGTGCTTGTAGCTGCAAAGGAGCTGGAGTATGTCACCTTGCAACAGAGAAAACAAAGACGTAAGGCGGGCAAGAAGCTTACCTTTGCCATCGTCGAGTGGTATGACTATCCTGCTTTGATAGAGGATCCCTACTACCTCTACCTGATGACCACCGTGGAGAGGCAGCTCGCCGGTGAAAGTATAAACCTTGTAAAGTTCATCCATCTGGACGGGCATTTTGTCCCCTCGGTCGACACTCCCATCGATGCGATCATCGCCATCGGAAGGTTCAACCTCAAGCAGATCGAGAAGATCGCCGAGTTTTCCCCGCATATCGTCTTCCTGGACTCCTGTCCTGATGCCACCCGCTTTGACTCGCTGCTGATCAATACCGAGCTGGGCACCAAGCTCGCCTTGCAGCACCTGTATGATCTGAACCATCGAAGGATCGCCTACGTGGGAGGAAAGGTCATCGGGGACACCGGAGGTGAAGGGCGGGACATGAGAAAGGCTGCCTACATTGAGTTTATGGAGGAGAAGGGCATCTTTGAGCCCTCGCTCATCTATGAAGGACAACGCCTCTCCTATGCCGAGGGGTTCGCCTTGGCTGAAACCCTGATCAGAGCTGAGAGCCGCCCTACAGCTGTCTTCTGTGCAAACGACACCACAGCCACCGGGGTGCTTGCCCAGCTGCACCAGCAAGCTATTGAGGTCCCTTCTGAGATCAGCGTGGTGGGCTTCAATGACCAGAGCTCGGTGAAGTTCCTGGATCCCCCCCTGACCACTGTCCACGTCCCTATGCAGTTTATCGCCCAGAATGCAGTTAATATTCTGAAGCACCGGGTAAGCGGGCTCTACAACCTCCCCAGGAAGCTGTACATCCCTACATCGCTGGTAGTGCGAGAGAGTACCGCTGAGCTTCTGTAAGAGCCAGACGCTCCCTTTTCCCCTGGGGACCAGGAGCCTAAGTACCCCATCTGAGTCTTGGGTTTCCTTGCATGCACCTTGCAATCACAACATTGTCAGGCCACCATACCTCAGGCTCAAATTCCTTCCCTTAGGTTATATAACAAGTACCAAAAGAACTCTTGCTGAGATTCTTTTGGTACTGTTGTAGAGAGGCCTGTGCACTGCTGTGTCTTGGTGATCTTTGCCGGAGGGCCTAGATACTCCTGCCGTGACAGTTCTTGAACTTCTTGCCGCTGCCGCAGGGGCAGGGGTCGTTGCGTCCCACCTTCGGGGCGGTGCGCCTGACGGTAACAGGGGTGACATCCCCCCCGCCTTGGACCCTTCCACCCTGAGCCGCACTGGCAAAAGCCCCTTGGGCACCATGGGATTCGACTGTCCTGTGGGCGGCACTCTTCTTGCGATACTTGTCCTCAGCCTGGGTGATCTGCACCCTGACCAGGGTATTGGCCATAAAGCGCTTGATGCCGTCAAGCATCTCGTTGAAGATTTCAAAGCCCTCGACCTTGTACTCCACCAAGGGGTTCTTCTGTGCATAGGAGCGCAGGCCCACAGCGTCACGGAGGTCTTCAAGTGCCATGAGGTGGTCCTGCCACCTGATGTCGATCTGGCGCAGGTAGTTGAACCTGAGAAAGTCGTTGAACGGCTTCTCCCCGGTCTGGGCAACCTTGGAGTCTATCTCCTCATCGATACTCTTCTTCAGATGGGCCTTGTACTCCTCGACAGTCGCCCCAAGTGCGAGAGGTTCGATGGTAAGGTGGAACTCAGCCTGGACAGCCTCAAGGATTTTCACCGGAACATCCTTCTCCTTGATATCCTTGGGCAGGGAGTCCACTATCTCCAGCGCTATCTCGTGGCAGCTGATCCTCACCCTTTCAAGGAGGTGCTCCTCACTGAGGATGATGTCACGTTCGTTGTAGATGTAGTTCCTTTGTTCGTTGAGCACATCATCGTAGTCCAAAAGGTGCTTACGTATTTCAAAGTTGCGGTCTTCAACACGTCGCTGTGCCTTCTCCAGGGCATTGGAGAGCATGCGATGCTCGATGGGCATCCCATCCTGCATTCCTATCTTGCCCAGGATGCCCCTGATGTTCTCTGAGGCGAAGAGACGCATCAGCGAGTCGTCCAGGGATACATAGAAGCGGCTGGTGCCCGGGTCTCCCTGGCGGCCAGAACGACCACGCAGCTGGTTGTCGATACGGCGCGACTCATGACGCTCGGTTCCCATGATATACAGGCCCCCGAGACTCTTTACCTCTTCATAGTCCTTTCTCCAGGCGGGGGTGACCTGCTCTAGAGCTTTGGCAAACTCCTCGGCTGTGGCTTCGGTGCCGCAGACCCTGCGGGCGCGTGCATCAAGGCTTCCTCCGAGCTTGATGTCTGTTCCTCGTCCTGCCATGTTGGTTGCGATGGTGACCGCCCCCTTGGCGCCGGCTTCCTCGATGATCATCGCTTCACGGGCGTGGTTCTTGGCGTTGAGTACCTCGTGGCGTATGCCCATCTTCTTGAGCAGGTGGCTAAGCATCTCACTTTTTTCAATGGAGATGGTACCCACCAGGATCGGCTGGCCCTCTTTGTGCACGCGAGCGATCTCCTCGCAGATGGCCTGGATCTTGAACTCCTCGTTGTAGTAGACCTGGTCGGCGTGGTCTATCCTGATGATGGGCTTGTTGGTGGGGATGACCACAACATCAAGGCCGTAGATCTTCAGGAACTCGGGAGCCTCTGTATCGGCTGTCCCTGTCATGCCGCTGATCTTGTCGTACATCCTGAAGAAGTTCTGGTACGTGATGGTAGCCAGCGTCTTGTTCTGGCCCATGATCTTGATCTTCTCCTTTGCTTCGATAGCCTGATGGAGGCCATCGCCATAGCGACGGCCGTGCAGGATACGTCCGGTGAACTCATCTACTATCTGGACCTGGCCTTCGACGACGACGTAGTCGACGTCGTGGGTGTAAAGCTTCAGGGCCCGTACCGCCTGGGTGACGTAGTGTACGTACTCAAAGTTCTCATCCTCATAGATGGAGCCGGTGATGACCTTGTGTTTGTTGAGCAGCTCCTCCATATGGTTCATGCCCTGGTTGGTAAAGGAGACCTTTTTCTGCTTCTCATCAAGCTTGTAATCACCCTTCTCCTCAAATGGCTTGGCACTGCGGTCAAAGCGGGAGAGGGGGTCCTGTTCATAGTAGTCCCCCGTAGCGGGATCTTTTTCACACTCTGTGAGGAAGGAGGCGATCTTCTCGGCTCCGAGGACCTGGGCCGAGTCGTCCTCGCTCTGGCCGCTGATGATAAGCGGGGTACGAGCCTCGTCGATGAGGATCGAGTCGATCTCATCGATGATGCAGTAGTGGTGCTTGGGCTGGATCTTCTCCTCAAGGGACCACTTCATATTGTCGCGCAGGTAGTCAAAGCCAAACTCGTTGTTGGTACCATAGGTAATGTCTGCATTGTAGGCCACGCGCTTTGCCTCAGTGTCCATGTCAGAGAGGATGACCCCTACAGTGAGACCCAGGAACTTGTAGATGGGGCCCATCCACTCGGAGTCACGACGGGCGAGGTAGTCGTTGACCGTAATGATATGCACACCCTTCTGCTCCAGGGCGTTGAGGTAGGCTGAAGGTACGCACGTGAGGGTCTTTCCCTCACCGGTCTTCATCTCCAGGATCTGACCCCTGTGCAGCACAGCAGCTCCCATAATCTGTACATCATAGTGCCTCTCGCCGATGACACGGCTTGCCGCCTCCCGTACCAGGGCAAAAGCCTTGGGAGCCAAGGTGTCAAGGGAAACGCCCTCGGCAACCTGTTTTCGGAACAACTCCGTCTGGAGAGGAAAATCCTCATCCTTGAGGCCTTTGGCCCAAGAGTCCTCTTTGTTGACTTCTGCTACGACCGGCTTGAGGGTACGCAGGTCCTTATCTTGTTTTGTTCCGAACAGCTTGGTAAATATTGACGTTGCCATGATGACTCTCTTGTACAGTATTTGGTATGCCTGGGCACACCCTCCCAAGTATACTCAAAATAGGGGTCAGAGAAAAGCATAGGGTAGCTAAATTGGTAGGTCAAATGTACCCGCAGTGTATCAAAATGATACAAAATATCTATGCTAAGGTATTTCTGCGTGGTATACTGAGCGCATGCTGGTCTGTTATACAGGGGGAGGGACCCTCGGCCATATCTATCCGGCCCTTGCGGTGCACACATCTTTGCTTGGCCAGGAGGACTACTCAGCCTTCTGGATAGGGCGCAATCACGCCCTGGAAAGGGAGAAGGTCGAAGAGGCTGGCATGCTCTTCTACCCGATCCAAAGCGGCAAGTTCCGCCGCTACAGGTCAAGGGAAAACTTTACCGACCTCTTTCGGCTTGTCGCAGCCTTTTTTCAGGCCCTTGCCTTGTTGCACAAGAAAAAGCCCGATGTGCTCTTTTCCAAGGGAGGCTTTGTCTCAGTGCCCCCGGTCTTTGCTGCAAGAGTGCTAGGCATACGGATCATCACCCATGAAAGCGATGCCACCCCCGGTCTTGCCACACGCTTGAACAGTATCTGCGCCTCTATTGTCTGTATCCCTTTTGAGGGCAGCGGACGCTCCCTTCCCGCTCGCAAGCTGCGAGTCACCGGAAACCCCATCAGGGCAGAGCTTTTTGGCGATGAGGATATCTCACGCTTCTCCATCCCCGAGGGCATGCCCCTTATCCTGGTGCTCGGGGGAAGCCAGGGGTCGCTTGCCATCAATAGTTTGGTGCGCGAGAGCCTGCAAAGACTCACGAGCCTGGGCTTTGTCATCCACCAGTGTGGAAGGGATGACTACCTCAATATTGAACAGGAGAACTACTACCCGGTTGCCCTACTGGGCTCTGAGCTGGGGTCCCTTTATAGGAGAAGTACCATCGTGGTCAGCCGCGGGGGAGCGGGGGCGATAGCGGAGCTCTTGGCCTTTGGCTGTGCTTCGCTGATTATCCCGCTGTCAAAGGAGACCAGTCGCGGGGAGCAGCTCTCCAATGCCAGGCGCCTGGTGGAGGAAGGAGCTGCTTGTGCCCTGCTGGGGGAGGTCAACCGGAAGAACTTCCTCCAAGAGGTCGAAGACCTGTTGGAGAACCCTGAAAAAAGAGGTATCCTCAAGGCGAACGCAAAAAAACTGTCTTGTACAGGGAGTGCTGAATTGCTGGCATCCCTGATATGCAAAGGAGAATAACTATGGATTGGGGCTTAACAATAGGATCTGTATATTTCAACTCAGTGGACATTATCGTCTTCAGTTTAGCCATCATAGGGGGCATAGGGGCGACGATAACCGGCTTTGCCGACGCCTTTGCCCACAGGGCAGGCTTCCTGGTGGGGTTCTTTCTCGCCTTGATGTTCACCAAGGTTCTTGCAGAGCTTCTTTTGGCATCTTTTGGCCTGGCTATGTTCTTCTCAAGCCTCATCTCCTTTATTGTGCTCTTTTTGGCGGGGTATACCCTGATGAGGGTGATAGGCAACCTGTTGGAAACGGTCTTGCAGGCCACCGGCCTCAAGGCGATCAACGGTCTGTTGGGCTTCTTCTGGGGGGTGCTGGAGATGTTGGTCCTTGCTGCCTTTGTCCTCTATCTCCTGGAGCTGCAATCCTCCTTTGACCTCTCCGGGGTCCTGGACAAGAGCGAGTTTGTCCGCCTGTTGGTCAGGCCTTTGGTCCCTGAGACGGTGAATTGGTTTACCGTGACGGTACAAGGCGCCCATGTTTGAGGAACTGGCAAAAAGCCAAGGGGATATAGCCTCCCAACTCGCCTTGCAAATCGAGGGGAGGACCTTTACGCAGGTGAACCTCTTCGGTGGCAGCCGCTACTCGCTGAGGATGACAACTGCCATCGAAACTGCCCGGGTCCTCTCGTGCCGGGAGGACGGAGCGTCTTTGTGTACCTGCCCCAGCTGCAGGAAGTTCGCTAACCTTACCATGCAGAACCTGATCATCGTCAGCCATCGTGACCACACCAGCGTCATTGAGACCGCCCTCAGTAGCTTTATGCGCTTGAGGAATGAGTTCGCCAGGCGTTTTCTCCTGCGTTCGGTCCGGATACTCCTATTGCAGTACCACGCTTCGCTGATGGGAAGCTCCCAGACTTCTACGCAGAGCAGCAACTACGATAGCGCTTCTGCGGTGGGCGACCTCCTGATGGAACTTGCAGAGGAGGAGCAAGAGCTCTCTGAGAAACGGGCAAAGAGCATAGTCCAGGGCTTGAGGACTGCCTTGAAGCCGCTATTGGCGGCATCAAGGAAGAACACCACCATATCGATCAACCAGGTGCGCTCCTTGGAGGAGTGGGTCAACCGCACCAGCATGGGGGAGCAGAAGACCTTCATTATCATCGAGGGCTTGGAGCAGACAGGAGCTTCTGCACGCAACAGCCTGTTGAAGTTGCTCGAAGAACCTCCTGAGGATGTCTACTTCTTCCTCATATCCGAATACCCCAACAGGATTATGCAGACCATCTTGAGCCGGGTGCGCAAGTACAGCTTCCCACCCCTCACCGAGGAGGGGGTCAACGCCCTGCTGCTCCCCTTCTTCCTGGGGGACGAACGCTTTGAAACGCTCGAACTTTTCTTCCTGCAGGGAGGGGGGCTCGACCTTGCCCGTCATGACGAACTCATTGATACCCTGCTCGCCTCTATAGTCAACCAGACCTACCTCAAGGAGGAGCAGTTCAATACCCTGCTCACCTTTGTTGATGAACAGGACAGTTATGAGTATGTTCTCAAGAGGGTGCTCTCCTCACTGGGGGCCATGCTTGCCAAAGGAGTGCTCTCGTGGCAACGGGCGAAGGAGCTGTCCACCCTTATCTCAGAGAGTTACAGCAGTGCCACCTTGTACAACCAGAACAAGCGCCTGATGTTCGAAGCCCTCTATTATAAGCTTATGGAGGTAGTATGAAGAACTTTGTCCAACGGGCGATCAAGAAGATCGACCAGCTGGATACCAAACAGATAGTCGACATCATGCAAAGCCAGTCGCGGGAACTGGAGATGCTGGAGAATGTCCTGGACTCCATCGAGGATGGGGTCATCCTCACCGATGCCAACCTAACGATCAACTATGCCAACTCCCACTGTCCGAACCTGATCCCCATGGTCAGAAGGCGCTCTTACGAGGGGTTCCCCCTCTCCAAGGTGATAGAGGACAAGCATGTGCTGCGCTATATTGTGCTCTCTGTCTACAACAGGGCCGATGACCTGGACAATGAGTTCACCTTCCAGCGCGGGAACAAGGTGCAGACCATAGCGGTGACGGTCTATACGTACAAGATGGAGGAGGAAGAGGGTCCTTCCAGCTATGTGCTGATGTTCACCGATGTCACCGAGCACAATGCCAATGAGGCAAGGATGCGCCGCTCGGAGAACCTAGCTTCGATGACCACCATGGCAGCAGGTGTAGCCCACGAGATCAAGAACCCCCTCGCTGCGATGGGCATCCACCTGCAGCTGTTGAAAAAGGCCTTTGTACGCAAACAGAGCCTCACCTTGGATGATGCCCAGCGCTATATCGATGTCCTGGAGGAGGAGATCAACCGCCTCAATAGCATCGTCGTTGATTTCTTGTTTGCCGTACGCCCCTTGGACACCCGCCTGCGCTTGGGATCCATCTTAAAGACTCTCAACGAAGTGACAGCGTTTGTGGAGCCTGAGCTTGCTGAGCACCGGGTGAAACTCACCTGTGACTTCGCTACATCGCTTCCAAGGCTGGAGTTTGATGAGAACCTGCTTAAGCAGGTCCTGCTCAACCTCATCAAGAATGCGATGAACGCCATGCCTCAGGGCGGCAAGCTCACCGTGCATGCACGCCCTGATGGCAACCAGGTGCTCATCAGCGTACAGGACACTGGTATCGGCATGGATGATGAGACTATGCACAAGATATTTGAGCCCTACTATACCAACAAGGCTACCGGCACAGGACTGGGGCTCACCGTTGTCTATAAAATCATGAAGGAACACCGGGGGGATATCACCGTGGAGAGTAAGCTGGGTGAAGGCACCATCTTTACCCTCTCCTTTCCTGTTCCCAAGAGTGAGCGCCTCAGTCTAAGTGAACCTGTTAAGGAGCATCAAAGTGAAACGTAGCATCCTCATCGTAGATGATGAGAAGAATATCCGCAGTGGCCTTGCCATGGCCATGGAGTTGGAAGGGTATGAGACCCTTACCTCCGAAGATGGTGCCGCAGCCTGGGCCTTGATGGGCAAGAAGGATGTGGACCTGGTCATCACCGACTTGAGGATGCCCAACATGAGTGGCGAGCAACTCCTGCAGAAGATCAGTGCAGCCTATCCGAGGCTGCCGGTCATCATCCTCACCGGTCACGGTACCATCGAGACCGCTGTCGATGCGATGCGTATGGGGGCGATAGACTTCTTTACCAAGCCTGTGGAACTCGACCGCCTCTCGCTGGTGGTCAAGAAGGCGCTCTCCACCACCGACCTCTATGCCGAGCATGAGAGGCTGAAGGCAGAGGTTGCCACCCTCAAGGCTCGTAACCGCTACGAACGCATCGTCGGCAAGAGCCAGAAGATGGTTTCCCTCATGGAGACTGTCGAACAGGTCGCACCCACACGTGCTTCGGTCCTGATCACCGGGGACAGCGGGGTGGGCAAGGAGCTGGTAGCCGACGCCATCCATGAGTTGGGTACCCGCTCCAAGGGGCCTTTCGTCAAGGTGCACTGTGCAGCACTCTCGGCATCGCTGCTGGAGAGTGAACTCTTCGGGCATGAGAAAGGCGCCTTTACCGGGGCTGTCTCCCAGAAGAAGGGACGCTTTGAGCTTGCAGACGGGGGCACGATCTTCCTCGATGAGATCGGGGAGATCGATGCCTCCACTCAGGTAAAACTGTTGCGCGTCCTGCAGGAGAGGGAGTTTGAGCGGGTAGGGGGTGAGAAACCCATCACCGTCGATGTGCGCGTCGTCTGTGCCACCAACCGTGATCTGCTCAAGGAGATTGAGAAGGGTAACTTCCGTGAGGACCTGTACTACAGGCTCAACGTGGTCCATCTGCATGTTCCCCCCCTGCGGGAACGAAAGGAGGACATCCCCTTGTTGATGACCTCCTTTCTCTCCCAGTTCAACCAGGAGAACGACAAGCGTATCGAAGGCTTCTCCAACGGGGCAAAAAAGGCCCTGCTCTCCTATGACTGGCCGGGCAATATCCGTGAACTGCGCAATTCCATTGAGAGTGCTGTTGTGCTTTCACGCTCTTCTGTGATAGAAGTTGAGGACCTTCCTTCCTCTATCAGGCTATCGGACAACTCTGCACATCTCTCCCTTGAGGTGGGTATCACCTTGGCAGAGGCTGAAAAGCAACTGATCATCGCCACCTTGGTGATGAACGGGGGAAACAAGACCCGCTCTGCCGAGACGCTGGGCATCGGGCGCAAGACACTGCATAGGAAAATACAGGAATACCACATTGACCAAGAATGACATCTACGAGATCTTTGACAAGGGGGGAAGCCTTGAGAAGCGCTTCGCTGCCTATGAGTACCGTGAAGGACAGCTCCTTATGGCCGACTTGGTGCGTGA
The DNA here is from genome assembly GCA_964588005.1 of uncultured Sphaerochaeta sp. GTDB lineage: Bacteria > Spirochaetota > Spirochaetia > Sphaerochaetales > Sphaerochaetaceae > Sphaerochaeta. The sequence goes on from CAZPOJ010000053.1 coordinate 15,866, forward strand.
GTGCTACGATACCCATGCAATAGCCGCCATCGAGGCAGGAACCGGGATCGGCAAGTCCTTTGCCTACCTGGTGCCCGCCCTCTACCACGCCATGCAGGAGCCCGATGAGAGGACTGTCATCGCCACCTCGACCATCAACTTGCAAAAGCAACTCTACGAGAAGGACATTCCGATGCTCTTCAAGATCCTGAACCTCTCGTGCAAGACCGCCTTGGCTGTGGGAAGGGGCAACTACCTCTGCCTCCAGAGGTTCATCGCTGTGCGCAATGACGCCTCCCTGCTCGCCCAGGATCCCCAGAGCGAGCTCTACCAGCTCAACGAGTGGGCGATGCAAACCGATACCGGCCTACGCAGTGACTATCCCGGGCGCCTTGGCGAGATCTGGGGGGAGGTCCTCTGTGATGGGGACCTGTGCAACACCCATAAGTGTGACTACTTCAAGGAGTGTTTCTTTTTCAAGGCGAAGCAGAAGATAAAGGAAGCCAGGATCATCATCAGCAACCACCACCTCCTCTTCACCGATGCACGAAGCCGCCATGAAAGCAATATCGGCTTCGACGAGGAAGCGGTCCTGCCCGCCTACAACCGCCTCATCATCGATGAAGCGCACAATATCGAACAGAATGCCTCCAACTTCTTTACCGCCGAGTACACCTCCAAGGAGATGCTGCGCCAGATCTCCTGGATCCAACGCTCGGGCAGATTCGCCTCAAAGTCCCTTTTGGACCAATTGGGGGAGTTCTCCCCCGAGCCCGACCTGTTTGACCGCATACGCGATGACATCCATCTGCTCAGCGGGGATGTGGGCACCCTGGACCAGTACCTGTTGGCGGTGTTTCAGAAGAACAACTTCCAGCCTGTGCTCATCAAGCCCGAGCAGCAGCACCGCCTCGCTGAGTTTGTCGCCCAGGCAACGAAGGTCGCCCAGGCCAGTGGGCGCCTTGCTGCCAAGATCGGATACTTCATCGAACACCAAAAAGCCCCTGAGGAGTATGCCACCAAGGTCAATGAACTGATGGTACGCGGAACACGGATCTCCCAGATGAGCGAGGTCCTCTCCCAGTTCTGCAACTTCCCCCTCTGGGGGGATGAGGTGCACTGGTTCAATGCAGAGTCCTACAGGAACATCCGTTCGGTGGAGGTCTGCATCACCCCCCTTTCCATAGCCCCCATATTGGTCGATGCCCTGTTCAAGAAGCTTGCCACAGTAATTTGTACTTCGGCGACCCTGGACTTGAATGATGACTTTGCCTTCTGGGGAGGCAGGGTAGGGCTCCCGTATGATGAGATGCGCCCTTATAGGAAGGCAGCTTTTTCCTCGCCCTTTGACTATCAGAACCGCCTGATGCTGCTAACCCCAAGCGATGCCCCCCTGCTTACCAAGGATAATGAAGAGGAGTACGTATCCTATATGTGTGATACGGTATTCTCAGCAGTCTTGTCTGCAGGAGGAGGGGCCTTGGTCCTCTTTACCTCCTACGCCATGCTGCAAAAGGTCAGTGAAAGGCTCAAACCCCGGTTTGCCAAAGAGGGGCTTGAGCTCTTCTGCCAACGGGATATGGACCGCTACTCCCTGCTCAACCGCTTCATAGCGGACAAGGACAGCACCCTTTTCGCCACCTCCTCCTTCTGGGAAGGGGTGGACGCTCCTGGGGACACCTTGCGCATGGTGATCATCGTCAAGCTTCCCTTCAGCGTTCCCACCGACCCTGTCTTCAAGGCGAGGTGTGACGACCTGGACAATAACGGCAGCAGCGGCTTCTACCACCTGGCCCTCAAGGAGGCTACCATGAAGCTGAAGCAGGGCTTTGGACGCCTGATGCGCAATACCGGGGACAGGGGAGTGGTCTTGATCCTGGACAGCCGAGTCATCAAGAAGAACTACGGGGTGTTCATGATGCGCTCCCTTCCTGAGAGCTTCCACCCTGAGACCGAGACCTCCACCCTCTGTGACAAGATTGAGAACTTCCTGTATGCAGACTAAAGAGGTGTCAGAAGTTGCAGGCTAAAGACTCAAGGAGTGCTATTTTTCTTGCACAGACCAAGTGAGAACACAGGAAAGAAAGCGCTTTCCTAAAGAAGTATTGTAAACAGCCACTAAGACTATACAAACTTTGGAAAGCAAACTAAAGTGTATAAAAATATCAAATAATATACTCTATCTGTGTAAAAATAAGACCTGAGAGCTTTACTTTATCCTCTTTTT
>CAZPOJ010000054.1:0-18058 GCA_964588005.1 uncultured Sphaerochaeta sp.
GCTTTATTGCTTTACAATTGGTATTCTTACAGGAAAAAGGGGGAAGTATGGAACAGGCCATATTAACAGATTTAGCGCTTTCGCTGTTCAATACCATCCCCGACCCTTTTATGGTCATCACTGAGGAGGGCACCTACATCGAGGTGCTTGGCGGGACCGAGCGCTCCCTCTATGACGACTCAACTGCCATGCGAGGGAAAAATATCTATGAGTTCATGGAGAAGGATTTTGCCGACTTTTTTATGCAAAAGGTACGAGAGACCTTGGAAGGCAAGACCCTCAACTGCTTTGAATACCCCCTAGAGACAAGTACAGTTAGAATCCCTCACCTCGATGGGCCTGGGGGAATCCAGTGGTTTGAAGCACGCATGTTCCCCATGCCCAATCTGTATCGTGGGCATCGTGTCGTGACATCTATGATAATCAACATAACTGAGCGCAGGCTGTTGCAACAGCGGCTCAGGGATCTCTCCTATCTTGATCCTCTCACCTCCTTGGCAAACCGCCGGTACTTTATGGAGCGCATAGCAGAGGAGCTTGTGGAACACTATGCCAAGGGCACCAGTGTCCATGTGCTTCTCTGTGACTTGGACCATTTTAAAGATATCAACGACCAGTATGGCCACCTCGCAGGTGATGAGATCCTCAAGGGCTTTGCCACTGTGGTGAACAAGGTTTTGAAACATAGCCATACCATTGCCCGTTTTGGAGGGGATGAGTTCATCATCTCCCTTGTCGGAATGAGTACAGCCCAGGTATTGGCAAAATGTAATGAACTGCGCCTGGCAGTGCAAGATCACCCCTTCATGTATGAGGAGGCCAGTATTTCTGTTCATATCAGCATCGGAGTCGCTGCTGCTTCCCCCCATGCCGGTGATATCACCGCCTTGATCGGGTGGGCGGACAAGGCCCTCTATAAAGCAAAGAAACAGGGAAGGAATACTGTTGTACTCCTTGAGGGCGGGGAGCTATAGCAATGGCAGTAGATATACTCTTTAACATCTTGTTTCTGCTTACCCTCAGTGTGGTATATTCAACCTATCCGTTCAAGAACTACAAGAAAATCATCTCCCATACCCCCTTGGTAGGTCTTGCCATCGGCTTTCTGGGCATCCTTATCATGTTCAATCCCATCGTTATCGAAGAGGGGGTGCGCTTTGATTCCCGCTCCATGATAGTCGCTGTTTCTGCAATGATTTTTAATTTTATCCCTGCCCTTATTGGTTCCCTCATCATGGTGGCTTTTAGGCTAGTTATCGGAGGCACTGGCCAGGTTGCAGGCGTTGCCCTGATCATCGTCTCCTTTGTGCTAGGAAGAATCTGGCGTGGGCTCCGTTTTAAGCAGGTTTCTCGCAGACAGCCCTATTTGGGCCTTGAGTTCCTCCTAGTTGGGCTGGTTGTCCACCTAGGGGTCTATCTCTGCCTATTCCTGCTGCCCCGGGAGATTCAGCCCCAGGTCTTTTCTGTAATGATGGTTCCCCTGTTTGTCTACTACCCTATAGCCTTCTACCTGCTCTGCCTTTTGTTGTTTAACCAGGCCCATCGGGTTGCCACCATCGAAGAGCTCCGAAGAAGTGAGCGTCAGTTCAAGACCATATTTGACCAGTCTCCCATCGGCATGTCCCTTACCGACATCATTACCGGTGAGATCCGAAAGGTAAACCAGAGCTATCTCGATCTGCTTGGCGTGAGCCGTGAAGAGCTGCTCGGAAGTACCTGGGAAAAGGTTACCCACCCTGATGATAAGGGCTATTCAGCACTGATGACAGAGAAGATGCGTCTAGGGGAGAAGGGACCTTTCAACTTTGATAAGCGATTCATCAAGAAGAATGGCTCTTCTGTCTGGGGAAACCTCTCCCTCTGTGTCTTCGATCCTGCCGATGATGAGCGCTTGGAATCCCTGTGCATGACCATAGATATTACAGAAAGGAAGAACAAAGAGGACAAGGTGCGCTATGCAAGCACCCACGATGCCTTGACCGGCTTCTATAACCGCACCCATTTTGAAGAGCATGTCAGCCGCTTCAGTTCAGAAGGGAGACTCCCCATGACCGTAGCATTTGGGGATGTGAATGCCTTGAGGATCATAAATGAAGCTTTTGGCAGGGAGGCGGGGAACCGTCTCCTGCAAAGCATTGCCACCACCATCAAAGAGTACCTTGGAGAGGGCAACTACGCTGCACGAGTCGGGGGGGACGAGGTGGCCCTGGTCTTCTTCAATACAGCAAAACCGGAGGCGGAGCTCATCATTCGAGAAATCCGCGAGAAAGTTTCTTCGATGCTGGTCAATGACTCTGTACGAACCTCGGTGAGCTTCGGCCTCTGTGAGATGAAAAGTGCCGATGAGGATATCAATGAGGTTATCAAGCACGCAGAAAAGGATGTCGATACCCGCAAGCTCATGGAATCACCTCATATGCGTGGGCGTGCTGTCTATGCGATCATCAACACCTTGCATGAGAAGAACAAACGCGAAGAACTTCATTCCCGCAGGGTTAGCAGTTTTAGTGAAGCCTTGGCCACTGCCCTTGGGATGGACGAGTGGCAGGTCTCTGAGATGAAGCTGCTTGGCCTGATGCATGACATTGGCAAAATTGCCATCAGCGAAACGATCCTGAACAAGGAAGGCAAGCTTACCGACAAGGAGTGGGAGGAGATGAAGAGGCACCCTGAGATAGGGTACCGCATCCTCTACTCGGTTGAAGATATGGCAGGTCTTGCAGGGTATGTGCTTGCCCACCACGAACGCTATGATGGCAAGGGATATCCCAAGGGTATCAAGGGGCTGGAGATACCTATTCAGGCAAGGATCGTGACGGTTGTAGACGCCTATGATGCTATGACAGCAGAGCGTCCCTACCGCGATAGCGTAAGTCCACAGGAAGCTGCAAAGGAGTTGAAAAAGCATGCTGGGACCCAGTTTGATCCCAACCTTGCCAAGGTATTTGTCGAGAAGGTCCTCAATATAGAGTGGGAGACCCTGTCCTGATACACAATAGGAACACAAGGCCTCATCGCTTCCTTGACAGCGCGCAATTCACTGTTTACCCTATAGATACGGGGTGTATCCCCTTTCTAACACCAAGGAGGTGCCTATGGGAGTTATTACCATTTCGCGTCAGATGGGTAGTGAAGGAACCTATATAGGAAAGAAGCTTGCCAAGGAGCTCGGTCTCAAGTATGTGGACAAGCAGCAGCTTGGCCTGATCATGCGTGAGTACGGCTTCAGCCTCTTTGATGAGGTCTATGACTCAAAACCAAACTTCTGGGAGCGCTTTGACCACGAGCGAGCCACTACCGTTGATTTTCTTATCCAGGCGATGAAGGCTGTAGCTAAGAGCGGTAATGTTGTAATGCTTGGTCGTGGGGGTTTTGGCCTCTTCCAGGACTATGCTGATGTCCTGAACGTTCGTATCCAAGCCCCTTTCAACCTCCGTGTCGAGAGGAAGATGCAGGAGCATTCGCTCAAAAGGCTCGAAGGTGAGGCTCTGTTGCAAAAGTTTGACCAGATCAGGGCATCATTCATCGAATCAGATCTCAGTTTTGATGCAAATGATGCAAGCATGTATGACATCGTCTTCAATACCGGGGTCATCAAGGTCGATGATGCGGTCTCCTGCATCGCCACCGCTTATGCCAATCTTATAAAAAACAAGCGGTTTGGCCTTGAGCGAAAGGCAAGCTCTCTTGAAGTCGACCCCCTGCTGTTCAAGCATGTGGAGAAGATGTTGGCTACCCTATGAAGAATGCCGGGATTATCCTCGTCTCAGGGGGGGTGTTACTTATAGGGTTCTCCCTTCTTACCCCCCTGCTTTTTTTCCTCATTGAAGTTTGCTTGGACAATAGTGCCGACGGGAGCATTCTGTTGCAGATGGAGCATGCTGCCCTCTCCTGTATCGGGCTGGGCTTGCTCATTCTGGGTTCCCTCTTCTTTCGAAGGAAATCACTAACCATCATACTCTCTTCGGTAGTTGCTGTCCTGGTCATAGTGGTCTCCTATCTGACTTCAGTTCCTGCCGGATTCTTTGGATGGATAGTGACCGGTGGCTACTACCTCGCCCTTTTTACTGCCTTTAGTGCAGGTATTATGCTGTTGCATGCCCAAAGGCCCTATCAGTGATACTAGGAAGCAACTCCTTAAGCTTTTTTTCTTTGCGATTAAGTAATAAAAATACATATTCATGCAATAGTTGTGAGAGTTTATGCATAAACTCTGGTAATGATTGGGTATTTCTGTATAATTATACCAAAACTGCCCCTTGGAGGAAGCTATGGTAACCGCTGGTGTCATTGGCTCTACAGGATATGCAGGAGCCCAACTGGTATCCCTGCTTGCAAACCACCCCCACGTCTCTTTGGCCTACTTGGGATCACACTCCTATGCGGGGGAGACTTTCTCCTCCATATATCCTTCGATGCAGGGCATGTGTGACCTGGTCTTGGAAGATGAGAGTATTGAAGAGGCGAGCAAGCGCTGTTCGGTCCTTTTTCTTGCCCTTCCCCATGGCCTGACAAGCAGTCGTCTCACCCCTGAGATACTTGAGCGCTGTACTATCATCGATTTGGGAGCCGACTATCGCCTGCGTGATGTAGAGCTCTATGAACAGTGGTACAAAACCAAGCATGGTAGTCCACTTCTTATGGCAGAGGCTGTCTATGGCCTCTCTGAGCTAAGGCGCAAGGAGATTTCCCAGACAAACCTCATTGCAAACCCCGGCTGCTATACTACGTGCTCAATTCTGACCCTAGCCCCTCTGGTGGGTGAGGGCTTGATAGACCTCTCCTCCATCATAATAGACAGTGCAAGCGGGGTGACAGGGGCGGGAAGGGTTGAGAGGACCTCCTCGCTTTTCTGTGAGTGCAACGAATCCTTCAAGGCCTATGGGGTAACTGACCACCGCCATACGCCGGAGATCGAGCAGGAGCTTTCCCTTTTGGCAAACAAGGAGCTTGTCGTGCAGTTTACCCCTCACCTGGTCCCGATGAACCGGGGAATCCTCTCCACCTGTTATGCTAACCTTAAGAATGGGGTAGGAGAAGAGGAGGTACGGGCAGCCTATACAAAGTGGTATGAGGGGGAGCCCTTCATCCGCCTGATGGGCCCAAGCTTGCCTGAGACACGGTTTGTAGCCCATACCAATACCGTGGCCATTGGCTGGAAAATTGATCCGAGGACGCACCGTGTCATTGCGATCGGAGCCTTGGACAACCTTATCAAAGGCGCTGGGGGACAGGCAGTACAGAATATGAACATCAGGTTTGGCTTTGCGGAGAACTCTGGCTTGGCCTCCTCTGCCGTCAATCCCCTGTAGGAGTAATAGAATGAAGATACTAGAAGGCGGAATAACCGCCGCCCAAGGCTTTCTTGCCAATGGCATAGCCTGTGGCATAAAGAAACGGAATAAGGACCTTGCCCTGGTGGTCAGTGAACAGAACTGCACCTTTGCAGGCTCTTTCACCACCAACCTGGTCAAGGCGGCCCCTGTCCTCTGGGACCAGGCCCTGGTTAAAAACCAGGATACGGTCAAGGCGATTATAATCAACAGCGGCAATGCAAATGCCTGTACCGGAGAGCAAGGCAAAGAGGATACCCAGATCATGGCCCTCCTCACTGCCCAGAGCCTGACTGGGAAGAACTATGTAACAGAGAGGGACGAAGTGCTGGTCTGCTCCACCGGAGTCATCGGTGTCCCCCTTCCAATGGAGACCGTAGCGAAAGGGATTGCAACGATACCAGGGGAGCTCAAGACAGGCAGGGAAGCGGATACAAAGGCTGCCCAGGCTATCTGCACCACCGATACCTTCACCAAGGAAGCTGCCGTCGAGCTCATGATAGATAATAAACCCGTGCGCATCGGAGGCATGGCAAAGGGTTCGGGGATGATTCATCCGAACATGGCTACCATGCTCAGCTTCATCACCACCGATGCCCTGATATCCAAGAAGAGCCTTGCGGCCCTTCTTGGTGAGAGCGTGGTCGACTCCTACAATATGATCAGTGTCGATGGGGACACCTCCACCAACGACACGGTCCTTGTCCTTGCCAATGGAGCAAGCAACACACCCATGATCGATGAAGAGAGCCCCCATTGGGAGAACTTCAAGGAGGCGTTTCTTTTTGTCCATACCGCCCTTGCCAAGGCAATAGTGCGTGATGGGGAGGGAGCGGGGAAGTTTATTGAGGTGAGTGTCACAGGCGCTTTGGACAAGGCGAGCGCGCAGGCTCTTGCCCGCTCGGTGGTATCAAGCAACTTAGTGAAGACCGCCTTCTTCGGCAGTGATGCCAACTGGGGGAGGATCCTCTGTGCCATGGGCTACAGTGGAGCATCCTTTGATCCTGAGCAGGTGAGCCTCTCCTTTGCATCAGCGAAGGGCAGTATAGAGGTTCTCTCTGAGGGACAACCCATAGCCTTTGATGAGAAGATGGCCAAGACCATCCTCCTGGAGAGGGAGGTCGAGGTTCATGCCAAGGTGGGTCAAGGTTCGGGCAGCGGGACTGCGTGGGGGTGCGACCTCTCCTATGAGTATGTGCGCATCAATGGAGATTATAGAAGCTGATGAAGAACAAGATGAAAAATGAGATCCTCAAGGCTGAGGTGTTGGTTGAGGCAATCCCCTATATCAGGCGATTTGCCGGCAGTGTGGTGGTGGTCAAGTATGGCGGCTCAGCGATGGTGGACAAGGAGAAGTGCGCTTCGGTTATCCAGGATATCGCCATGCTCAAGTATATCGGGTTGAAGCCTGTTGTGGTGCATGGCGGGGGCAACGATATAACCGACATGCTCAACAAGCTGGGCAAGAAGACACAGTTCCTTGATGGATTGAGGGTCACCGATGCCGAGACGGCAAAGATTGCTGAGATGGTGCTCTCTGGCTCTATCGGAAAGGCTTTGGTTGAGCAGTTGCAGAGTGTGGGCATCCCCTCGGTCGGTATAAGCGGCAAGGATGGACGCACGCTGCTTTGCTCCAAGAAAAAGGATGAGAAGGGAAGGGACCTGGGCTTTGTGGGAGCGATAGAAGAGGTGGACACCACCTTGCTCACTACACTCATGAACAATGGGTTTGTCCCTATCCTCTCCCCTGTGGGCGTTGATGAGGCGGGCAATACCTACAATGTCAACGCCGACTATGCAGCCAGTGCGGTGGCAGGAGCCCTCGATGCACAGAAGTTGATCTTCCTCACCGATGTGGAAGGAATACTCAAGGACAAGGATGATCCCTCCACCCTGTTCAGCTCCCTCACAAAACAAGAAGCGCTTGCCTATATCAAGGATGGAACCATTGCCGGGGGGATGATTCCCAAGGTCCAGTGCTGCCTTGATGCACTAGAGAAGGGGGTAAAGAGTGTCCACGTCCTCGATGGCAGGGTCTCTCATACCATCCTGCTTGAGATATTTACGACCAAGGGTATCGGTACCATGGTCACAGAGGAGACGGTGTAGATGGATATGCAACAGAAGATAGAACAGGGTAAGCAGTACTTGCTTGGGACCTACAGCCAGGTAGGTGTGGTCTTTGCCGGGGGTAAGGGCTGCACCCTTACTGATACAGAGGGAAACGAGTACCTGGACTTCGTGGGGGGCATCGCCGTCAATGCCCTGGGCTATGGCGATGAAGGTCTTACAAAGGCCCTCTCTGATGTCCTTAAAAGCGGATTGCTGCACTGCTCTAACCTCTATTACAACGAAAAGGCTATCGAAGCTGCGAAAGCTCTCTGCAACCTGGCAGAGATGGACAAGGTCTTTTTCTGTAACAGCGGCGCTGAAGCAAATGAAGCTGCCCTCAAGCTTTCACGCAAGTTCGGCCATAGGAGCACCCCGGCAAGGACGGAGATCATCACGATGAAGGACTCCTTCCACGGCAGGACCTACGCCTCGGTCACCGCTACAGGACAACCTAAGTACCACCAGGATTTTGATCCCCTTCCCCAGGGTTTCAAGTATGCCCGTTTCAATGACCTTGCAAGTGTAGAGGAGCTCATCAACGAGCAGACCTGTGCCATCCTGGTCGAGCCCATCCAGGGCGAAGGGGGCGTTGTCCCTGCAACTCAAGAGTTTCTCCAAGGCTTGAGAGAGCTTTGTGACGAGCATGACCTGCTCTTGATCTACGACGAGGTGCAGTGTGGGATGGGGCGAAGCGGCAAACCCTTTGCCTGGCAGCTCTATGACGTGAAGCCTGATGTCCTGACCCTGGCAAAGGCCCTCGCAGGGGGAGTCCCCTGTGGGGCAATGCTCACCAACAAGCGGACAAGCAGCGTCTTGGGTCCTGGTGACCACGCCTCGACCTTTGGAGGCAACGCCCTGGCAATGGCTGGGGTGTGTGAGATGACGAAGAGGCTTTGTGAAACCTCCCTCTGCAATGAGGTTGGAGAGAAGGGAGCATACCTGCGAGAAAAACTTGAAGCAGTACAAAAGAAATATCCAACCCTATGCCTAGGCGTCAGGGGCTTTGGCCTGATGAACGGTATGGTCCTGAGCATACCCCCAAGACAGGTTGTAGAGGCCTGCTTTGCCAAGGGGCTCTTGGTCCTGAGTGCAGGTGCTGATGTCCTGCGGTTTGTCCCTCCCTTGGTTATCAGCAAAGAGGAGATTGACAAGGCCGTAGCGATTGTCGATGAGGTGCTTGCTCTCCTTCCTTGCTAGGTTTACCCTCTCAATACGAACAAAGGCGTTCCAAATCTCAAAGATTGGAGCGCCTTTGTTCATATGTATCGGGAGGTAAGAGCATGGGTGAATGATTGTTTGATAGTGCGAATAATCGCCTCTCTTTTCGATCAACCGGCTTATGTCGATGAAAAAACGATTCTAAAGGCTCTTCCTTTTTAGGATGCGTTCAAGCAGGTATCTGGAATTTCCTGATACCTGCCCTGCAAAAGAAGATCCTATGCACAAAGAAGGTAAGAGGGAGCTAGCTCATGGACAGCAAATTTGTATTGCACCGAAGATGGTTCTGCATGATTATAGAGGTGATGGCGATCAAAGTGAGTATATTGCCACCTGCACCATAAGAGCCAAGGAGAAGAGTACATGAAGAGAGCAGTTCCGTTCATGCTTCCGTTGTGGAGAAGTGGTTTGTTCATTGTCGTTGGCCTTGTGTTTGCAAAGGCTAGCGGCCAATCATTGGAAGAGGCAAGTCGGTGGTGGCTAAGTATCTGTATTCTCTGTAATATCATCACCATTACCCTCCTGTTGATTGTTTTCAGGGGTGAGGGCATGACGTATAGAAAGCTCATCGGGTATGAAAAGGGCAAAGGTAGCCTTACGTATACAGCAACAGTTGCTGTAGTGATGCTCTCTTTGGGAGCGGCGGGGATGTATGGCTTTGGATTCTTGTTGTATGGCTCTATGCCTACAACAATGGTACAACCCATTCCTGTTTGGCTTGCAGGGATAAACCTGCTGCTTTTTCCTCTCACCAATGTGTTTGCTGAACTACCGCTCTATTTTGGATATTCCCTGGAGAGAATGGAGAAAACAACAGGTAATACAAGGCTTTCACTCCTATACATAACGTTTTTCTATGCTTTGCAGCATAGTTTTATCCCCTTGCTCTTTGACTTGAAGTATATCCTGTATAGCTTTCTGTCGGTCTTGCCTCTGGTGATACCCCTTGCCCTGATCTATGCAAGAAAAAGAGACCTTGGAACTTTGATGGTGGGGCATGCTGTTGTCGATGTGGCAGTCGGTGCACAAATTTTGCTGGCTTCCCTATCTCTTGCGTTGTTGTGATCAATGAGTCATTAGCCGATGGTGTTCTTCAACACCCCAAGGCCCTCGATCATGATCTCCACGGTATCACCGTGGTGCATCCCGCTGATGCCTCCGGGGGTTCCTGTCAGGATGATATCCCCAGGTAGCAGTGTCATGATGTTTGAGAGGTAGCTGACCAGGAAGGGGACATTGAAAATAAGGTTTTTAGTATTTGATTTTTGCATTGTCTTGCCATTTACCCGGCTTTCAATGGTCAGGTTTGAAGGATCCACCTCGTCGCTGATAAACGGTCCAAACGGACAGAAGGTGTCAAAGCTCTTGGCCACTGTCCACTGCCCTTGCTTGGGTTGCAAGTCTCGTGCTGTGATGTCGTTGGCACAGGTGTAGCCAAGGATATAGTCCTCTACATCCACAAGGGGAACATTTTTTGCGCGCTTGCCGATTACTACCGCCAGCTCGGCCTCATAATCGAGACGGTGGGACATCTTGGGGTACTTGATGACCCCAAGATGGGCAAGTGCTGCTGTGGAGGGCTTCATGAATACCACCGGTTCGGTGGGGATGGGGAGTTGGAACTCCAGGGCGTGGTCAGCATAGTTGAGCCCTATGCACACTGCCTTGGAGAAGTCGCAGGGGGTAAGCAACTGTACTTTTTTCAGGGGAAAGGTTTTACCTGTAGAAGAAAACTCACCAAAGGGGGTGCCCTTGATAGCATGTATGGTGTCATCCTCTAGGAGGCCGTAACTGATGGTGCCCTGGTAGGTGAAGCGTACATATTTCATAGTCTTAGCATACCAAAGAGATGGGGGAAAGACAATTGACAAACCTCATTATTGCGGTCACGGTAAGAGGTATGAATACGTACAAGAAATGTCCTTTAGATAAAGATTGCGGAGGCTGTGCCCTCATGTCCTACCCTTACCCTATACAGTTGGAGTACAAGGAGGAGCTTGTTGAGGATATCCTGGGTAAGTTTGGTCCCATTGCACCCATCATCGGGATGGAGGATCCTACCCGCTATCGCCATAAGGCGCAGGCTGTCTTTGGCTATGATTACTACAACAAGGTCATCAGCGGCAACTATCGTGAGGGGACTCACTATATTGTTCCTGTCACCGAGTGTCTGGTCGAGCACCCAACCGCTGATGCTATATTCAACACCATACGAAGCTTGATGAACCGTTTCCGCATCGAACCCTATGATGAGGATGCCCAGATAGGCTATATCCGTCATGTCCTGATCAAGGTGTCGCGCTTCACTGGTGAGGCTATGGTGGTTCTAGTCTGTGGGCAGTGGCCGATTCCCAACAAAAATGACTTCAAGAGTATTTTACTACAACGCCACCCTGAGATTACAACCATATCGCTGAACATGAACAACGAGAAGACAAGCATGGTCCTCAGTGAAATCCCCGAGAAGCTCCTCTACGGCAAAGGCTATATAGAAGAGAAGATCTGCGGGCTTTTGTTCCGTATCTCGCCCAAGTCCTTTTTTCAGATCAACCCCGAGCAGACCGAGATCCTGTACACCATAGCCATGAGGATGGCTCAGCTGACCTCAGGTGACAGCGTCATCGACGCCTACTGCGGAACCGGCACCATCGCCCTCATTGCTGCAAGCATGGGCGTAAAGCAGGTCCTGGGAATAGAGTCCAACCCTGATGCTGTTAAGGATGCCCTACTCAATGCCAAGGCTAACAACCTTGATAATGCCGATTTTATCTGTGCTGATGCTTCGGTCTATATCAAGGAGATGGCCAAGGAGAAGCAGAGCTGCGACGTCCTCTTCCTCGATCCTCCCCGTAACGGCAGCGACGAGAGGTTCCTCGCAGCCGCCTTGAAGATGGGACCTAGGAAGATCATCTACATCTCGTGTAATCCCGACACCCTGGAGCGTGATCTTCGGTATGTGCTGAGGTTCGGTCCTTACGAGGTGAGGGGAATCCAGCCTGTGGACATGTTCCCCCATACCAGGCATGTGGAGACAGTTGTCTTGCTGGAGAACATAGGTGAATAGGTGAGGTAGTTTTCATCTAGATGGTATATGCATAGTTGCATGATGAACAGGCTCTTAAGTGGTCATTAGAGTGAAGAAATGGTGTATGGGTTTATAGAATACTTGATGATTGCGTTACTGTTCAAAATAAATAATGATTTGGTAAGATGAAAATGAGAAGTACTATAATAGTAAAATTTTGTTAAGCAGTTTAGAATATATGGTATAGTTTCTATGAAGTTAAGCAAAAAAGTGGAAGGATGGCAACTGTAAATCAGATAAAAAGCTTAATTACAGCAAATAAGGACAGTGAGAATTTTTATTTATTGTAAGGTTGGAAGCTGAAAAGATGAAGCAAAACGTAACGGTTGACCTCTTACTCAAGAGACGAATGAAAAATATACGAACAGTGCCTCAACCACAAGTTGGGGTTATGAAACACTGTGAAGCTAGTAGTAAGGGTGTGTGAAACGGAAAATTAGGGAATTGAAAGAGGTGTCTTACAAGAACCTGGAATGAGGATGTTTAGATTATATACGACCTTCGGCTAATGTGGAGAATTATATTTATTGTTTCTATAGGATTGTTATATGATAAAAAAGGAATTGTATCTAAAAAACATTGGAGAATCACTTGCTCTCTTAAGCAAACAAGTTGAGATATTTAACTGCGTGAGTTTCTATGATATAAATATTGTCTCTGAAGATTTTTATGCTATGTTAGTGAATAAAATATTTGGATATGAGCTGAGAAATCTGAATACATATAAAAAAAATGCCCCTGCAATCGATCTGGTTGATGATACTCGGAAACTTGCGTTTCAAGTGACGTCAGACAATAATAGTGAAAAAATAAAGAAAACCATTGGTAAGTTTATCGATTTTGACCAATACACGAAATATGATGAGCTTTATATTTTACTTCTCGTAAAAAAGAAAAAGTATACCGTTCATTTTGACACTCAAGGGTTGTTTGTTTTTAATAAAGATATTCATATAATTGATTATACTGATCTGATGAAAGAGCTTGCATCGAAAGATACCAAAACATTAGGTGATATAAATCATTTCCTAGAGACGGAATTGATAAGTAAAACACAAAAAACATACGGTTCTCAAGCAAGTGAGATAGGTACTATTATTGATTTAATTGAATTGATAACCAAAAATCGTGAGAAAAATGACAGCCTTGAAGTTGTAGTAGACCCTGAATATAAGATTGAACGAAGATTCAAGGAGTTTGCTGAGCGTTTGAAGAGTGATTTTGTCATTCTATACTCTATTTATGCAAATGCATTGGAAATGATAAATGTAACCTTAGAAATTGATGCAGCGCAAGATTTGATAACAATCATGTACTTACAAGATATCAGCATCAAGGCATTAAATGAGTGTTCCAATGATCCAATTAGAGCTCTAGAAAGCATTGTCAAATATTTCGAGCATCAGTTGAGCCAAAATGGGAAGAGATATGATCGAGCAGCAATCAAGTTTTATCTTATAAATGAAATGATAAAGTGCAGTGTTTTTCCAAATGAAAGGAGTGCTTATAATGCTGATAAACAGTAATACTGCGAGAACATCTGCAATGTATATGGGCTACCTTGTTCTTGATGGAATTCGAAAGCTAGATAAAGATAAAGTATCAATTTATGACTTATCTGATTGTCTGAAGAAAAAAGGAATAAAAAGCAGTCGTCAATTGATTATAGGATTAACCTTCCTTTATTCTGTTGGCATTGTAGAGTTTGAAGAGGCCAACATATGGATAAGAAAATAAATAGAATTCGTGTTTGCAAGCTCTACACAGAAAATAATTATTTTGATGTTATCACCTTTCATGATGGTTTAAATATAATTTTAGGTGAAAAATATGATGAAAGCATTGTTGCTGGGAGAAAGACTAATGGTGTAGGAAAGTCCTTAAGTATTGAATTTCTTGATTTTTGCTTGTTAAACGATTATTCACATTCGAGATTAAAAAAAATCCCTGAGGATATATTCCCCCTTGACGAAAATGTTTTGTTAGATATGGAGATTGGCGAATCTAAGCTAACAATTACAAGGAGTAGAAGAAATGAATCAATGCCCCATATCAAAAGGGATGGTAAACATGTTTCTTTTGATAAAATCAGTGATGCCAGAAGCTATTTGAATGATATATTATTTACCCATTCAGCTAAGGCAAATATCCCAAGTTTTCGAAGCCTTTTATCAATACTGATGCGTGATGAGCGTTCAGGATTCGTTGATATTTTAGCATGCCATGATGTCTCAAAAAGGATTCCAGCAGACTTGAACCCACACCTTTTCCTTCTGGGGATAGATACTGATTCTTACTCAAAAATACTTCAAACAACCAAACAAATTGATGAGTTGGCGGTAATCATTAGAGCTGGTAAGAAAGTTTTAACTAAAGGAAATAAAAGGCTTTCCGATGTTAGTGCTGAGTTGAATGCTCTAAATGACGATCTAAGTAAAATGGAATCTGCAATTGATAATTTTAAAAGCCATGAAGCATTTGACTCACTCCAAAAAGAAATAATCGAGCTAGAGACTATGCTGGAGTACTTGCGCAACAAACAAAAAATTATACGCCATGAATATCAGAAAATTAAAAGCATGCCTAAACCTGAAGAGATTGATGATACAGAGATAGAAATTGTATTCAACCAATTTAAAGCAGATTTAGGTTCAGCAGTTGTAAAATCTCTCTACGAGGTTGTTGGTTTCAAAAACAAAGTAGAGGATTTTCAGAAAATGCTCATACATGGAAAAGCAAAGGAACTGCAAGAAGAGATTAAGTCCCTTTCTGAAAGTATTCGTGATCTTGATGATCAATATGCAGAAAAAATTGCAATTCTTGATCAACGAGGTGTGCTAAAGAACTTAAAAATTTCGTTGAAGATTTTTGAAGAGAAAAAGCGTTCAAGTGCAGAAATAAGACATTTGTTCGATCAGTATGAAAAAAACAGCAAGAGGAAAAAAGAATTACAAATCCAGAAATCACAAGAAATATTAGCATTTGATGATGAAATAGATGAGAATAGAGTGAACCAGAAAAGCTTTGAAATGACTCTCCTCACTATTCATGAAAAAATAATGGGCAACAAAGAGTCATCCTTCACTATAGAAACTATTGATCGAGCAAATGTAAAGACTCCCGTCTCAATCATCTTTCGTATTTATGATGATGGTAGTCACAGTGTAAACAGAACCAAAGTTTTTATGTATGATGTAGGATTGATGTTTAACCCATATACAAATAGACATCATCCACAATTTCTGGTCCATGATAATATTTTTGATGTTGACCAAGATACGTTAGTGCAATGCCTCAATTATGTATATGAGCAAGAAGAACGAGGTGAGGATTTTCAATATATTTTAACATTGAATAGAGATAAAATTGAAAATGAAGAAAAAAAGAAGTTGATAAAACTGGATATTAGTAAACATACTGTTGGAACTTTCACAAAAGAAAAGAAATTCTTGCGTTGTAACTATCAAGAAATGTGAGATTGAGTTTCCAATAAATCTTTTTGAGTTCATTTTACTTCAATAGCAAATTTTATTTACTAACCAGAAACGTACTGGGAGGTACCACGATGATCTATCTGGACTACAATGCAACAACCCCTATAGAAGCAGAGGTTGCAAAGGCTATGCTGCCCTTCCTCCATGGGCATTTTGGAAACCCTTCCAGCACCCATGCTCTGGGCCTTAGGGCAAAAGCTGCTGTTGAAGAGGCACGAAGGCAGGTCTCTTCTCTGCTTGCCTGTCACCCTGGTGAGATCATATTCACCAGCGGGGGAAGCGAATCAAACAACATGGTCCTCAAAGGGGTTGCCCACACCTATAGGAACAAGGGCAACCATATCATTACGAGTGTAATCGAGCACCCAGCCATCCTCAAACCCTGCGCTTACCTTAAAAGTCTGGGCTATGAGGTGGACTATGTCCCTGTTGATTCTTATGGCATGGTCGATCCTTCTGCCATAGAGGGTCTCATCACCGAGAAGACCATCTTGGTCACCATCATGCACTCCAACAACGAGGTGGGGACCTTGCAGCCTATTGAGGCAATAGGTCGGATATGTAAGAAACACGGTGTTCTGTTTCACACCGATGCATCCCAGTCAGTGGGGAAAGTTCCCCTCGAGGTAAACAAACTCGGTGTTGATTTCCTTACTATAGCCGGCCATAAGCTTTACGCACCCAAAGGTGTAGGCGCCCTGTATATCAGGGAGGGCCTTCACATCGAGCCCTTGATCCATGGCGCCGGCCATGAAGGCGGAAGGAGGGCAGGCACTGAAAACATCCTCCTTGAGGTGGGTCTGGGCAAGGCTTGTGAGGTTGCCCAGAGGGCTATCCTCAGTACCTCTGTTGCAGAGCTCACCACATACTTCTTCAACAGATTGAAGGAAAGTTTTGGTGAAGGTGTACACCTGAACGGTCACCCTCTGAAGAAGCTTCCCAATACACTCAACATCAGCTTTATAGGGTATGATGGGCATAAGGTCCTTGATGGCCTGAGCGATGTCGCTGCTTCTACAGGCTCTGCCTGTCATGCAGGGACAACCACCATCTCCCCTGTATTGGCTGCTATGGGAGTATCTGAGGCAGTTGGGCGGGGTGCTGTGCGGTTCAGTCTGGGCCGTCACACGACCAAAGAAGAGATAGACGCCGTCATAACGGGTCTTAAGAGTATCATACGGAGGTAATATTTTGAAACTAGGCATTATTATTGAGACCAAAGAGGCTGAGAAGGCGTGGAATGCGATGAGATTTGCCGTGACAGCCAAAAAAAGCGGTCATGAGGTAAAGGTCTTCCTTATGGGTGAAGCTGTAGAGATAGAGACGCTCACTGTCGCAAAGTTCGATGTTGCTGAGCAAGTTGCTCTCTTCCACTCCCTCGACGGTGAGATCCTTGCCTGTGGAACCTGCTTGCAATCAAGAGCGATGGGCGAGACTGAAGTGTGTCCCATCAGCACTATGATCGACTGTGTCCAGATGGTCGAGTGGGCTGATAAGACGGTGACGTTCTAAGTGTTGGACCAGTGTCTGAATGGATCAGATCCTGACCATAGTTTGTAGTTTACCGGTTCTCTTGTCCTCCAAGCACAGAAGCTTGCAGGCAAGCAACAAGTTCTTTGACCTTTTGTCTCTAAGGTTTCATAGGCAATGGCTTCCCAGATGAACTCATTGCAATAGTTGCTGACAGAGATGACTTGTTGCTCTGTGAAAGAGTGCTTCCCTAAGGAGAGGATATATGAACTGTACTATTTGTAATACGACAGCCAAAGCGATCATACACCCCCAGCGGGGTGTATATCACCGGTGTCCCTATTGTGAGCTCATCACCCTCGATGCCTCATCCCATCCCAGTAGCGAGGAGGCCTTTAAGGAGTACTCCATGCATGAGAACTCCTCCTCCGACCCACGCTACCTTGCGTATTTCAGGGCCTTTGTAGAGGATGCTGTCCTGCCCTTTGCAGGGGAGGGCAGGAGGGCCCTGGACTTTGGCAGTGGTCCTTCTCCTGTCCTGGCTTTCCTGCTGGATGGGGAGTATGGCTACCAGACTGATTGCTACGACCTCTTCTTTAGCCCGGAAAAGGTCTATCTGGACAGGTCGTACGACCTCATTACAAGCACCGAGGTTGCTGAACATATTGCTGACCCCCTTACTTTTTTCCAACTCCTGTCTTCCCTGTTGGCCCCGGGGGGAGTCCTTTCGGTGATGACGCTTTTACACCCCAGAAACGAGGAAGAGTTTCTAGAGTGGTACTACATCCGAGAGAGGAGTCACATCACCTTCTACTCTCTAAAGACGCTAGAGCACCTTGCCTCGATGACCGGGCTCTCCTTGCTCTATTCTGATAAGATTCGGTACGCTTGCTTTGGCAAGAGAGCTTGTCCTTAAAGGCTGATGGTAGTATCGTAGTACTTGGATGGAGTGCCTTGTGGGAGGCTTCCAAGGTAGTTGTATGGAGAGTAGGCAAGAGCCGGGTAGCAGTGACCTTTTTACTGGGCGGATAGTGCTTTTCATGATAAGTCAGAACCTCTCCCTGTTTGGCTCCTCTGTGGTGGGGTTCGCCATTATCTGGTATATAACCATCGAGACTTCCAGCGGTATCTGGCTTATGTTAGCCACCCTCTCCAATATGGTTCCTCACCTCATCATCTCGCTGTACAGCGGGGTGTGGGCCGATCGCTACCGAAAGAAGTATCTCATCATGCTCAGCGATGGCTTTATCGCCTTGGTCACCCTTGTGCTGTTCATCCTCTTCAGGATGGGGTACCAGCATCTTGAGCTGTTGTTGGTCGTTTCAGTCATACGGTCGCTAGGCTCT
>CAZPOJ010000055.1:0-17994 GCA_964588005.1 uncultured Sphaerochaeta sp.
AAACTATGTTGATTATGGTGGAAACCAAAACCGAGTAGAGAGGCGCCTTACTATCACCAATACCACGAAGCACTGCGGCATATATGTTATATATGGCTAAAAAAGGAATGCCAATCATAGTAATTTGCAGATAGGTTTTGGATAATTGGAAAATATCGGAGGGGGTTTTTATAAGCAGTAGCAGTGGTTCTGCCAGAAAAAACCCTAGTACGCTACATACAATGAAGATTCCTCCATAAAATATGATGAAGGTAGAAAGAATATCTTTTTGCTGTGAATACTTTTTCATGCCAAAATATCTGGCTGATAAAATTGATACGCCAGAAGTGAGGCCTGTAAGAGCCATGATCAGCATGCCTATGACAACTTGCGTTGCACCAATCGCTGCCAGAGCACCTTCGCCTTCTGTATTGCCAACAATAAATGCGTCTGTCCAGCTATATAGTTGCTGCAACAATCCACTGAGTATGAGGGGTATGCTAAATAGGATGAGGGCCTTTGCAAGATTTCCCTTTGTCATATCTGTCGCCATATAATTCTCCAAAAAAACACCACCCCAGACGGGTGGCAATCTCACATCAATGATTCTGACTTCTTACGGCATCAGCTTACCCAATCCAACTGCTGTTATCAAGGAAAGGGCAGTAGTTTTGCTTTATTACTTTCAAGGATGAAGGTGAATTAAGATGTTAGCCCTCTCAGTATTTGAAGAGCAACTTTTTTAGAATGGGGTCGAGTTTTGCTATTCTATGGTAAGCAGTTTTGAGACAGGTTTCTCAACATTGGTTGTTGCTAAAACGACCAGGAAAAGCCAATGGTTGGAGCCATCGCGATTAACGCAATGCTTACAAATGCTGCTGTTGATGGCCAGTCATCAACGGGTTCTTCCTCATAATTATGGGTGAAAACCAGCGGGAGCAAGAGATCAACGTGTAGCTCTCTTTGCTTACTGGGAAATTTCCAGGCATATTGTAAGGCAGGGCCTATCCCAACCATATATTCGCCGTAATACGGGTTCAAGTAAGCGAGCATGCCTATACCTCCATATAGGACATGCCTCTCGGTGGGCGTGCATCTTGCTGATAGGATGGCTTTTCCAATGCATGAACTCTGTTGGATGGTGTGTAACAGATCTCCTTTACAAGGTGCACTCAGCAGATCTAACAAAAAAATATGTGTGACAACTTCACTGCGGAACCTTTGTTGCTCATACTGCACAGCAATACCGGTTGTACCAAGCAGGCCAAATTCTACACCCAGAGAAAACTGTGCAGAGAGAGTGGTGAGGACGATGCAGAGAAGAAGGAGAGCAGTACAGAGTCTCTTATTCGATCTACCCATGCTATACCTACGTTTTCATACAGTTTGAAAAATACTCACACTCCGTTATGGCAATTAAGTATATAACGGAGTGGGGGATGAGTATAGTATCACCTGATGAAGAACCACAAGATAGCGTACACAATTCCGATAAGAAGCAACAACACCGGAAGAAAAACAATGCCCGCTGCTATCAACATAGCCAGGAAATCATTCTTTTCCAAGGGCAGTTTCTCTTCTTTCTTATGTCGTTCTTCAATTGCATCGACGTCAAGGACTCGATCAATTTTCTTGCGGAAGAACACTGGCTATCACTCCTTAGTCTCGGAGAGCGGGTGGTGGCAAGCTACAAAGTGGTTGCTCTCCAGCTCTCGCCATGCAGGGACTACCTGCGTACATACTTCGGTGCAATACCTACAGCGCGTATGGAACTTGCACCCCTTTGGAGGATTGATAGGACTTGGGATATCTCCTTCGAGCAATACAGTATCTCCACGCTTGGTAATATCGGTTGTCGGGATCGCAGCAAGCAGTGCTTCCGTATAGGGATGTAACGGTCGTTCAAAGATTCTCTTTGAATCGGCAAGCTCCATCAAATTCCCCAAATACATGACTCCTATACGATCACTGATATACTTGACGACTGCAAGGTCGTGGGAGATGAAGAAATAGGTTAATTGTGTCTTTTCCTTCAAATCCTTGAGTAAGTTGATTATCTGGGCTTGAATAGAGACGTCAAGTGCGGAAACTGCCTCATCGCAGACTACGAACTGAGGATTGAGGGCCAAAGATCTGGCTATGCCGATTCTTTGCCTCTGGCCACCTGAGAATTGGTGAGGATACCTGTGGATCATATACGAAGACAAGCCACACTCTTCCATCACTTTCATCACGTACTCCTGCATCAACTCTCCATCTTCCTTGAAGAATCGTTGGGCAAGCAACCCCTCGCCAATAATCTGACCAACTGTCATCCTTGGATTCAAGGAAGAGTAGGGGTCTTGGAAAATCAACTGAAGGTCTTTTCTGAGCAGCCGCATCTCGTTATATGTTAAGCGGGAGAGGTCTATTCCCGTATCTCTTTGGGCTTCATAGTGGTCAAACTCTTCATGCCCCTTGTAGCGTTCTCGCATCTGATCAAGGGTTTCATGTACACGTTTCAGTTTTGTATCAAGCTCTGCAATCTCTGCCTTGACTGTCTCCAAGGCTGAAGTAGCATCTTCGAGTTTTTTCTGGTAGGATTCGGTGGATCTGTTTTTTTTGCTTGCAAGACGAATTTTACCTTCCAGGTCTGTGCCATCAAGCTGCAAGTTTTTAATCGTTTCATCCTTCTGATGACGCTTATTCGCCAAATCATACCATTGCAAATAGACTTTGGAGATCTCCTCCATGTTCTCGGCAACGATTAACCCTCCGATGATTTGCACAATATCAAGATATGCATCATGCAAACGTTTCTCAGCAGCAGTGTACGCATTCTGAGCATCATAGAGTTTATATCGAGTATCTTGCTCAGAGCCCGATTCTATTCGTTTCTCGAGATCCTCAAGCAAATGCTTTGCCTCATCTTTTTTCTTCTGCAGGTCCTTAAGGCTATTCTTTCGCTTTGCAAGCGTCAAAAGGGTTTGCTTGACATAGGAAGGGGCCAGATCTTCCAACAGTCTGCCGTAATACATGGTTTTTCCATCAGTCTGTCGATAGAGTTGCAGCAACACCCGCCCGAAGGTCGACTTTCCACAACCACTTTCACCAACGAGGCCGAAGGTTTCACCATCATAAATCTCAACATCGACACCATCGATGGCTTTTACCGCCAGTCGTTTGTTTTTCAATGGGAAATATTGCTTGAGATTGGTAATCTTAAACAGGACTTTCTTATCACTTTGCATCGCGCACCGCCTTGTCCGGATAATGGCACCTGATCAAATGGTGTTCACTGACAGGCAATAATTCTGGAAGTTCATTTTTACATTTTTCTGTTGCGTACTTGCAACGGGGAGAGAACTTACATCCTGAGGGCAAGTCCAGCGGGTGTGGAACTACTCCGGGAATAACTTCCAACTTTTCATCGGTTTCTGTTTCCAGTCTTGGAATAGATAACATCAGGCCCACAGTATAGGGGTGTGAGAACTGCCCAAAGGAGAAGATGGTATCTACAGGAGCTATTTCTACCACTTCACCACAGTACATGACAGCCACGTCATCGGCCATCTGATTAATTACCCCCAGGTCATGGGTAATGAACAGGATTGAAGTCCCTTTCTCTTTTTTAAGGTCGTTCATCAACTTCAGGATCTGGGCTTGTATTGTCACATCCAAGGCGGTTGTAGGTTCGTCGGCTATCAACAGGTCAGGCTTGCAGGCAAGTGCCATGGCTATCATGACCCTTTGGCGCATCCCCCCTGAAAGCTGGTGCGGATACTGCTTTGCCACCTGCTCGGGATTCGGGATTTTTACATCATTGAGCATCCTGATGGACTCTTTCGCAGCTTCTTTCCTATTCATGTCCTGGTGAGCCATGAACGCTTCGCTTATCTGTTTTTCAACAGTGAAGACAGGGTTCAAGCTTGTCATAGGCTCCTGGAAGATTACCGATATGGCATTTCCCCGTATTGTATAGAGCTCATTGGTTGTCAGGGTGGTGAGCTCTTGCCCTTTGAAAAGGATGCTTCCTTCTGCGATGTATCCATTGCCGTCAAGCAGCTTGAGAATACTCATGGCTGAAACAGACTTACCACATCCGCTTTCGCCAACCACCCCAAGGGTCTTACCCTCGTCAACAGTATACGAGACACCATTGACTGCCTTGACGATACCTCGTCGTGTGGTGAAATATGTATGAAGGTTCTTTAATTCTAATAGTGCCACCTATGGCCTCCTACCTGTCATTCGATTTTGGGTCGATGGCATCGCGCATTCCGTCTCCAGCCATGTTGATACTGATGGTACAGAGGCTCAAGGCAATAGAAGGGAAGACCCACCTCCACCAGTATTGCGACATAACCGTTGAGTCATTACACCCGTAGAGCATATTCCCCCACGTGGCATTCGGCTCGTTGACTCCAAACCCCAGATAACTCAGCGATGACTCATACAACATGCATAAGGCAAAGCTCAAGGTGAGGTTGACGAGCACTACTGTGATCACATTGGGTAATATATGCTTGAAAATTATTTTTACTTCCTTGATTCCCATTGCCTTTGCAGCGGTGACGAACTCTTGGTCACGGGTTGCCAGTATCTGCCCACGCACAAGCCGTGCAAGGCTTGGCCAAGACAACAAGCCCAGGATGACCATGATCATGGCAATCCTTCCCGTTTCTGAGATCTTGCTGCCTATGATGGCTGAAAGAATCATTGCCAACGGCAAGAAGGGAATTGCATTCACCACTTCGGCCAAACGCATCAACAGGATATCAACACGCCCTCCATAGTAGCCGGAGAAGGAACCGATGATGATACCGATGAAACCTGCGATGATAACAGCAATGGCACCGATGGTCAGGGTTATTCGGCCTCCTGAGACCAAGCGCGTGAACAGGTCCCTGCCATACTGGTCGGTTCCCATCAGATACCCGCGCAATCCCCAGGTATGAATTTTGCCTTGGCTATCTATTGCATAGTTTTGGAAGTAGTCTGAAGAGACATCCACAATATCTTTCAGGTTGGGTGCATTGGCTTGCTTGAAGTTATTCGACCCCCAGGACTCAACTGTACCGTCATCAAGCAGGACGGTAAAGTGGCCCCTGCCTGCTGTGATGTGCTGTGTCCGTCCTTGGATACCTTCAGGGATGTCAAGAATATTAAAGTTGTCACTTCCCCATACATACACCACACCATCTTTGGTAAGTGCGGCGGCGGCTTTGTCGGTAGAGGCGATGTCGACGACCTTACCCTGCACTTCCTTGGGGATATAGCTGAAGGGGGTCTCCCTTTGGCTGAGTACCACCACATTACGGTCTTTGGTGATGCCTAGGGCAGTGGTGGTATTCACTACCACCTTATCCAATTTCCCCTGGGCATCGCCTGGGGAGATGTTTACAATGTTCAGGTTTCCCCAGACATACATTTTACCGCTATGATCCAGGGCAATCGATACTTGGTGGCCGGCAGTCACCTGCTTGATATTTGCCATGGAGACTTCCATGGGAACAGGGCTGAGCATCAGGCGGTTATTGCCCCAGGTAAACACCTGGCCTTTATCATTGAGTGCCAGTGCATGATCCAATCCTGCAGAGACTTGGACCACACGGCCCATATTCTTGGGCATCTCCTGAAGTTTAGCCGACAGGGTGCCCCACTGATAGACATTTCCATCATTGTCGACACCTACACCAAATACTGAACCTCCGTCGATCTGGGCTGCATTGCGCTTCAATGCAGCAGGAGTTTTCATGAAGGCCTGGGAGGGTCTTGTGTTTTGCTGGGTGGAATCTTGGTATTGCAGATCCAGGGGGTAGAAAAGGGGGAAGATAAAACATGCGAGAAAAATCCCCACGAAGACATATACTCCTATCATCGCGGTCTTTTTCTCCCGGAAGTTGCGCAGCATTGTTTTGTAGGGACTTTGCATCTGCTCTTCTTCAAGCAAGGAGAGCTTGGTGTGCCTTTGTCCGAGGAAGAGCATGCGCATCACATCGCCAAACGTTGATCCATGGTTACTTTTGTTGCTCATCTACTCACCTCAATCCAATTTTACCCGTGGATCAGCTAGTCCGTATGACAGATCCATCAAGAGATTACCAACCAATGCCAAGACAAGGTAGAACATTACCATCGCCAAGGACACTGAAAAGTCCTGCTGGTTCAGGGCATCGATGATGACCTTACCCATTCCATTCCATAAGAACGTCCGTTCAATTACCACCGATCCGCTGAAGATACTGATGAACCAACCGGTCATGATGGTAATGAAGGGTATCAATGCGTTTCGGAAAGCGTGGGAATAAATGACTACTTTTTCCGACAAGCCCTTCGCCCTCGCGGTCCTGATATAATCCATACGCAAGGCTTCGATCATGGTTGCCCTGACATACCGGGTCAAACCACCTAATGAGGTAAATACCATAACTATCAAGGGCAATGACATGTGATATAGTTTATTTAGGAACATTTGCATCGCAGTCCCTTCCATTCCCGGAGTCTGCACTCCGCTTATCGGGAAGATGGGTATCTTGACTGCAAATAAAAATATGAAAAGCAATGCGATGACAAAGAAAGGCAAACTATAGCCGATGATCGTCACCACTTGGACAGTGCTGTCATACCGGCTGCCCTTTCGCACAGCTGTTGAGATTCCCAGGGGAATCGTTATGAGGAATACCGGTATCAAGGACCATACATTCAACATGATGGTATTCTTCATCGGAACACCGATCATGTCCTTTACTGGCATCTTATAAGTAATGGAATAACCAAAATCACCCTGCACAGTGTTAAAGAGCCAGGTAAAATATTGGATAACCAGTGGTTTGTCCAGGCCAAGCTTGGTTACGGCTTCCTGGTATCTAGCTTCATACTCCTCCGGCTTCATACTCTGTTTATTCCCTTCAAGCATGAGACGGGCAGGATCGCCTGGAACTGATTTATATAAGGCGAAGATGAGCACCGAAGCGACTAGAAACACCACTACGATGTACATCAATCGTTTAAGAACATATCTTAACACAGAAGCTATCCTCCAAGAAGAACGGGTTTAAAATAACCCATAGGGCAGGCTTTCAAGCCGATGCCCTATGGGGGTTGTAAAAATTCACCTTAGAAAAAGTGAAAGGGGAGATACCTTACTTCTTAACACTTGCGCGAACGATAGCGTAGCGCCAGTCCCACGTGGATGATGATTCGTATCCAACCAGGCGAGGATTATAGAAGTCATGATACATGTCTGAATACAAGGGGATATCCGGCAGCAGGTAGTTCCAGCGCTTCTCAAAGCGGATCCACTTCTCTGCCCAACCCTTTAGATCGGTAGGATCGGTTCTCTTCATATCCAAGGCGATGGATTCGAGTTCGCTGTCGGAAATAAAGTTTGTGTTGTACGTTCCGAAGTACTCGGGATCGGTGCTGTAATAGTACCAGTATGCCTGAGTGTTGTTGAAACCGGTTCCGAGGTTGAACATGCCGTAGACAGGCTTGTCAATGTTGTCTTTGTAGAGGTGGTTGAGCAGTACTGCGAAATCAACGGTGGTTCCGTTGATCTGCATGCCAATCCTCTTGACTTCAGGAACCAGCATAGCGGAGATGAGATCGGATACTGGGTTGTTGGCAGTGTTTGCCCACTCGATAACCAGAGGCATCAACTTGCCGTCGACCATCTTGTGACGAATATCATCAACACCCTTCTTAAACGGCTTGCCGTCTTTATTGAGTGTCCAGCCGCCATTGATCAATTCCTGCTCAGCCTTCTGGAGGTTGTAAGCATAGGCATTGAGTTCCTTATCAAGCTGCGCAGCATTTTCCCTGTACTCCCACATGGAAGCGCCGTAGTACCCATTTACAACAATTCCGAAACCACCGGTGTATTGGCGGGCGAAATCGTTACGGTCAAGGCTATAGGCGATAGCACGGCGGACATGGTCGAACTGTGTCGGTCCAAAGTCACAGGCAAATGCAATCTTTCCATATCCATAGCGAGGATAGGAGTTGAAATTGACTATGTCCTTGTCAGAAAGGTCAAGTCCTTGGTTGATCTGCACGCCACCGCTAATACCCTGGAGCATGTCGATCGCACCAGTGCGCAGTTCATCCATCTGGGTTGCACTGTTGGTCAACTTGACGATCAGGCGATCGATCGAACCCTTCGCACCGTCATATTCACCAAGGAAGCGTGGATTGAGCACAACGCTTGCGGTGCTGTCGGCAGGATTGTAGTTTTCAAACTGGTAAGGGCCGGAAGTAACCATCGGCTTGTAGCGATATCCGGTTCCGGGGGTAAGGATGGTAGAACGAAGCAGGTCGGCATTGTAAGCAGCTGAAAGCGTTGCACCCTTGCCAGAATCGGTAATATCGACTCCAGGAGCCAATACATGCATGGGAAGCGGTCCAACTGACACCAAGGAGAGGTCGAAGAAGTAAGGAAGTTCTTCTGCCTTGATGGTCACTGAGAAGGAGTAGTCTCCAAGGAGCCTGATGCCGCTGAATGAGCGGGTCTTGCCACTATGGAAATCATCGTATCCAACATACTCAGGACCGGCACCATACTGGGCGCCAAGCTCTATAGCTTCGGGAGATGCAGCATAGAGGATGTTGAAAACATAATCTTTTGCTGAAATCTTTGAACCGTCGTTATAGGTGAGGTTCTTCGCAAGGTTGAATGTGTAGGTCTTGCTTCCGTCAGCATTCACCACAGCGGTGTGGGAGGGTACTGCTACCGGGTTGATGATATATCGACCTTCTTTGGTCCATACAACCGTCTGATAGCCTTCCATCAATTCTTTGAGGTAGGCATTGGTAGCACTATTGGTCCAGCCGTCAAAGAAGTCCCCGTTAACTTGGGTCGTTGAACCCAAGATTATCTGCGACTTCTCCACTGGTGCAGCAACAGGGGCCGGTTCCGCAACTCCTGCGGCAAATACCGAGCCGGTGGCGGCTGCAACGATTAGAAACAGAACAAGCATCGTTTTTCTCATATTCTAGTCTCCTTGTGTAGGTAATTCCGGCCCGTTTATCATTTCTCAACTGAGTTTTTTGCTACGAAACCGGATCCTCCTCATAATAGAGTATTTATTCCTTACTGTCAAAAGATACTGGCCATATAAAAAACTCTGTATTTACGCCTTGTATTTTTATGCAGAAATAGGTAATACCCTACCTCAGTAACCCTTGTCAACAAGGATATTTGTTGCACATAAAAAAGACACTATGAAAACAGAGCTACTCTGCTCCTTTCTCCATCGGACGCCTTTGTTGAGGGCAATCATTCTAATCATCTGTTGGGTAGCTCCTACGTACAGTAATCGCTGGACAAAGAAGACCCGAGCTTTTATGATGGGATCATCATGGAAAACACCTCCTATCTGCTGTTGCTCAACGAAAGTCTAAAGAAAGATATCCTCTCCCTCTCGACAAAGGAGAGGGAACGGGTATTAGAGAAATTGTCTTTCTTGGAAAACGGCATGTGGGATGCTGGAGTCAGGGTCAAGAAGCTCAAGGGTCCTTCAAACAAGGTAGTCTTTGAAGCTCGGATCAGCAAAGGAGACCGCCTTATCTTCACCCTTGGCAGAGACGGAGGTCGCACCTGCATCTACCTGTGGGCAGTGGTCCACCATGATAATATCAGCTCTAAAGCCCGGACCATCGCTCCCGATAACGCACCGTTTCTCCAGTTCGAAAGCACGAGCGAGGAGAGCTTTGACGATCTGTTCATCGACTCCCTCTCTGATGACCTGTTCACCCAGGAATCCCTTGAGCAGAAGGTGCTGGAAGATTACGGACCTCAGAAGTGGATGGATATTGGTGAGGAACAGTTGCAAAGGCTCTTGGGGAAAAACAATCCCGACTTCTTTGAACTTTTTCTCTATCTGACAGGGGAGCAACAGGATGTGCTCAAGCTGAAGCCTCCTGTACTCCTGTCCGGGACAGCAGGCAGTGGCAAAACCACGCTGGCTGTCTACTACCTGGTAAAGGGAAGCCATACCGGTCAGGATGTGTTGTTTGTCACCTGCAGCCATTTTCTCAGAGATTATTCAGAAAAACTGTACCAGGGCCTGATAGTTCACTCCTCCTTGGAAAACAAAGTCGGAAAAGTGCGGTTTTCTATGCTTCGCAACCTGGTTTTGGAGATACTTGCTGCAGCGGCAATCCACCCGGACTTGAAACAGGAGGTGGACCTCAAGGGGTTCTCAGAGATATTCAGCCGCCATAGCCTTGCAAAGAAGTACGACCCTGTACTGGTCTGGGAGGAGATTCGCTCCATCATCAAGGGGGCGAATCCCCCTGTAAGCCTCAGCCACTACCGCACCCTTATAGCGCTCTACCTGAACAATACGTTCACCACTATCCACCTGCGTCAGCTCAAAGATGCGCTGTTGGCACTCAAAGCCTATGATTTTAGCAAGAAGTTTGAGAGGATCATCGAAAAGAAGAGTTCCTGCCTCGATTTTACCGACTTTGTGCAAAAGCTCTCCTTACCTAACCAGCAGGCTGACTACGCCACCTTCGCCTTTATCCTCGGTGAGATCCTGCGCATCCTGCAAACAAAGGAGAGTCATCTCTCCTCAGCGTTGCTCACGCTGCAGGAATATAGCGAGCTGGGGAAAAAGAGGGCTCCCAACTTCCTCTATGACCGAGCGGAGATCTACAGCATTGCCCAGTATTACCAAAGCCAGCTAGAAGCAGAAAAGCGCTTCGATGAGATCGATCTCTGTAGACGAGCGATAGTCGCCCTCGAACATCTTGAAGATCAGTTCCAGTGGGACTTGGTAGTAAGTGACGAAGTGCAGGATTTTTCTGATATCCAACTTACCCTCCTGTTCAAGCTCTCGAAAAAACCTGGGGCCCTTGTGTGTGCAGGAGATCCCAAGCAGATCATCAACCCCAGTGGGTTTCGCTGGGAAGAACTAAAAAACCGTTTTTATGAACAAGGCCTTCCGGTGCCGGATGTGCACCACTTGCATCTGAATTTCCGTTGTGTCGGCAGTGTAGTCAAGCTTTCCAACGCCTTGCTCAGGCTAAAACAGCAACTGGTGGGCATCAGCGGACACGAACGGATGGAGGAGTGGAAATTCAATGGCCGTCCACCGTATCTCATCCACGGCATCTCTGAGGTGGAGATGAGCCGCGAGGTGGCTGCTACAGCAGCAGGGCAGGTTATCCTCGTACGGAGCGACAACGAGAAACGACGCTTGATGAAGGCCCTGGGAACCGAGCTCGTATTCACCATCAATGAAGCGAAAGGCTTGGAGTTTGACACCGTACTCCTTTGGAAGTTCTCATCCGATGCCAAATCTTCCGATATCTGGCGGAAGATCCATGCGGAGAACTTCCTCTCTACAAGCCACCACCCCTTGATCAGGCACGAGATAAACCTTCTCTATGTGGCGGTGACCAGGGCAAGAAATACCCTGATCATCTATGATGGGGCACGCACTTCTCCGGTATGGCAGGTAGAGGCGCTTGCACCGCATATCTTCATCACTGAGGAAAAAGATGCCCTCAAGCAGATATGGAAACGCATATCGACAGCAAAGGAGTGGGACGGGCAGGGCGACTACTTCTTTAAGCGCGAGCACTACTCAGTTGCCGCTGAGTGTTATCGCAACAGCGCAAACGATGCCATGTATGATGTGTGCCAAGCTTATATCAAAAGGGGTGAGAAGCTTTATCTTCTGGCTGCCGAGTTGTTCTTGTTTCGAGGGCGAAAGGCCGAGGCAGCCCAGGATTACGAGGATGCAGGTGCTTACCACAAGGCACTCCCTCTTTGGAAGGAGCTGAAGCGCAAGGACCGTATTGTTCCCTGCGAGATATCGCTCCTGGAAACCGAAGAGAGGTATGCCGAGGCGGCTGACCTTTGGGTGTGCCTGAAACGCTTTGACCGGGCAGTGGAGAACTGGAAAAAAGCCAGGGCGTTCTCATCTTTGGGCTCATATTATTTCAAGTTGCGGTCGTACGAGCTGGCAGGAGAGAACTTTGCCGCTGGGGGTCAGTATCTGGATGCCGCGCTCTGCTACAGACGGCTGAAACAGGTGAAAAAGGCAGCGGATTACTATGTTGAGGGTGGCGACCATGCCTCGGCTCTCCCTCTCTATATCCGCCTGAAGGCTTGGAATGAGGTCATTGTCTGCTATACCGTGCTTGGCGAGCATTATAAGTTGGGCACCTTATACGAGAAACGCAAGGAGTATGCACTGGCAATCCAGCAGTTCACCCTCTATGCCGAAGGTTCAAAAGAGCAGGAAGAGCAACTGCTCGATGAAGCGAAGACAATGGAAGATAGTTCCCGGTCTATGATCAAGGCAGGGGTTCGGTATGCCGCTTTGTCCAGCCATAGCGAAGCTGGGGACCTGTTCTACTATAAGGATCAATTTGAACTGGCCGCTCAAGAGTATCTGAAGCTCGGGAATCAGAAACTTGTCGCCCTCTGCTATGCCTCCCTTGGTAAGACAGAGCAGGCTATCGCTATATATGAGGAGATAGGGGACAGGGAGTCGTATATAGAGGTGATCGATCTTCTGCGTTCGCGTATGAGAAAAGGACGACGCTATGATCAGAACCAGATTCAGGCATGTTATGAAACCGCTGAATTCCATTTCAGAAAGAGGCAGTACAGCAAAGCACTCACTCGCTTTGAAGCAGTCAACGAGTCCGATGGAGTTTTCAAATCGGCGTTGCTTGTAGAAGGACGTGATGAGGAAGTACTCGATTATTTCATGGAAGCGGGGAAAATTGAAAAAGGGATTGAGTTTATCGGCAGGAAACGGGAACTTTCCCTCTCAAACAACTATCTGGAAAGGCTTTTCAACAGGAGAAGTAAGAGAGGCATTAGTGAGTTGCTCTATGATACAGAGGAGCAGATACTTGTCGAGCTTCTTGCTAAACTCAATAAAGGGAAACCCAGCAACAAGCTTACTGTAATGATACTCTCCTATCTAGCATCGTTTGAGACGCTCATCGTAGTGCATAGTGCACCCCAAGCATTCCTCGACCTGGTCGTTGATACTCGTTATCTCAACCATATATTCCTGATAGCCAGTCAGAGTGTTGTTTTGAACAAACCATTCTTTGAACAGTTCAAGAAACAGGTACTAGCAAGTATCGGCTCTTCTTCCGATGCACTTTTGACTGCACTTGTCCAGGATCGTTTTACTCTTGATCTGGATGCGGTACTGCAAGACCTGCCGATCGATATACACAACTATCTGCTATTCACCCTCTCTCCCTTACGTTCTGGTGAAGCACTCCAATTCCTCAAGAAAAACAAGGTGGATTTCTCAAGGATACTGGATTTTTGCACCAGGGCACGCATGATGAAGGAAGCTGCACTCCTGCATGAAGAGTTGCACGATTACAAGCAAGCAGCTGAGCTCTATCTGAAAAATAGCGATCTCTCTGATGCTCTACGTTGCTACACTAAAATACAAAATCTCCCTGGCATGGCAAAAACGTATGAGGCGATGCACCGGTTTGAGGAAGCCCTCACCCTCTATACCAAGTTGGGCAGGGCCCCTGCTATAGCCAGAATGCAGAAAAAACTAGAAAAGAAAGAGTACATCCAAAAGGAGCTCTTCTAGAGCAGATGCTTAATATAGAACCCTGCTAGCCAAGCTAACAAGGATGGAGTGCATACAAATCATCAAAGCTACCCTGTACTCTCAAGAGGCAATACCGTATGATTGCCTCTCGATGGTCAGCGTATCTCAAGCGAGAAGTTGTCCAAAAAGGATCAAACGTATATGTCATTTATTTCTTTGGGAGTCTCAGACTCACTTGTCACTGCTTTACAGCGAGGAGACGTAACCACACCGTATCCTATTCAAACAGAGGTCATTCCAGCAATCTTGCAGAATAAGGATATTCTTGGGATTGCTAAAACAGGATCGGGTAAAACCCTTGGCTATGTCCTGCCTATACTCATGAAACTGCAAAAAAAAGAAGTGCTAAAAGACCGGCATGTGCAGGTCTTGGTAGTAGTTCCCACGCGAGAGCTTGCTGCCCAGGTTAATGCTGTGTTTCTCACGTATATCAATGAGGCGGCTCTCGATATAAAGACCTTAGCTGTCTTTGGCGGAGCTTCCATTAATCCTCAGATGATGGCTATGAGAAATGTAAATATTCTCATAGCCACCCCTGGCAGGTTGTTGGAACTGGTCTCAGTGAATGCTGTGCATCTCTCTTCAGTGAAGATTGTAGTGCTTGATGAGGCCGATAAAATGCTGACGGCCAGCTTTGAGAAGGAGGTGGATCAAGTCTTGGCCCTCCTGCCAAGGCACCGCCAGAACCTGTTGTTTTCGGCAACCTTGCATGAGGATATCCATGCATTGGAAAAAGTGCTTCTCCATGACCCCTTAGTGATACGAATCGAAGAGGAAGAAGATCCAATCGATCTTATACAGCAGAGTGTGTATTGTGTAGCTGAGGAGAAAAAAGGCCCACTTTTACGGTACCTGATCAAGAGTAAGGGTATGGAACAGGTGCTGGTCTTTACCTCCTCAGTAGAAAGGGCTGATAGGGTTGCAGACAAACTCTATAAAAACGGTATTGATGCCAAAGCTATCCACAGTAAAAAGTCCCAGGGCGCGAGGACCGAGCTCCTGAGGGCCTTTAAGCAGGGAAACCTGCGGGTGTTGGTCGCTACTGACCTGCTCGCCCGAGGAATTGACATTGAGTATCTGCCCTTTGTAATAAACTATGAACTGCCTCGTTCTCCAAAGATTTTTATCCATAGAATAGGAAGGACAGGCCGGGCAGGAAGTTTTGGCGAGGCCATTACCCTTATCAATCCTTCAGAAGAGCCACATTTTTATGTGATAGAAAAAAAGATGAAGAAGCGAGTTCCAAGGATAGATGGTGAGGCCTTTGATCTATCAAGGGTGTAAGGAGCGTATATAGATGCTGCTTGGTATCTATTCTGTGGCTCGTAGGCACTCTATAGGCAAGAACTATGCATGAGGGGAGAAGGTATACTATTGAGCAACTCTAGTGAACAAACCTATTTTTACGTGATCAATTATCCTAAGAAGGAGCGAGAGTTGTGCTTTTTAGAGATGAAAACCCTCTTTGATCTAGTTCCAACGGGGAAACATCTTTTTTCCTCTAGAAATATTGATCCTTCACGCAGTCCCTTTATGAAGGTGAAGATCACGCTTCTCCATACTGCTTCCTCACTAGAAGAGCTGACTCAGAAACTTAGGGACGAGACAATAACCTTTGACAAGGATAAAAGATTCAAGTTTGAAAGGTTCAAATGGGAAGAAGGGAGCCTGGATTATGCACATTGGCTACATAGTGTCACCGAGTTAGGCAAAGTAATCCAGGGTGAAGTTGATATGCAAAACCCTTCCCTCAGGTTTGGCCTAACGATACTTGATGGGGTCTGGCTTTTTGGCATATACGAACAGAATCAGAATCCCTGGGAAAAACACAACCTGAAACCTTGCACAAACAGCAACTCCTTAGAAACGCGTACAGCGAGAGCAATTGTAAATATTGCCGTTGGCCTGCAGACACAAATGAGCATGGTGGATCCCTGTTGCGGAGTAGGTACGGTAGTGCTGGAAGCTTTATCCTTGGGAGTTCCCGTGGTGGGGTATGAGATTAGCTGGACCATTGCAAACCAAGCCAAGCAGAATGTTGCGTACTTCGGGTATGAGCCATGCATTGTAAAAGGGGATATGAATGCTATATCGGAGATGTTTGACGTGGCAATAATTGATATGCCCTATGGTCTGTTTTCCCCTATTACCTATAAGCAGCAGAAGAGCATCATTACTACTTCCAGACGTATCACTGGTAAACTGGTGATCATTACCTCTATAGATATGGATGAGGATATTACGGGTGCCGGCTTTACCATTGTAGAGCGATGTACGGTCAATAAAGGTGCCTTTGTCCGTTATGTCAGGGTGTGTCACTGATGCCTAGTCCCTGTATGTATCTCAGGCTTCAAAAGGGAGTATCGTCTTCAAGTCATACTGTGCATTCACCTCCATTCGATGTGCAAAAGCCTGTAAGGTGAGTTCTGGCTCTATATGTGCAATGTCCAACTTGCTGAACCTAGGGAAGTCATACTTCACCGAGTAGACATACTCATCTTCAACATTTCCTGAAGCTCTGTTTATTCTTTGGGTATAGCCGGAGAGTATCACCTCTTCAATCACTGGTGATAGCGAGAAGACCATGGATGCAAAGTAGATACTCATACCCGAGACACTTCTTAGATACTCAAGCTTTTTCTCCTTCTGTGTCTTGTTTTTCACCGATACCTTACCGGTTGCGAGAATTCTTGCTTTCTTTTGTGGATAATCCTCTATTTCGGGTAGGTCAATATCAAGATAGATAGCCTTGTTGTCTTCAAGCACCTCAAAGGAGACGGAAAAATCTACTGGGAGTTGTATTTCAGAAAGATATTGGTCTAGCTTCTCAGTGAGGTATGCTGTGGTTGGATTGAAGGTGAGGTGCATCTCCTCCTTCCAAGCGTCAAAATCTTGTTTGATCTGCTTGTTTGTGCTCGTTTCCTTTTCTGTTTCTGCTCGCTCAAACTCTTGTCTTGCCCGCTGCCATGCCTCCATCTCAGCTTGTATATACGCATCTTTTCTTTGATCGATGTACTCTTGCCGTTTCCTTTTCAGGCCGAAAAACCCTTTGACCGTATTGTATGCCTCGTCTTCCAGCTTTCGATACAGTTCAGCGCTATCTGGTTTCGGTATTGTGAACTCCTCTTTGACATAGTAGTCAGGTCTTTGGTTAGAGGCTTCTGCCCGTAGCTCCGCCCAGTCAGGCAGGGGGGGTGCGTGCTTGTGTATCTGAGTCAATATGTGCGTTTTTTCTTCTATTTCAGCGCAGGTTTTTTCTCGTAAGATGTGTAAGCGCTCTTTGAAAATCTTCTCTGATCGCAGTTTTCTCAACAGGGATGCATCAGTCACTACAACTCCATCATCAAAAAACTTCACGTCTTCAATTCCTGTTTGATCATCTATGGAGACTTCAACCTCAAAGTATCGCTTAACAGTTTGGGCAGAGGCTCTTGTGCCGGTAGCAGAGTTCTTTCGTTTCGCAGGACCAGAGAGCTTGGTACGGGAGTATAGCCCCGTTCCAGGAATTCCTATATTTGAATATACACCACTAGGACCTGAAGAGATCTTTGCGCCCTTAGGCCCTATTGATACCCCCAGCCCCTTTTTAGAGAAGTTAAGCCGAACTCCCTTTGCAATCTTAATTGACCGATGAAATCGTATTCCCATTTCCAACTCCTCATCCCATTGTAACCCAATAGTGCAGATACCACACCCATCTTTTTATTGTGTAAAACTAGTAGGAGTAAGAGAAATAAAGAAAACTTCTTGACACTTACCCATAATGTGATACTATCATATTAGGAGTGATTATTACTTTGTAATGATTACAGATTATTGCAGGTGGTTGTTTGATGAACGTTTCTTTTGAAGACTTGAAGAAAGAGTTGAAAGTAAGAAATATCAATCTGTCTCACCAAAGGTTGAAGGTCCTAGAGTACCTCATCCAGAATCAGTGTCATCCAACAGTCGATCAAATCTTTACCGACCTACAGAAGAGTATACCGACCTTATCAAAGACCACAGTGTATAACACCCTGCGGATTTTGTTGGATTCTGGTCTGGTAAGGGTTATTACCATAGAAGATAATGAAACCAGGTATGATATCGAAGTTGAAACGCATGGGCATTTCAAATGTGGGTCCTGTGGAACCATCTACAACTTTGCTGTTGATATGGAAGCGTTGGTACCAGGGGATTTGGCTGGATTTATGATCAATGATAAAGACGTGTACTTCAAAGGTGTTTGTCCTACCTGTCTTGCACGTAAAAATACCACTTTATAAGGAGGTCCGTTTGCCAATCAGAGTACTGTTACTTATTGTCCTCGGAGGTATATTCCTTGGTCTGGGAGCCATTGGGCTGTTTTTACCCGTATGGCCGACAACTCCGTTTGTCCTGCTCTCTGTAGCATGCTTCTCCTCTGCACCTCGTTTGAAAGCTCGTA
>CAZPOJ010000056.1:0-17662 GCA_964588005.1 uncultured Sphaerochaeta sp.
AATAATACGCATATTTGCCTCGTTTATTCATTACCATCAGATCCTCCTACGGGTAATTCGAAGGTTTTTACAGGTCCGCTGGACTGGCGGACTATCAGTTTGGACTGGAGGAGAATGCTGGCCTTGACCGTAGAGCTCTCCTGAATCTTAGCGATGAGTTGTCGAGCAGCCATCTCCCCCAGTTGTCTGAAAGGCTGCTTGATCGTCGTCAGCGAAGGCAGGGAGAACTTGGCAAGCGGCCCGTCATCAAAGGCGACCAGGGAGATATCCTGAGGAACCGAGAGACCCGCCTTCCTGCACGCTATCAAGGCTCCATAGGCACAGTAGTCGTTGGAGCAGATAAGGGCGGTAATCTCGGGGTGGGCAGAGAGCAGGGCAGTGGCCGCCTCTTCTCCCCCCTCTACGGTCCATTCGGTGCTCACGCAGTAGGAAGGGTCGAGCTCATAACGCTTCATGCCCTCTATAAAACCCTTGTAGCGGAACTCCGCCCCGCTCATCTTGGCAGGACCTCGCAAGTAACCGATATGGCGGTGGCCCAGATCAAAGAGATACTCCACCTCATTGATGGTTCCCCTCTTGTTGTCCACATCCACCGAGTCTAGTGAGCTCAGGCCACGATTATCCCCGATCAAGGTGATGGGATACCCGCATGCTGCTATGTCTTCGAGCTCTTTTTTTGTTCTTTTTGAGAACGTTCCCAAAATGAGCCCGTCAATTTGCCCCTCTCTGAACAACGAAAGGTACTCGGATTCGCTGGAGTTGTTCGAAGCGCGGCTGTGGAAGGTGCAGACAAAGCCAGCCTGTGCTGCATAGGCCTGGATCCCGGCAAGGATGTTGGAGAAGTAGACGTTGGAAATATCCTCTACAACTACCCCTATGGTGTGGGTCTTCTGGGTAACCAACCGTCTGGCATTGATGTTGGGGTGGTAATCAAGGCGTTTTATGGACGCTTCGATAGCCAGGGCGGCAAGAGGTTTTATCTTCATTCCGTTCAGATATCGCGAAACGGTACTCTTGGAAGTATTCGAGTCGTTCGCTATGTCTATGATCGTAACAGCCATAAAAACCTCTATGATTGATAATTTACTGGGAAGGTTCCCAGTAATTAGAATTGTACGACACGTTTTGGCATCCGTCAATAAAAAAAGAAAAAAGATACCAAAAAAAAGAAAGAAAATGCCAAAACTACTCAAGAATACCTACAAAAATGGTGAACTTGGCGGTTGATAGAAAAAGGCAGGGAGACCTCTCTGCTACAGGCTACTTTTTCCCCACCCTCTACTGAAGAGATAGTGCTCGATTTTGTCCATGGCAAGAGCCTTTACTGCCTCAGATGCCTTGGCGAAGGTTGCCTCATCTACAGCATTGAGCTCGTCTTCAGTCATGTGGCTGCTCTTGCCCAGGCTCTTGAGCATGGCCTGCTCTACATCGGTGGCGATGTTGACCTTGCTGATCCCCCCCGAAGGTAGCTGGATCGCGCGGATCATCATGGCACTGGGGACACCTGAGCCCCCATGCAGGACAAGCGGAAGGTCTGTCAGGGCGTTGATCTCCTCAATGATGGAGTAGACGATAGTGGGGGCGGTGGTGGTATAGGGGCCGTGGGAGGTGCCTACCGATACGGCCAAGGCATCGATGCCGGTCTCCTGGATAAACCTCAGGGCTTCGGCACTGTCGGTAAGGGCGGTCACATCCTCATCGGTCTCCACGCGGTCTGTTGTCCCTATCCTGCCCAGTTCCGCCTCGACGGTGACACCCTTGGAGTGGGCCAGGGCCACCACTTCTTTGCTTGATTGTACATTGCCTGCAAAATCCTTGTCCGATGCATCGATCATCACCGAGGTGAACCCCACCTCGATAGCCTCTGCTATCACCGAGAAGGTCTTGGTGTGGTCAAGGTGCAAAGCAATGGGCAGAGGTGGGTTCAGCAGCTGGACAACCCGGTAGAACTCAGAAGCGAACGCCTTCAGGCTTACCTGGTGGCGGTGGATCTCCTTTTCTGACAACTGTACGATCAGGGGGGAGTCGCACGCTATGGCAGCTTCCACCAACGGTTGTATGAGCCTGGTGTAGCGTGCAGAAAAAGCCCCCACTGCATAGCTGTTTGCATGGGCATGGGCGAGCATCCCTTTCATTGATTGAATTTGTTTCATGAGAGTAATCTCCTTGTTTATACTGTTCCAGCTGTTACGATTTCACGCCAACTGTTGCTGGCACAGTAGGCCCTGGTGGAGGTCGTCTCTCTTTCTCTGAACAAGAGACGAGGCTCTTCAAGCTCTTCCAATCTATC
Source organism: uncultured Sphaerochaeta sp. (assembly GCA_964588005.1). Classification (GTDB taxonomy): domain Bacteria; phylum Spirochaetota; class Spirochaetia; order Sphaerochaetales; family Sphaerochaetaceae; genus Sphaerochaeta. The sequence continues at coordinate 2,291 of CAZPOJ010000056.1, forward strand.
CACCATGTCGTGCAGGTAGTCCCAGATACGGTTGGAAGCATACTTCAACCTTCCTTCCAAGCCAGAGAGGCGCAGGTCCAGTACCTCAAAGCCAAAGGGCTTTGCTTCCATAAACCAAAGCCTTTGGCGATACTCCTGTACCTTTGCGAGGGAGGGGATGGCTTCTGGAATGAGGGCCAGCATTGTGTTTTCCAATGCTTCCCTGTCGTCCTTGTCGTATGCCGCCTTGATCACAAGCCCAAGGCTCGCCTTTACAGATAGGAACTGTGCCACCGCCTCATAGTACGCAAACAGAAGGGCAAAACGTCCGTTAGGGGGTTTTACCTTTCCAAGCTCCTGGGCCAGGGTGCTGTAATATGCATCGATATCAACTTTTGTGGCATAGAGGTCAAAGAGCCCGAGCATCGGATCCTGATAGAAGAACCATTTGGAAGGGTTGTCCGCTGTCCTGTTGTGCTCTTCACCGCCGGGAAGATGGTCAAACTTGTCCAGAAGCAGGAAGGATTCCCAAGCAAGGCCGAAGACAGATTTGAACCATCGGGTAAACGGGAACTCCTCTTGTTGTTTGAAGGCGCAGTTGGCAAAGTAGGCGATCATGGGCAAGGCGGTGGCAAGAGGGGTCTCTGCACCATTGTCGAACCAGAGGGTGCAGAATGCCCTTTCTACTCCCTGCTCCTTGCAGGCAGCAAGGGCTGCTTCAGTACTTTTCATGGCCAGACTGTAGTTTGGCGCTATGCCCCCCCACGTCCAGGCACCCCCTGCAAAGGCGACAGAGGGTGAAAGGCCCTTGTGTTTTGCAATCTGCTTGGCATAATGGTCGCTCTCAAGGTGGTAGTAGTCCCAGTAGACCAGGGTGACATCCTCAGGAATTGCCTTGCTGAACGGATTCTTTGCCCCTGTGCTATCGGTATAGTAGCTGCCTGTAGGGGAGGCCGACTTGAAGAACATATCGGACCAGACCATAGGCTCCATTCCATATTTCCTGCAAAGCTTGACAACCATGTCCAGATGGCGTGCCATAAGGGAGGCTTTTTCTTCATACCCTTTTTTTCCCAAGCGGGCCCCCAGACCCAGGCCTTCCGCCTCATCCATCCCAACATGGATCTTGGTACCACCGAACAGGCCGGCGATGCTCTTGATCATAGCTTCGATGAAATGGTGCACCTCCTCACTGTCGACAAAGAGGATATCAGAGGTATCCTTGAGGACTTTTGCATACTCCCAGTGGAGGGTGGTTGCCAAGTGTGCCAGGGTCTGGATGCTTGGGATTATCTCGATGCCGAACATCTTTGCAAAGGTGATGATCTCCTGTATCTCCTCTTCAGTGTACCTTCCCCTCATGTAGCCGAAGTAGGGATAGCCTTCAATCGGATAGAGATCCTCCAGATAAAGATACAGTTCATCCATGCCGCAACAGGCCATATCCGTGATCAGGGTCTTGATTGCTGTAACGGTGAAGGCTGCGTTGCGTGAACAGTCGAGGCTCACCCCCAGATGTTGTATGCCAACAGCTTCCTCCAAAGGAAACGTCCGAAGCTCAGGTGCCTCCCCTGTTTCAAGCATGGCGTTCAGGGTAGCCAGAGCCTTGAAGAAATATGCCTTTTTTGTGTAGGTGAGGGCATACGCATTGTCCTTGTTGATCTCCAGCTTCCAAGCCAGGCCAGGGATATCTGCCTTGTTGGCTTTCAAGGTGATCTTTTTGAAGTTGACACCCTTGTCCCAACGATCAAGCAGAAGGGAGGCGGCAGTGAGCATTTTCTTATTATCAATAAAAAGCTTGTAGTTCATCGGGTTCTCCTAGGGGAAAAAGTGCTCTTCCACCATCGCACAGAGGGTGTGGTAGATAGGCAGGTGCAGTTCCTGCACCTCAGCTGTTATGGTGGATGGGACGTTGATGGTACAACTGCACAGATCAAGCAGTTGGCCGCCCCCCTGGCCAGTCAGGGCGATGCTCCTCAGGCCCAGGGCCTTGGCGATCTTGGCGGCATTGACCACGTTCACGGAGTTCCCGGATGTGCTGATGCCCATAAAGAGGTCCCCTTTTTGAGCGAGGCCGTAGAGGCTCTGGGCAAATGCCATGGAGGGGTCCACATCGTTGGCGAAGGCGGTGAGCAAGGAAGCCGGGTGGAGTAGGGAGATCGCAGGTAGCGCTCCTTGCAGCATGCGGCTTTCAGGACCAAGTATTGCAATCTGCTCCTCACTCAGCGTCCTCTGTTTGTAGAACCCTTTCATCAACTCCCCGACAATATGGTCTGCATCGGAGGCGCTTCCCCCATTTCCACATACCAGGAGCTTGTTCCCTGAGGCAAAGGTCTCTTGCAACAGGACAAATGCCCTTGTTATCGTCTGCTCTAACGGACCCAGGCTTGGATACCGCTCAATGAGCCTTCTTTGATGGGCTCTTGTCTTCTCTGTAACTTCTGTATGCATAGCTAAACCTCTCTTGTCTTTTGCAATGCGACCGAAAGTGCCGCATAGTTGCCCAAATCCTCACCCAGTCCTGCAGGAACTACCCTGCAAGCCTTAGCTGAGAGGGGCAGTGCTTCCTTGAGTATTGATTGCCACATAGGGCCTTCAAGGATTTTCTGTTGACGGACAAATATACTGCCAATGACCACAACCTCGACATTGAGCATGTCTATGATGATCGCTATCCCCTTGCCCAGATGGAGGGCTACCGTATGGTAGATCTCCATGGCCAGGGGATCTTGAGCCTCTGCTGCCTCGGCTATGGATTTGGCTGTGATGGAGGGGATGTCCTCCTCTGTCTTGCAGAATAGCGGGCTCTGTCCCGCCTTGAGTGCCTCTGCTGCCTTTTCAGCTCCTAGCCTTGCGATGCCTCCACCGCTACAGAACCCTTCGAAGGAGCCTTTTTTTCCATATCCCAGGGGACCGTCCTCGGCAAGCCTGATGTGCCCCACCTCCCCTGCAAGTCCTGTAGCACCGCTATACAAGCTGTTGTTCAGGATGAGGCCGGCACCCATCCCTGTTCCAAAGGTCAAAAATGCCATATGGCGGGAACCTTTTGCAGCTCCCATGCTCCATTCGGCCAGGGCACAGGCATCGGCATCATTGCAAAGGGTTACAGGAACCTTGAAATGGGTATGTAGGGGGGTGACGATATCCACATCATCCCAAAGGGGGAGATTCGGAGGGGAGAGAATCCTGCCCTTTTCTGCATCAAGAGGGCCTCCGCACGAGATGCCGATCGCCTCCAGCTGCCAGAGGGGATTATTCTCCATCTTCTCCTCGATCAAGGCGATGAGATGCTCCAGTTGCCTAGGGAAGTCCAAAACGAACGTGGGGTAACTCTGTTGATCAAGTATCTCTATGGTTCTGTTCTCATGGGTTCCAAACGAGAGGGCCGTCTTGGTTCCCCCGATGTCTATACCTGCCAATACTTGCATATGTTCAAGCTCCTTGTGGATGCATTACCTCGGTATGCATCCTTATATAGTAAACGAAGTTTATAAACTCTGGTCACTTGTCTGATAGATGTGCACTTCATGGGAGTGCATGTCCACCGTCAGGCGGCAGATGTGTGCATCCTGGCTCCACTCGATGACCAGCTCGTCACTGCCTCCTTGGATCAAGTGCTCACCTGTAAAGGCGGGGTGGGTGTTTCGCAGGTGTATCAGGTCCAGCTGCTGACGAACCGTCGCCTTGGTGAGGGCCTCTTGTATCTCCTGGAGGGTATAGTTCTTTCGGTTGATGGCCCTGCGGTCCTTCTGCCCATCTATGCACTGGGGGGTATTCTCTCCTGCAAGCAGGCCCACATAGTAGACTTGGGGTATGCCGGGAAGGAAGAGCTGGATGGCCCTTGCCGCCAAAAGGGCCTTGCTGTCATTGCCCAGGGCGCTGAGGTAGGTGGCATTGATCTGGTGGATTGTCACCGGCGACTTTTTGGCATCCACGCTCAAGAGGGGAGAGAAGTTCGCCCCATGCAGTTTCGTCTTCTCTGCTGTGCTGAGGATGGTAGCCTCCGGAAGCAGGCCCTGGATGTCCGGATAGACGGGGATGCCGTCATGGCAGTCCAGCATGGTGAACATATGCACAGGACGCTTATGCAGGTAATCTATGAGGTGTTCTGCGTTGTGACTGCAGAGGGCATCGAGGATAAGAAAGGGGGAGGCAAAGTCATAGGACCAGTACTCTTTCTCTGCAAGTTTGTTCTGAATTGCAAGTGGGGCATGGATTTCCGGCAGTATGGAGAGTGAGTGCTTTGCCGCTTCCTCCTGGAACCAGTCGAGGAACTCGAACATATCCGGCTCGACAAAGAAGCAATCCGTGCCGGCTTTCTTGGTGACGTAGGCAACCGCATCCAGGCGTAGCGAAGAGACGCCGTGCTTCTGGAAGCGGGAGAGCAAATCCAAGAGAAAGGCTCGAGTCTCCTCACTGTGTACATCGAGGTCTATCTGCTCTGAAGGGTCGGTGGGGCCAAAGGTGGTCCATACCCGCAGCGGTTCCTTTCCCTCCCTCTCATAGGTGGAGAAGGGAGAGCTGCGACGTAGGAATATCTTGTCCAGGTCCTCTTTGGGTATGGTTCCCGAGGGCCAGATCTTCTCAGGCTGGATGAACATGTTCTTGTAGGGGGAGGCTTCCCCAAGGGCAAGATAGTCCTGGAACTGTTCTGATTGCCGGGAGATATGGTTGACCATGAGGTCGAGTGTTATGCGGTGGGTCTTGCCCAGGCTTCGGATATCATCCCAGCTGCCGAAAAGCTTCTCTATCTTCTCATAGGTGATGGGCGCGAACCCCCTGTCCCCTGAAGAGGGGTAGGGAGGCAGGATATGCACCCCGCTTGTAAAGTATCCCCGTAGCGCTCCTTCCAACAATGAACGCAAGGTTGCCAGTGATCCTCCCAGAGAATCTGGGTAGGTGATAAGCTGAACACCACTCATATGCTCCTCCTAGAAGTGAAGTCTAGCACACTATTCCCTGCAAGCGAAGTGGAAAACATGCAAATAGTAAAAAAAGTTTAATAATCGATATTGACTATCCCGCCAGACAGGGTACACTAAGGAGGAGCTTGATTATAAGGAGTAGCGATGGCTGTCATATCCATAGATATTGGAACAACTCACTGCAAGGTTGCCCTGCTGGACAGAGGCGGCACTTTCCTGGACCTGTTTCGGGGCAACACCCGGGATTGCTGGGCCTTTGACGGTACCCACCTGGAGTATGACCCTCACAAGCTGTGGGCCCTGGTAGTAGAGGGGATCCGCCAAGTGTCGAAGGGGAGGGAGGCGAGCATAGAGCTCATCAGCATTGCAGGCATGGCCGAGGCGGGTCTCTTTGTCAAACGATCGACCGGCGAGCCCCTTTGTCCCATCATGCCGTGGTTTGACGGACGGCCAAAGCTTCTGAGTGAGGAGTATGCCGACAGCTATGAACGCTTTTGTCGGACAGGCTTGCCCCTTCACCATAAGTTTGGCTTTTTCAAGATGGCTTACAGGCTAAGGACCTCCTCCTTTGACAAGAAGGAGTGCCTTTGGCTCTCGCTTCCCGATTATATTGCCATGAGGCTCACCGGCCTCTATGCAACAGATCCCACCTTAGCCGCGCGTACCTGGCTCTATGATATCTTTGCAGGTCAATGGATGGGCGAGTATCTCCTTCCTCTGGGCCTGGATGAGTCCAACCTCCCTCAGGTACTCCCCTCGGGAGCACCTCTAGGAGAGGTTACGATCGAACTTGGTCTTCCAAGCTCCACCCTTGTAGCCATCAGCGGACACGACCACCTCTGTGCAGGGGCCGTATCGGGCCTTGCTGCAGAAGGGGCCCTCTTTGACTCCCTGGGCACTGCCGAGACCCTGATGGGTTCCCTATCCCTGGATGGGCTTGGTCAGAAGGAGTTTGACTCGGGCTTTCTCTTTGGACGGCAGGCTACCGGGGAGAGACACTACTGGCTGGGAAGCCTTGCAGCCTCCGGTGATTCGGTGGATTGGGCCAAGGAGATGCTCTGTGATGCACACACCAGCTATGACGAACTTTTCAAGCTGCTGGAACCTTTGGGAAAGGAGCCTACAGGGATGGTCTACCTGCCCTATATCAATGGGAGCAACTACCCGCACGCAAGCCAGGGAGCAAGGGGCAGCATACACGGCATCCAACGCAAACACACCAAGGGGGAGTTCTTCAAGGCTGTCCTGGAAGGCACTGCCTTTGAGATGGAGTGGATGCGACAGAAAGCTTCCCGAGTCTTTGGCCAGTCTTGGGATACCATCCACTGTGTGGGTGGGGGGACCAAGAACCCGCCGTGGATGCAGATTAAGGCCGATGTCTCCCTTTGCACACTCTACGCCCCCTTGCAGGCAGAGGCGACGCTCCTTGGCTGTGCGTATATAGCACAGCCAGCTATTGGGGGGGAGGCAGAGCTTGCATCACGGCGTTACACCCCTGATGAGGCGGTCCATCAAGCGTATAAGAACCTTTTTGAACACGTATATCTCCCTATGCAAGAGCATGGGGAAAACCTGACACTATGGAGAGAACAGCGATGAAGAAAACCAAGAACATGTACATGATAGGCAACGCCCACCTCGACCCTGTCTGGCTCTGGCAGTGGCAGGAGGGGTTCCAGGAGGTCAAGGCCACCTTCCGGTCTGCCCTTGACAGGATGAACGAGTATGAGGAGTTTGTGTTCACCAGCAGCTCCGCTGCTTTCTACGAGTGGGTTGAACTCAACGACAAGCCGATGTTCGATGAAATACAGGCCCGTATTGCAGAGGGACGCTGGTTCCTTGCAGGGGGGTGGTGGGTCCAAAGTGACTGCAACATCCCCTCGGGGGAGGGCTTTGTACGCCAAGCACTTGTAGGACAGCGGTATTTCCTGGAGAAGTTTGGGAAAATTGCTACCTACGGCTACAACGTGGACTCCTTCGGCCACCATGGCATGATGCCTCAGATCCTGGCAAAGAGCGGGTGCACCTCCTATGTGTTCATGCGCCCCATGCCCCTGGAGAAGGGGTTGCCCGGTAGAACCTTCACCTGGGAGTCCTCCGATGGGTCGAGAGTGACCGCCTACCGCCTGCCCTATGAGTACCTCTCGTGGAAGGATGAGTTAAGTGAGCACGTCCTGCGCTGTGCCGACGAGATCAAGGCACCGCTGAACCTGGGTATGTGCTTCTATGGTGTGGGTAACCATGGGGGAGGGCCGACCAAGGCCAATATTGAGAGCATCAGGGAGTTGCAAAAGAGCGAGGACCTGCCTGAGCTTCTGTTCTCCACCCCCGAAGAGTTCTTCGCTGCTGTTGAAGCCTCTTCTGTACGCCTGCCTGTCTACCATGGGGATCTGCAACACCATGCCAGCGGATGCTATGCGGCCCACTCGGAGGTCAAAAGGCTCAACCGTCTCTCTGAGAACCGGCTGTTGGCCGCTGAAAAATACAGCTCGATTGCAGCCATCTTGGGAAAACAGCCCTATCCCAAGGATTTCACCCACGCCTGGAAGCAGGTCCTGTTCAACCAGTTCCACGACATCTTGGCTGGAACCAGCTTGCGTGAGGCCTATGATGATGCTGCCTACCTGTATGGGGAGGCCATCTCAATAGCCGACAGGAATATGAACTACGCTTTGCAGTCCCTCTCGTGGGCTATTGATATCAAAGCAGAGGAGGCAAGCCACCCCCTGGTGGTCTTCAATCCCCATAGCTGGGATGTCACCACTGCCGTCAGCCTTGAGTTTGGCAAAGTCGATGCTTCCTACAAGCTCATTGATGATGAGGGTGCAGAAATCCCCTTCCAGATCATACAGTCCAGCGCTGCTGCACGGGGGCGCAACAAGATAGTCTTCGTACCTACGGTCCCTTCCTTAGGGTATCGGGTCTACCGCCTACAGGAGGGCAAACAGGCCCTACAAGAGAACAAGCAAGAAAAACAAGAGCTCCAAAGCAGCCATACTCTGGAGAATGCCTACCTGAAGGTCACCTTTGACCAGGAGACCGGGTGTATCGAGAGCCTCTATGACAAGGAGGCAAAGTTCTCCGTCCTCAAGGGCCAAGGTGCGCAGCCGGTCATCATCGAAGATGCAAGCGACACCTGGAGCCACGGTATCTACAACTTCTGGGCCCATGGAAAGAAGACGCTGATGCAACTCTCCTCCATCAGATGCAAGGAGTGCGGGCCGGTTCAATCTACCATAGAGGTGGTGCATACCTACAACAATTCATCCATTGTCCAGCTCTTTACCCTGGGCAGGGAGAGCCGCCAACTCGCTGTGCATGTCGTGCTTGACTGGCATGAGAAGCTGACGATGGTCAAGCTTCGCTTTCCCCTCAACCTGAACTTCAGGAAAGCTGTTTCTGAAATTCCGTATGGAACCATAGAGAGAGCTGCAAATGGTGATGAACAGCCAGGGCAGGCTTGGGTCGATGTATCAGGACAGGGCAAGGGCTTTGATGGTATCTACGGCTTGGCTTTGGCAAACGATGCCAAGTACAGCTATGACTTCGACTTGGATACGATGGACATGACCGTGTTGCGCAGTGCCGCCTATGCCCATCACGAGCCTATGGTCTTGGATGATACGAATCGGTACTTCTATCTGGACCAGGGTATTCAAGAGTTTGACTACCTGCTGCTTCCCCACAAGGGGAACTGGCAGAGTTCCGCTATCTGGCAAAAGAGTGCAGAGCTGAACCAGAGGCTGACTGTCATCAAGGAGAGTGGCCATAGCGGTCCCCTTGCACAGAAGGCGTCTTTCCTAACCATCAGCAACCCCTCTGTGATGATGAGTACCTTGAAGCGATCGGAGTCTGATGATGCTTGGATCCTCCGCCTTTGTGAGGTGGTGGGCGAAGAGGTTGAGGTCGACATAGAGATAGGGACCTTCAACTGTAGGTTTGCATCCTTGTTCGGCCCCTATGAGATACAGACGTTCAAGATCACCTTTGATGAAAAGAGTGGGACAAGCGGTGTCACTGCGACAAACCTGCTTGAACTGACAGAAGATGAGATGCCGAAAAGGCAGTAGGGAGTACACCAATGAGAAAATTTCCAGAAGACTTTATATTCGGAACCGGAACTTCTGCCTACCAGATAGAGGGAGCCCCCCATGCAGATGGGAAGGGTCCCTCCATCTGGGATACTTTTTGTGCTACAGAGGGGAAGGTCTTCAAGGGGCATACCGGAGAGGTTGCCTGTGACCACTACCACCGTGTGGATGAGGATATTGCCCTGATGCAGGAGATCGGCCTTGATTCCTACCGATTCTCCGTCTCCTGGGCGAGGGTCTTCCCCCGAGAGGGGGAGCTGAACCCTCTTGGGTTGCAGTTTTATGTCGACCTTGTGGCAAAGCTGAAGGCTGCCGGCATCATGCCTGTGGTCACCTTGAACCACTGGGATATTCCTATGTGGATGTATGAAAAAGGTTCGTGGGTCAATCGTGAGTCTGTTGCTTGGTTTGACGAGTTCGCCATAACGATGTTTGAAGCGCTTGGCAGTGAGGTTCCTTACTGGATTACCCACAACGAGCCGTTTGTCATCACCATGCTGGGTTACTACATGGGTCTGCATGCTCCCGGGCACAAGGACCTCAAGGAAGCCCTCATAGCTTCCCACCACCTCAACCTCTCCCATGGCCAGGCTGTGCGCAGTTTCAGAAAGATTGTTCCCACCGGCTCTAAGATCGGCATCACGCTGAACATTTCCCCAAGCGCCCCCTTTGACGATACTGAAGAGGATCGAGAGCTTGCCCATAGGGCTGAAGGGTTTGTGAACCGTTGGTTCCTAGAACCCCTGTTCAAGGGAACCTATCCTCAGTATATGGTTGACCTCTATGAGCCGATGGTGGGACCGATGGACTTTATCCAAGACGGTGATGCTTCCCTTATGACCGAACCTTCCGACTTCTTTGGCATCAACTTCTACAAGCGAAACAAGGTAAAGAAGAAGGAGACGGGATTGCTTGGGTATGTGGGCATTGACGACCCACAGCCTGCAACGCTGGAGGAGTGGGAAAAGTATCCTGATGTCCTGCTCGACCTTTTGAGGATGGTGCGCGACGAGTACACCGACCTGCCTCTTATCATCACGGAGAACGGGTTGGGCCTGGAGAGTGCAGAGGCCCGTGATGTCGATGCCTCCAAGTTCGGCACCTACATCACCGTTGAGGATACGGTGGATGAGAAGAGTCCTGACGGCAAGGTGCATGACGATACCCGTATCGCCTATGTGCACAACTGTCTGCGTCAGTGCCTCGATTTCATTGAGGAGGGGGGCAAGCTCGAGGGGTACTACCTGTGGTCCATGATGGACAACTTTGAGTGGGCCTTGGGGTATTCGAAGCGGTTTGGCATCGTCCATGTCGATTTTGAAACCTTGGAGCGCACCATCAAGGAGAGCGGTCACTGGTATGCATCGGTCATCAAGGAGAGGGGGTTGCCCAAGTGAGTACAAGTGATATGCACAATGCTATAAAAACAACAAACATGTATGCTTTTAAAGTGGAAAACGAAAGCGCTAGCTTGTGGTATGGGCAGAAGCTCCTCTTTGATGAACTAGAACTAATCCTCAACCTAGGGGGGGGAGAAGAGGTAATCCTGCTTCCCTCTGCTATGGACGAGGAAAACAGCATACGGTTTGCAGGCGATAAGGTTGCAGCCTCCTTGGATCTTACAAGCAGGGGGAGGTTGTTCTTGTTGGGGTGCACCCTCACCTTGGAACAGCACCCCTTCCAGCACAACACCACCATACACCCTGAGAAGGGGATAACTATCCGGTGCAAGGGGCCCTCAGGTCTCAAGAGGTGGCACGCTGCCTACCGTCATAAGGACTGGTGGTCTCGCCCTGCCTTTGGAGAGGAGATATCCGGTCTTCCCGGGCGAACCCAGTCGTTGGTATGGCAGACCGATGAAACGCATTGGTATGCGATAGCCCTCAGTGACCGGGGGTATACAGCAGCCCTTAAGGGCAACGGCGAGTCCCTTGAGATCTCGCTCGCTTCATACTGCTCGGGTATGAGCTCACTCACGAGTTGGGCTGTTGCCATCGGATCCGATGAAGATCCCTATCGTGCTGTTGAGCAAACCATTGGTTTTGCCCAACAACAGGTGGGAACGTTGTTGCCACTCTATAAACGGGAACGGTCGGCCCTTCTTTCGGGCTTCGGTTGGTGCTCGTGGGATGCCTTCTACCATGCGGTGGACGAGAAGGGCATCCTTGCCAAGGTCAAGGAGCTGAAGGCGAAGAAGATCCCCGTCCAATGGGTGCTTATCGACGATGGTTGGTTGCAGGAGTCGGATAAGGGCCTGACTTCCTTCCAGGAAGATCCTGTGAAGTTTCCTTCCGGCTTCAAGGCTCTGGTTAAGACCTTGAAGGAGGAGTACGGCATCAAGCATGTAGGTGTCTGGCACGCCTTTGGCGGATACTGGGGTGGGGTAGCTCCAAACTCCCCCCTTGCCCTTCAACAGGGTGAAAACTTGCTCACTACGCCAAGCGGAAGGTTGGTTCCTCATCCTGAGAAGGGTAAGGCCTTCGCTTTCTGGAATAGTTGGTACGAGTATCTCGCTGAGCAGGGCCTTGATTTCGTCAAGGTCGACGGACAAAGCGGGGTAACAAACCAGTACCGGTATGTGAAGGCAACTCCCAAGGCGGCTGAGGCTGTGCATTCGGCCCTGGAGGCTGCAGCCTCCTTGCATCTCCCCCTTGGGGTGATCAACTGCATGGGGATGGCAACTGAGAATATTTGGAACCGCAGGATCTCTACCATCTCGCGCAACAGCGACGACTATGTCCCCCAGGATGCGAGTGGGTTTGCAGAGCATGCTGTGCAAAATGTGTACAACAGTCTCTATCATGGGCAGTTCTATGTCGGGGACTGGGATATGTTCTGGACTCTACACCCCCAGAGGCTGAGCCATGGCTTGCTTCGCTCCATAGGAGGGGGGCCTGTCTATATCAGTGACCCTGTAGGTACAAGTGATGCCGCATTCCTTGAGTCCCTGCTTTTCAGTGATGGAAGTGTCGCCTCCTGTGATGGGATAGCCGTTCCCGCTGAGGAGGTGCTGTTTACCAATCCCCTCAAGGAGAGGATCCTGCTGAAGGTCACCAACACGGCTCAAGGTGTGCCCTGTTGTGCCTTCTTCAACCTGCACCAGGACGGTCCGCCCATCAAGGGGGACATAACCTTGCCAAAGGAGGTTGAGAGAGGGTATTTCTTTGATGTGATCAACAAGCAGTTACACAAAATACAGGCTGACAGACCGGTAAAGATATCCCTTAGTGCAGGGGGTGCCTCCCTGTACCAGATTGCCGTTGCCCGACACGGGATGGCTGCCATTGGGTTGCTGGAGAAGTTTGTACCCCAAGCGGGCATCAGGTGGGTTGAAGTACAAAGCGATTCCCTGTTGTGTAAAGTTCGTGATAAGGGTACGTTTGGCTTTGTTTGTGAGCAAGAGATACAGAGCTTCACCATCAACGGGAAGTCACAGATCACGCACCTGAAACCTATAGAGGGGTGTACGGTGGGCTTCTGCGCTCCGTGCGAGGCAGATGATGTGATCTTCATACAGACCAAGGGAGAAGTATGACAGACCAGAGCCGATTCCAACTCAAGCATTTCAACAGACGGGCCATGTTGCACTACATCCGGAAGAATCCTCCGGTTACCAAAGGAGACCTTTCCAAGGTAACCGGTCTGACCTTCATGGCCATCAATAAGATATTCGCTGAGATGGAGGCTTTGGGCCTTATTCGCAAGGATGCCATGACCTCCGGTGGGCCCGGTCGCAATGCGGCGACCTACACCATCAACGAGCAGTACGGCTATACCATAGGCATTCATATCAATGCCTATAGGACAGCTGTGGCCCTGCTTGACCTGCATGGGACTATTTTGGAGAAGGAGTCGTTGGCCATGGAAGGGGTACAGGCCCAGGATCGGTTTGTGCAGGAGTTGGCCAGGATGGTCCTTTCAGTGATACAGAAGGGTGGCCTCGAAATCTCCCAGGTCTTTGGTATTGGAGTAGGGGCCCCCGGTCCTGTCGATACTGAGCTTGGGGTAATCCTGATGCCACCCAACATCTCGTTACTGCACTACCTACCCTTGAAGCAGGCCCTGGAGAGAAGTGTGGGACTTCCCGTCTTTGTCCAGAAGGACACCAATGCGATCGCCTTGGGCGAGTACTGGCATGGGATGGGCAAGAACTACAGTGACCTGGTCTACCTGGATATCGACATGGGTATAGGAGGGGGCCTGGTCATTGAGGGAAATGTCCGCCAGGGCTCGGGCAACATAGCAGGGGAGATCGGGCATATCATCTTGCAAAATGATGGACCTCTGTGCAACTGCGGCAACAGGGGGTGCCTGGAGGCGATGAGCTCGGCCTTGGCAATCCTCAGGGACCTGGCACAAGCGTTGGCTGATCATCCTGAGCATCCGCTGTTCAGTAAGAAACATACCCTTTCAATCGAGGATCTTCTTAAGGCTATGGAAGAAGAGGATATGCTTGTTGTAGAGCTGCTTCACAAGTCGGCATACAACACAGGCGTGGCCTTGAGGAATCTGATCAATATGCTCGATCCACAGCTGGTTATCCTTGGGGGAGTGCTGGTTAGGGAGTATCCCAGGTACTTTGCCATCGCCCGTGATGTAACGCTCTCACTTATGATGAAGGGCTCCAAGGAGAAGACGGTCTTTAAGCGAGAGGTCAACACCGACATGGGTGTGATAGGATCAGCTGAGATTGTTGCAGACCACTTCTTTGAGAAGGTTGTGTATAGGTCGTAGGATCTGATGTCCGGGGTGGCGAAAGAGAAAACCCAAATAAGATATTGAATTGCTAGACTCCATCTCTGCGATAGTTTTATTGCACTTCAATGACCTATTCCCTTTCAACAAGTATTGCTTTCTCCTGTTTCATCAGGGTTTTGTTGGTGTAAGCTACCCAAATCACCTGAACCCGAATATGAGCGGAAACACCACGATTACCACCACTGCCCAGATCGCGTAGACATCCAAGAACCGCATCTGCATCTCCACAATCTTTTGAAATCGCTGTTTTCCCATGCAATACCGCAGATATTGTGACATGAGTAAAAGCAGATTGACCAGCAGAATCACATTCTCGCCCAAGGCTGCTGCCTTGTTCGCCGTGAAGCCATAGGCACTCAGCCTGGTAATGATACCGGAAAGAGCAATCAGGTCGACAGCTACAGCGGCAATGATCAAGGCTAGAGTAAGTATATCCCACACTGTGTACCGTGCTGTTTGCACTCCATTTTTTTGATAATCCTTTGCACTCATGGAGTAGAGGGCAAGAGCCAAGACCAGTGCAAGGATGATATCGAACCAGATGAGCATCATACGATTCTCATATGCAGTATGGGTACTGGAAAGGAAAGCAATAACCAGGCTGATGAGCACTACAAGGAACAGCGGGGTGAATATCTTGGCCAAAATCGGTGCGATACTCTCGATGTGACTCTTCTTCTGCCCAACCAGATATGCTGCAACTGGGAAAATTCCGAAGAAGCCCAGAGGTGCAATCCACGAGGCTACGAACCCAGAAAGATCTATTCCTACCAGACTGAACGTTCCTAGTGTCAGTGCTATCAGGACCATGCCTCCCAATCCGATGAGGACTGTGAAGATGAATAATTCACCGAGGAACCGTATAAACTCCAATCGGGTGTTTGGATTGCGCCAACCAACTCGTTCATTGGAAGAGACTATATCCGGTCCTCCGTAGAAGTAGAACAGGAGATACACCCCCAAGATGGGGGCGTGTATTATGCTCAACAGCGAGGTATGATGCGGTTCTATGGATGGATACAGGTTGGAAATCAATAGATACACAGGGAATACGCCCAGTACAAGGAAGCTTCGTGGCAATGGCAGCGAACGTTTCCAAATAAAGTACAACGCGAGGGGAAAAAATATAAACACCGGGACAATGCGCATGTACAGCATCTCGTTGGCATCTATATCACCATATCCGAGAAGGAGGGGAATCTTGCTCATGAGCCCGGCACACAAGGAAAGAAGGAGTACCACAGCAATCTCCTTCCTATTCCGTCTAGTTGATAAAGGGGTATCTGTGGGAACAAACAAGGGTCTCCACATATCCTCAAGAGGAACTTTTGCAAATCTTTCTTTGATGTGAGGAACATCTCCCAATCGTTTTGCAGCAAGCAGGAATGCCTCCTCCTGCCCAATACCCTGCTCTTCAAGGCCTTTGATACTATCACGCAAACGGGACTCCAACTCCTCAAGATCACTGTAGGAAAGTGTTCTTGTCGACGCAAGATGGTTTCTCCACTTGAGCGCCTCTGCTTCCAATTCAAACATACCGTGCCTCCCTGACCTTCGTGTTGTTCCAAAACCCCTGCTTGATGTATCACAGTCTTGCTACGTACTGCAAACCTCCTGGT
>CAZPOJ010000057.1:0-4924 GCA_964588005.1 uncultured Sphaerochaeta sp.
ATACCTGTAGTTTTGACTGGGGTCGTACTTGGTCCCACTTTTGCTGAAGTACTCCAACCACGCCTCATTCTCAACGTTCTCAGAGGAGCTCCAGTACAACGTATCAGAAAACCCTCCCAATCCTTTCTTATGCAGATTGGTATGCATCAAAACAAGTTCGCCTTTAGAGGGAAGGAACCAGTCATCATAACCACTCACCACAAGATCGGAACAGAGCTTAGCAGCGTAGTCACTCCTGCTGTTTCTTGTCTCACCAGATCCATATTTGGCTACAATCTTCTCCGTGTTGATCGCCCCAGCGCCAATACTAGCAGCAGTACCAACTGAGCTTTTGCTCTGCTTGCTTGCCCACGGTTTATCCCTCCACTCAGTACTTGCAGGGGCAGCTTCGAGATACCGCCATCCACCACTGTATGAGCCCTTGTCATAGAAAATATATCCACCAGCAGGACCTGTGTCGGCCAAGGTATACACCCTGTCCCACTTCGCGTACAACGTAGTATCCTCCACCACCTTTTCCCTCTCAAAATCCCACTGGTTGACGTACCCAATCTCCTTGAACCATCCACCAAACAGATACCCTGACCTGGCTTGAAGTTCAGGCTCAGCAATTTCTGTACCGTGTAGCAGGTCAAGCAGTGGAGGTACAACACCTCCTCCATTGGTATCAAAAAGAACTGAGTACTTTTTAGCCATCCATTTTGCATACACTACAAAGGGAGTGCCCTCTCCAACTAGTGTCTGGGCATCCACTTGGACCCCATTACTACCTAAGCTTGTCCACCAGCCTTCAAATACAAATCCAGCTCTGGCAGGCAGGGGTAACGGCCCAATCCTTGAGGCAGGAGTACAGATCCTCTGATTAGGTTCATTCATCGACCCACCATCGGGGGAGAACCAAACAATAATGTCCTGGCCTGAAGTACCCGTTCCTCTGGCATCTAAGAAATCTAGTGAGCCTGCAGCTTCATGCATCGCTTCACGGGCTTTCTGAGCACCGATGAGCCGTTTTAATTCTGCTGCTTGCTGATCTTTCTCTGCTATCTGCCGTGTTAAACTCTTTGTCATAAATGTATCGATAGCAAGGGCAGTACCGCCGGTCACCCCGCCTGACACACCGACAGCCGCACTTACCGTAAAAAGTTTGTTGTATAGCTCCACTTGATTTCGATATCGGGTCAAATCGCTGGAAAGAACCGCACCCTCATAGTTTTTTTTCGCTTCAGCATACAGCAGATAACTCACTACTGTGCCCACCACCCCGGCAGCTGCCACACCTACAGATGACCACCCTAGGGTCTTCATGGGAAAACGAGCATCGAAAGCCTGCTGTAACGCCTCTCGCTCCCTGAGCGTATCTTCGTACCTATGCAACAACGAAAGGTGTACTGGTCCTGGATCAAAGACATTCCTCTCATTAGCTTTCACTATAAATGAAGCTGAGAACGCGTCATACCTATCCTCAGGAACCCTCGCCGAAACTCTATATTCACCTGGAGCCAACCTGGCAGAATAGCCATTTTCAGAAAAATCCATAGGGACTTTGCTTGTTGTATCCTTACCCTTGAACACAGCAACCGCTAAATCGGGCCTTGGGATCAAGACATTCCCAAATGGCTCGACCAACAGCGAAACATCACAGAACGCTATCTTGCCATATCCCAGCGGTGTCCAGCTTGGAATCACTACATCATGAAAAATCCAAGGACTTGCAATACGCACATCAAAGAGCTGTGCAGTTCCAACACTCCCCATGAATATAGAACCCTGCAAAGGTTGTTGTACACCGTCCACAGAGACTGTAGCCCCCTCAGGTACCCCAACAATGAGTATATTTTGCTCTATAGACCCAAGAGACATGGATAGGACAGTATCATCCACACGCAACACAGCTATTGGGGAAGTGACCACCAGCTTCCCGCGTTCCCATGCCTTGGACAATACCGCGTCTTCTTCCAGCAGGTTCAGCACCTCCACGTACTCAGGAACTACTGTCCACAATCCCTCTGAGGTTTCAAACACCCGGTAGGCAACCTTTCCAACCAGTGCCCCTGACTCTACTGCACTGTACACCTTGTAGTACTCGCTCTTTAGAATCTCTCGGTCCCTGCTCTCAATCGTATAGAATAGTGATTGGGTACATTTCACCAGCCCATCCTGCACCGACACCGTAATGGGAAAATGCTTCGCCTCTGCATCAAAGGGACCCACATGCACAGTCACCCTATCACTTGGAACCTCATATCTTTTTCCGTGCAACTCTGTTCGTGCACTCTTCAACAGAGCAGTCAACGGCGCAACTTCTTCCTGCAAACGCCTCTCCAACTCACCGCTTTGACTCCCTTTATCCGCCTCGGTAGCATCAGCGAGTATAGTTAACCTCCCTGTGAGACGGCTTTCATACTCAGCAACTGTCTCCCATGGATCTCGGGGATTTTCTGTCCTGAAGGCCGCAACTTTCGCTTCATGCAACGTATCAAAATCAGTGATCATTGACTGGATCAGCTGGGCATATCGCCTCTGGATATCCAAAATAGTACGATTGTACTGTGCTATCGTCTCCAAGCGTGCTTGCAATGACTGACCGGTTTCTGCCTGCAGAGCCCCTAGAGCTGCTAGCTCAGCTTTTTTCTGCTTGGTCTCTAGGGCCAAAGCTTCTTTTTCGCTAGCAAGGCGTTGATCCATCTCCTTGCGAAGCGAATCCTGCGCCTCCTGGGAGTCCAGAATCTCCTGTGTCTGCCTCTCCATATCAGAGGCTCTCTGAGCCTCAAGTTGCTTGGCAACCTCCAAAGCCTTCGATTTTGCTTGCTGGGCCTCCAGCCTCCTACGCTCCTCAACAGTTCCTGCTGCCTTGATGGCTGTCTCCCGCAAAGCTATTTCACGCTCCAGAGCCAATAACTCACTCTCTAATCCGGCCAGAGCCCCTTGGTTCTTGGCCAGTTGTTGTTCCATCGTCTGGAAATAGAACTCTCCTGTATACGATGAAGTTTGCCAGGGAACCTGCCTGCCATCAGTCTGTTCCTGCACCTTGCGCTGCACTGCGGTGACCAGGTCGCGAATCTCTACCCCAGGGATGGCCATCTCCCCTAAAAAGGCACGGGTGAAGGGACTGTTTCTCCCTCTCCCATCTTCGGCAACACTGCCGGGTGCTGTAGCGAATACCACCATGCTTCCTCGACCCTCAGCACCTTTCGCCGATAGGCCGCGCCCGGATCCCCCTCGAGTCGCAGAGAAGGGATTATCACGACAGGCGTCCAAAATGATTAAGTTAAAACTCGATCCCGCATAGTCCATACCCCTTGCCACGCTATCCATCGTCAAAGACTTGTCCAACAGCTCATAGCCTTCCTGTATATCAGCATTCACAGGAACAAGAAAATTAACTCCTTCATACTGCACCCCATGACCTGCGTAATAGAAAAGGGCAGCTTCAGTTCCATACAGGTTGACCGCACTGACAAACCGTCCAACTGCATCACTCATCTCCCCTAGAGTGGCATCGGTTACCAAATCAACAGTAAAGCCATTTCCCTCCAGAGCAGAAGCCATGTCCGTAGCGTCGTTGACCGGATTGGGTAAGCTTGTCATCTTCTGATAGGCACTATTGCCGATCACCAAGGCGTAACGCACGTTCGCATCAGTGGCCCAGAGGGTCATGCTTGTCCAACACAGTAGCACCACAACGAACATATACCGACGCTTTCTCAAACCCATAGCTCTTTACTCCTTCCTCTACGAACGAAGAGACCACTTCCAATAAGACTAGGTACCAATGCCTTGTTCTTCATCAAGAAAACTACGAACAATAGAAGAGGCACCAGACTCATCAGAAAGCCCTCACAGCACGAACCTTACCCTCAGCACTCTTCCCTATGTTGCCTTGAAACCCATTCGAAAAACTATGAAAATAGGAGAACTTATCATCATGCTCAGAGGAGCTCCAGTACCACGCATCAGCGAATCCACCAAGATTCTCCTGGTACAAATTGCTATATATCTGGGCCAACTCCTCTTTCGACGGGAGAAACCAGTCAGTGTATACACGATGCACAAAAGACGAGCAGAACTGTGCTGCGTAATCTGTCCTGCTAGCAAATGGCTCAGCATTTCCATAGGTGCCAACAACCCTCTCGGTGTTGGCTTCCCCTGTCCCAATACCAGTGCCAGTGCCACCTACACTCGTGCCATAGCCTCCCCATACCTTAGTACTAGCTTCAGTATAGGATGGGGCCGCCTCCAGATACCGCCAGCCATCGCTGTACCAACCCTTGTCATGGAAGATATAGCCTCCACCAGGGCCTAAGCCTCCAACCCGGCACTGCACCCATTTCGCATAGAGCGTCGCATTGGTCGCCTTGTCCCAGTGCCGACCGCTGTTTATCGTATTGGATACCGATATGGTGTAGTAGGGTATGCCATTTCCCTCTATCGAGTCGTAATAGCCGTCAAAGAAATAACCGTTACGCGTAGGGGCATTCGCTTTGGGCAGCGGCGAGCCATAGGTTGCACCCACCTCCGAGCTCCCACCGCCGCCACCCCGCCAGTCAAGTGTCACCCTATAGGTATTGGCCCTCCACTTTGCGTACAGCCTACCATCATCCACCTTATCCCAGGTTCGTACACTATCCATACTGCTGGTGTAGTATTGTGTCCAGTCCTCTCCTGTAGAGTCGTAATACCCTTCGAAGGCATAGCCAGTGCGCGTTGGCGCCGTTGCAGAGGGCATCGGAGAACCATAAGGAACACTCACCGATGAACTGCCTCCACTGCCCTCCTGCCTATCAAGAGTCACTGTATACTTTAGGGCCGTCCACTTGGCATACAGCGTGGTAGTGGTGGTCTTGTTCCAATTGTTAGCACTGCCCATCTCACTGGTGTAGTATTGCGTCCCGTCCCCTCCTGGAGCGTCGTAATAGCCTCCGAA
>CAZPOJ010000057.1:5024-17535 GCA_964588005.1 uncultured Sphaerochaeta sp.
TTGCAGAGGGCATCGGGCGGCCATAGGGTGCACTCACCGATGCACTGCCTCCACTTCCACCCTTGCTATCAAGAGTCACGGTATAGGTGTTTACTATCCACCTTGCATACAGCGTATAGGTGTCTGTCCTGTCCCAGGGGCGCACACTGCCCATCGAGCTGCTGTAGTATTGCGTCCCGCTCCCTGTTGGAGTGTCGTAATACCCATCAAAGGTATAGCCGCTATGTGTTGGAGCCACTGCATCGGGCATCGCTTCATCATAGGTTGCAGTCACTGAGGAATTGCCTCCACTGCCACCCTGCCATGCAAGCTTTACAGTGTAGGTGTTGGCCGTCCACTTGGCCCACAGCGTGGTATGCATCCCTATACCATCCACCCCAAAGTCCCACCGGTGTATGCATTCACTTTCCTCATACCACCCGGCAAAGGCATGCCCTAGTTTAGTAGGAGAGGTGGGCTCAGTGATCTTCGTTCCATGCTCTGCATATGCTACAGAGACTGCACTGCCACCGGTGCTGTTGAATGTTACCGTGTACACTGGGGTCCACTTCGCATACAGCGTAGTGTTGGCTGTCTTATCCCAGGGGGATGCACTATCCATCGCACTGGTGTAGTATTGCGTCCCGTCCCCTCCTGGAGCGTCGTAATAGCCTCCGAAGGCATAACCAGTGCGCGTCGGAGCCGTTGCAGAGGGCATCGGGCGGCCATAGGGTGCACTCACCGATGCACTGCCTCCACTGCCACCTTGCCTGTCAAGTGTCACGGTATAGGTGTTAGCGGTCCACTTGGCATACAGCACATGCCACTGGGTTGTGGTGACAATAGTCTCGCTAACGACTTGTTGTCCTGTCCCATTAGCCGATGGCCACCAGCCATCAAACAAATATCCCACACGGTTAACAAGAGGCAGTTGCCCATATACGTCACCCATAGTCAAGCTCTTTCCAGGGGGGTTCCTTGTATCCTCTCCCTGACTATCAAAATATACAGTATTATCTTGGAGCCAGGTAAAACGCCTGGCAGTTGTCCATGGACTCCAACTATCCATCACCTTCACACATACCCGCCAGTACCGCGGAGAAAAAGATTTTTCAAGATTTCTAGCATCGATAACATTCGTTGTAAACGTGTCGTGAGAAAACACCCCTTCTCCAGTAAAATCTTGAGTAGGGGCAACCTGTAACCAGTACGCCTGGGCGCCTAAAACCTTGCTCACAGTGAAAACAGGTTGGGCCAGTATGGCGCCTTCCTTGGTATACGCTATCATTTTCGATGGATCATCGACTACATCGTATCCCAAGTAGACCCCAGAATCAGGGTCTGCAGGGTTTTCCAAATCATCTTGGGGAAGCATCGGACAACCAAGCAACAAAAGTACTATAAGAGTCAAGCCGACAAAGGCTAAAGATACACGGATCAGTCTATTCTGCCTCATTGTTTATGACCTCCAGCCAAGGACGCATCGCCCATCCTGCTTTAGTGGTGGTAGCTCTAGGTGTTGGGTACCTGGAGCTTGTCATCTCCCTGATTTGAACGAAACCGATGCTTCGCCATACCTCGTCTCGCTTGTTGCCTGTTCACTTTGCTTCTTGATATTCAAAGCCCTGGTCAGGGCCAGAGCCTCCTCAGGAGTATCTGAGATTATGTAGTACTCCTTTGTCTCTCTGAAACTAGGGACTCTCTCCATAAACCTCTGATACTCCTTCTCTGTGGAGGCATAGACTTGCAGCATCTCCACCCCGTAAGGCTCGATGATCTCGATGGGAAGGATCTCCCCCCTGTAGGTGGGATTGATGATGATCCACTTGTTTACCTCCTCTCCCGAGACACGGTAGACGAACATCTCCTTACCCCAGGCATCAAGCTTCAAGGGGAACAGGTAGGCGAACGTTTCATCTAGCTCATTGAACACATATCCCACCACATAGAGGTAACAGGGGCTATTTGCCCTTACCTCGATAGTGAGGTCATCGCCCGGGTGGAAGGAGAGGTAGTCCTTCTTCCCGTTGATCCTGATGTCCACCGAGAAGTCGGTGACAACAGCATCACCGCGCTCCAGCTGCTTCTGAAAGTCGTAGGCAACGGGAACTATTTGTTGGCCTGCATAGACTGAGGGGAGCAACTCTTCACTTGTGGTGGTGATGATGTTCCCTCCCCTATCCTCCAAGCGGTAGTTCACATACAGCCCCTCCTTGCCCCCGTCTTTCAAGGTGTAGGTGCCGAACAGGAAATACCTCGCCCTTGCAGCATCGGAGAGGGAGTTGCTGCCCATCTGTTCTACCATGGCATATGCAAGCTGTTCGGCAAACTCGGTCACTCCCCCCGATCCATTCAACTTGGCAGGGTAGACATAGACTCCCTCCTGGTTCACTGCCCGGGTCAAGCTCCTTGCAGCCTTTTCGTATGAGTCGATCACCTGGCTCTCCTGCAGCTTCTGCAACTCAAGGGAGTATCGTGATCCTTCCAGCTGTGGCAGCCTAGTGGCCCCAAGGGCACGTGCTACATACCCAAGTTTTTCAAACTGGATATAGTAGCCGAGCAACAGGTCCAGCTGCTCCTCTTTAGTTAAGGAGTCCAGGGTTGCAGGAAGGTTGGCTTCAGCCCTTGTTATCGTGCGTGCAAGTTCCTGCAACTCCCCCTCATACAATACAAGGGAGGTGGAAGCCTGCAAGACAGCCTCTGCCTCATAGACCGAAGCCTTACGGGTAACCGTCAGGGAGACTCCCAGAAGGGGAAGGTCTGAAAGGACCTTGATAGCCTCGGAGAAGGAAGACCTCTGTCCGATAACGACACCAGCAAGCTCACTCTCTTTTTTGGAAGACTCGACTATACTGGAAACCTGGGAGTACAAGATGGCAGACAGCGAAGCCAAAGCTTCGCTTCTGGCCTCAGCTTCAGTTGGGCCCCTTCCAATAGCAGAGAATCCGAGGGAGTCTAGGGAAGAGGGAGCTTGTTTTGCTTGTAGAGGGGTCTCAACGGCCTTATCAGGTTGCTCTTGCAAAACTATGGCATCTTCGGTGGTATCCAAAAGGCTCACCATCTGCGAAGCTTGGACAGGAGGTTCCAAAACCTTCTTTTCCACCGGAGCAGGTGGAATAGGGACTGGTTTCTCTGTATCCATGGAATGAGTAGTCGTACACCCCCCGAGCAAAAGCAGCAGAGCAGCCACCCCTAGAAATCCAAGCTTGCATCTTTTCAGCTTCTCCATGAGTCCTCCTAAAAACCTCTGGGGCTTTGCATCTTACTCGGTGGCAGTGATGTGTTCACCTGCCTATCCAGCAGGAGAGCAAACTCCAACCATTGCATACTCCCTTAAGAGCTTCTCCCCCAACTTCTAACCTATACACCCCTAACCAAGGCTACTAGCCCAGGCTGTCTTGTAGCCACTGCAAAACTCATCAAGCATTGGTGCCGGTGAGTGAACATCCTAGAATTATAGCACGAAAGTTATACACAAGGAAAAAATCAACCCGAGAAAATTCGAGGAAGAGATATTAGGAACCATCATGTTTAAGAGAGTAAAGAAAATAGAAAGCAAAATGAAGAATCAATAGAGATGGAGACGAAACTATCGCACAAGATTCCCGCTTTTTGACAATGGTCCTGCTTGAAACTTCTTCTCATGCTGGAGAGAAGGTCCTAGTACACGTATTTGGCACTAACAAAGTTACATCCTTATAATTTCTAAACCTGTCTTAACCATACTGCAATCAGATTTTCCCCTTATGTCTTTGAGTAGGGCTTCATAAGTGTGACAAAGCTTTTCACCGTCTCGCTGAGTCCACGATCGAGGAGACAGGTTTTTGTGCATGGAGCGGTGCACCTTGCAATGCTCTCACGGAGATCTTTGGCTTGTTCGCCCGTCCACTTCTTTTTAACCGAGTCATGCAGAACGTTGCCAATGGAGGGGAATGACCAGCAGAGTTTTACCGTACCATCTGAGTTTATGTAGAGATGGGTGTGTCCAATACGACAAGGGATCTTTTTCTGCTGAAGGTTGTCACCTCCTACCTGCCCTTGAACACCTGCAATAGGGTCTTTGAAATACTCTGGCCATGCTAGCATATGACTGATTGGATTCGCGATAGGAGCGCCATCCTTCTTCAAGGCGATCAGGTCGTTGGTCGCCTTTTCAATCTCACTGACATCCTGTGGCCAGAGCGGCGTGTTTTTATGCCACTGTGTTCCATAGTCCACTTCGCGGGAGAAGACTGCCTCAAGGGGCTGGAACATGACACCAGAAATACCGTGTTCCTGGGCAAAGTGCACAATGTCTACCAGTGATGTGGCATTGGAACCAGAGACCACTACTTTGAGATACACTTTCATACTCGATTGCTGTCGTTTAATCTCCTCCATCACACGCAAGATGGTTTCAATAGTGCTTTTTGTGTGGCCCTCACGACCGCGCATCATATCACACACCTCAGGGTCCAATGAGTCGATGGATATATTTAGGTTGGATAGACCCAGTGCGACAACGCGCTGAGCCATCTCTGGCTTCAAGGCCCATCCGTTGGTGACCACCCCTACTATTGCCCCCTTCTTAACCACATACTCAAGGATTTCGAATATATCTTTACGAACAAAAGGCTCTCCTCCAGAGATGTTTAGCTTTGGATGTCGTGTCCAGCTGAGCAACTCGTCAAAAGCCTGTATCCACTGCCCGGTGGTAAGATCATGTTCTCCCTTGCATTTCCAAATATCACAATACAGACAACGCAGATTACAAACATTATTGATCATGACGTAAATCATGTTCGGCTTGCTTACCGGTAGGCCTGTTTCAATGTGCAGTTTTTGCCTGAGCAAGGTGATACCATTTGCAAGAGCAATTGGAACTATCTTTCGGGTAGTTTGAAGAAATACTAGATCTTTATTGGAGCTTGTTTTCATTGAAGAGAACCCCTTGTCAGCTGAAATAGTATTGAACCACAGTGATATGAGCCAGGAATAGATTCACGTAAACAAAAGCATAGGTGCATAACTACATATCCTAGTATGCATATGGTGTCTTTTCTCCAAGGCACTGTTATATGACCGTCAACATCATATTACGCCTTATTCGGGCATGAAACAACAAAAAA
The DNA here is from genome assembly GCA_964588005.1 of uncultured Sphaerochaeta sp. Lineage (GTDB taxonomy): Bacteria > Spirochaetota > Spirochaetia > Sphaerochaetales > Sphaerochaetaceae > Sphaerochaeta. The sequence continues at coordinate 10,112 of CAZPOJ010000057.1, forward strand.
ACACTATTAATCACTCACAGTATGCCCAGACTTGTGTTGAGGATCCACATCCTACCGAGCCTAAAGTTTCTTGTGTATTCTGTGCAGAGTGATGAAAGTTCTCCATCGCACCTATGGCTCTTTCCAATAGCAGAGCATCCCAGGAAGTCTAGGGAAGGGAGAGCTTGCTTTATACATAGCGAAGCCTCAAAGTCCTTACCAGGTTGCTCTTGCTGATGGAGAAACCCACAAGACGTTCTTGCAACGTTGGGCAATCTTCGGTGGTATCAAGAAAGCTTACCATCTGCGATGCTTGGTAGGGAGGTTCCAAAACCTTTTTTTACCGGAGCAGGTGGAATAGAGACGGGTTTTGCCGTATCCAAGGAATGAAGAGTCGTGCATCCCCAGACCAATAGTAGCAGCAAAGCCACCATAGGTTTTTAGCAAATCCTAATTTTCTTGAACTGGGTAATTTCTTATGATACCATAATTACGGACAATCATTAAGAATAGGAGGTAGCTTTGACTTCCTCAAAAGATGGAAACCACACTACAAAAGAGACGTCTGAACGTGCTCTATACTGTTATAAGTTGCCAGTGAGTGATTTCATTGATGGACCCCTTTTGTCCTTTTTCGTAGACCTGCTTACCCAAGTCGGAAACATTCCAACCTTTATTATAGAGCCGCTGGAAAAGAGCCCCCTATGCTCAACAGTTCCTCCTGCTATACCAAGGATGTGCCAAGAGTATTCATACTGCTCTGAGAGCTCCTGCAAAGCATTTTTCATAGAGGCCATAAAAAAGTCCACTTTTGAACGCCCCTATCAATGCTCCTGCCCTGGAAACTTGCATTTTATCATAAATCCACTGGTTCTCAATCAGGGAGCCAGTACAGGAGCTTTGATCTCCGGCTGTTTCCTCATTACTGACACCGAAGAGGATCCGTCATCCCCTTCACATCAAATAAGGGTCTACGATGAGGAACTACCCACTATTGGAGAGAGGAAGTTACGCTGCTTCGCTGAATTGCATAAAATGACCGCTGAGTACATCATGCAATATGGGGCTATGCATAACAATCGTTATGATGACTCCTTTTTGAAAAACCTCTCAGTGGCAAGGCAAACGCTCAATATAGCCATCAACGACCTGACAAGGGAGATGCACGTCCAGAAATCCAAAGAGTGGGAAAAAGAGAGGGAGTTGATCGACCTGATAACCCTTGGTAAGAACAAGGAAGCCGAAGAAAAAGTCATCGAGTTAACCCAGTATCTTGCAGATATGTATAAGGACAGGCCTCAGGAGTTTAAAGGCCGTGTCATGGAATTGGCTGTAGTAATGACCCGGACACCCTACTTCAGCTCATACTCCGAGGTAAACCCTATAAACATCAGGGTCCCCGAGTTTTATCCCCCAATGGGATATGACCAAACCGAGATGTGCCATTGGCTGCAAAAAATCCTCCAAAATGTCATGGATAATGCAGAGCCCCTCATGTATGGCAACGATGCGGCAAGTATTGCACGAATGGCAATCGGATACATCGACACGCATATTCACTCCATCATCCGCCTCGAAGAGGTCGCCCTTGAGATGGGATTCTCCTTACGGCACTTGAATCGTATCTTCTTGGAGGAAATCGGCATTAGTGTCAATGAATATTTTGTAAGGATGAAAATCCAGGAGGCAAAACGACTTCTACAACACTCCCAACTCACCATTGCAGAAATCGCCGAGCAACTAAACTATTGGGATTCCACCCACTTTGCCAAAATGTTCAGAAAGATCACCGGAAAATCTCCTCGGGAATTTAGGCAGGAACAACAATCCCACCGATAAGATACTAGACTTCCCTCCGTTTTATTCTAAACCTGCCATTGCGTGCAAACATCAGCAGGAGGAAAAGGCTCACTCCAACAACAATGCTATTGAGAATGAATGGAAATCGAGGACCCCAAAAATGGAGTACTACACCACCTGAAACAGGGCCCAACACAGCTCCCACAGTCAAGATGGATTGAAACAAACCCATGGTAATGCCCTTGTGCTCTTTGGGCACCGAGTTATATATCGCAACACAGATTGAGGGCATGAAAAGACTGGTTCCTATCCCGAACAGTCCAGTACCCACCAATATTGTGGGGATGGATGTTGCTACACTGAGCAACAGGAGCCCGGTAAAGAATAGAACAGTTCCAAGGGTTATCCCCAGTGTCCGACCAAACGTATCGCCGAACTTGCCCCCTAAAGGTTGCATCAAGCCGAATATTCCAAAAGCCCCAATACCCAGACCAGCAACGCGCAACGGAAAATTGAGATAAACCACAAAAGGCGAGAGCAGCGTTGACAGTGACGACTGGGAAAACTGATAGGCAAAAGCAGAAAAATACAGGACGACCCCCAAGGCACTGATCTTTGTAACATTCTTCAACAACCGAATGGCGGACACACCCCGGCATTGTGCATTCATAACCAACGTATCCTCAGTTGTCTTGTCGATGAAAAAGATTTGGACCAGGAGAGCACCGATGGCTATCAATACAGCAGACCCGATAAAGGGAACCCTGAATCCATACTTCTCAGCCAGTATGGTGGAGCTTACAGCTCCGAGGGCAGCACTTATTCCAATACCCGAACCAAATACCCCCAAAGCCGTACCTTGCCTGTTAGTAGGGGCTATCTCTGCTAGATAGACCATCATTACAGCCGACATTGAGGCAAAACTAAGCGATGATATTGAGCTTGCGAGCAGCAGAACCAAAGGATTTGGGGCCAATGCCGCTATCAAACTCCCTAAAGAACCCATCCAAAAAATGATACATAAAGTCTTTTTCCTTCCCCATGCCATTGAGAGATTGGCCACATAGACAACTCCCAAACAAGCAATGAATTTACTGACTCCCTCTATGTAGGTTCCATGCACCTCAAGGCCCCCAAGGGCCTTGGTGTACGGTATGTGCATAGGAGAGTACATGAGGGTGCCAGCTCCTAAAATCACTATACAAATGAAGGGAAGGAAATAAATGGTAATAATCTGCCTAACTTTACTGTTTTTCATGTGTTCTCACATCTTTTCTGCACTCTCACAATCGGTATCTGTTTCAGATACCGATTGATTATTCCTAGCATCACGACTTCTGGTCAGCAGTTGGTTTTGGAGCCTTTTTCTTCATATTCACAAGAATAAGAGAAATTGCAACAGCAAGCAATCCTGAAATTAGAACAGATACAAAGGTTGCCCTTACTGATATGGCTGAGTGAAGGAATCCTCCCAAAAGGGCTCCACCCGCACTACCAAGGCCAACAGCACCCTGCAGGTAACTTAACAGAGTACCCTTGTAGTTGTCCGTGGCGTAGCTTCCAATGAGGGCCTGACTGTTGGGGGTAAAAAGGATACTGCCAATACCAGCGACTGCCATCAGGGGATAGATCAGCGAGGGGTTGCCTATGACGGCCAAGGCACCGAAGCCTATCGTCAAGAAGACACACCCTAGCAGAACACCAAGCTCTGCACCCAGCTTGTCACCAAATATCCCCCCCAGCGGCATGGCAAAGGAGAATAGGGCAAAAATAGCGACACCCATAGTTCCGGCACCCACTTTCCATCCAAGGGATACCGCCAGATCATCGATATTGGCGAATACTGCAGCATTGTTGATACCTATACTCACACCGATGGCAATGATTATATATACCGCTTTGGGCTGATTAGCGAAGACCTGGGCAAAGGAGGGCTTCTTCTCACTTGGCTTGTGCTTGAGCGTCGGGGTCTTTGGTTCCTTGTCAAGCAATGTTGCTACTTGGGTGATGAGAAACCCCACAACCAAGGCTACCAAGCTAGCCAACGACAGGACATAGTACGCTCTGATGATTCCGAATTTGGGGACTATCAAAGAACCTAACATAGGTCCTATGGCGGCTCCTACTCCGAACCCCAATCCATAGAAACCCATGCTCATACCCTTCTTGCCTTTGGGGGCTCCTTCCAAAAGGTATTTTTGTACCCCAACAAATATCAATCCTGATCCAACTGCAAGAATAACGCGATAAAGATAGAGCAGTTGGAATATAGGGGTGAATGCCCATAGTGCATAAAATATCACAAACATCAGACCACCGAACATGAATGTCTTGACAGAACCAATACGGTCGGCCATATATCCGGCAAACAGAGGTCCCAGGACTGCAAATATATATCCCAGGGCAAGAATTGTTCCGCTGATAGTCGGCGCTATCTCCGCCGGTACTCCCAAAAACCTCACATACGCATTGTTCAGCGGTGGAATCGCAGCCGCGGCTGCACGAACGACTGCTAAAATAATTATTCCACCCAAGCCTCTCAGTAATAATTTTTTCATGTGATCAATTCCTCCATATTACGCATCAATGACGAACTTATACCCGTAGACCCAATTTCCCGTATCTTCACGCTTATGTTTTCTGATGATCATGCGAACACGAGTTCCCTTTTTCACCAACGATCCCTCTTGCTCTACTATCTCTGATATCACATGGATGCCGTCATCCAAGCGGATCATCACAATAGTTCTAGGGGGTAAGTCGGTATATCCCACTGCCGGGTACCCCACATCATCTATCCAGCTTGCCAGGACCTCTCCGCTTTGGGCTGGATAATAGGGCACCAGATTCTTACCAGAGCATTTTGGACACAACAAGCCTTCCCTAGGGGGGTAGTAGAGTTGTCCACACTCAGTGCAACGGCTTCCCTTCATATGGTAGCGGCTATCTTTTGTCCGATACATTCGGCGGGTACTTTGCACCTCTACTCTTGGAACAATTTCAGGATATTGATAAGACATTAGAAACACCTCCTTAAAATTCCTACCGCATCAACAGACTGATGCGTTCCATATGCTTGTGCCAGTGCCACTTTTGCATTCGGGACCTGACGCTCGCCACACTCACCACGTAGCTGGTGGATGTTTTCAATGACCTTGCTGTGGAAGTCTCCCCCTACACTACTGTGCCCAAATCCTAAGGCTCCCCCATCGGTGTTTGTAGGAAACTTTCCATCCGGGGCAGTCTGCCCATCAAGCACCTCTTTGAACAACTCTTCAACAGGAGCGACCCCAATCGCCTCAAGTTGCATATACCCATCGCTAGGGGTGAGGTCATGAACTTGGAACACATCGATATCATTGACAGTGATGTCAGCCAACTGCATAGCTCGCCTGGCAGCCACTTTTGTCCCCGGCTGTCGTGATATGTCACTTTGTTCATGATCAGGATGTGGATAGTTGAAGTGTGCTCCCATATAGGCATGACGATTTCCCAATCCGACATCAAAATACACGGGTTTGTCAAATTGCTTGGCAATTTTTTCACTGGCAAATACCAAGGCACATGCCTGACTCCTTCCTGCTGCACTGCGAGTCCGTATCCCTTGGATACCCCCCGCATACAGAGCCTCTTCATTGGGCATGGGAGATCCAAAGCGTATGGCTTCCGGGTTTCTCCGTGCATACCAGTGATCCTGATAAGCCCACTTTGCATCCACATGCAAATCGGTTGTCCCATATTTTTCCTGGAAGAAGACCTCCCTTAAATAGCTGTAGTGGAAATGGGTAATCCCCAGGGAGTAATCGATATCAGTAAAATTTCCCGATGCACTGGCAGTATCCATTGGGTAGTAGAGGTCAGTCTGGGAAAAGCTCAAGCACACTCCTATATCATACATTCCTGAAGCTATGTAGTTGTACATGTTGAAAGCTGCGACACCACCTCCTGCACAGGCTGAGGAGACAGGGATAACAGGGACATTGAGGCCTCCCAGGACATCTGCCATCAGGGGGGATATTGCTGCATCCGGGACAGTGCGCTCGTTATAAGCAACCGAAAACACCTCGACATCGCGAGGCTTCAACCCAATCTCTTCAAGTGCCCTGAAGACAGGTTCAGCAGCATATTGCCGATAATCTCGAGCATCGAATGAAGCTGGTCTTGTCATGGCACTACCAATAATAGTTACTTTTCTCTTTATGTCTTTCATGGTTCAGCTCCTACAAATTTCCCGTAATCAGGTTCCCACGAATATATTTCTGCTCATATTTCTGTGCGGTACCATAATCGAGCATTATTTTGTCGTTGATAAGATCGTTTGTTGTTCTTGTCTTGTTGGAATAGCTTTCAATTTCTCCTGTAGTCTTGAGAAGGAAAAAATCACTTCCTGCACCATAGCCATACGAGCCTAGTAGAATACTTCGCTCTTTTTCCCGTCGGTCTAAAATACTCGCCAAAGACAAAAGCGAGGACGCAGCGCCACAATCACCAACTTGCAACGTCAGGAGATTCGGGTGTACTTTTTTGATGAAATCAAGTTCAAGTGCCTTTGCTACCGCGAACGGAGCAATGAAATTACTTTGATGGAATGCACACTCATCAATATCTTCTGCCTGCATGCCCAACTTCTCTAAAAGCCTTTGTGCTGCGGGAACCATGTTATTCTCAAGACCCCACCCTGTAGCGTATCCCGTGGTACCACACCCAACCTGGATGTATCGCTCCCCATCCACACGATAGAAATCTGCTTGGTCTTGTGCGTATGAACTGTGTCCCAATACAGTCACAATGGGTTTTTCCTTGCTGATCAGCATCGACACAGAAGCAGCTGAGGCTCCATACTCAAGCCAGTGACCTGGTGGGATGTGGCGGTTGATCGTGTCCGATCCTATTGCAAGGGCATACTCAGCCTGCCCACTTTCTACCAGTGCCAAAGCAGCTATTAGAGCAGAGGTTCCTGATTTGCCTGCAAACTGCAGATCGAACGAAATACAGTGGGGAGAAATCCCCAATGCTTCTCCAATTATGGTAACTGACGCTTTGGTATTATAAGGGTTCGTTCCAGTTCCCAAAATCAGAGCTCCAATCGCTTGAGGATCAATATTGCTGCGTTGTATGGCTTGCTTTGCAGAATCGATAGCCAAAGTGATGGTATCCTGGTCGGGATACAATACGGCCCTCTCATTGTATCCCATCCGATTCAAAATCTGCTTATGGCTGTTCTGCCAAACATGTAAAATCTCATCAGCTTTGATCCTGCAACGCGGAAGACTAACTCCATAGCCAAGTATTCCTGCATTCATTGGCGTTCACTCCTTTCTCTTTTTACTCATATATAGCATGCACGTGTTGTGCGGTCACGGTATAATTCAGCCTTGAAACAAGTAAAACGCGCATAACAGTATCACCTGATTATGCTTTTATTATGTTTCTTTTAAAGGAAATAGATTTATTTAATTGAGTATATACAACTGTGCTATCCCAGAGCTTCAGTGACAACCGTGAAAACAATACCAACAAGAAAGCTCTCTTTTCGTCATATCCTCCTTCCGGATGGCTCAGCAGTTGCCAAACTCAAAAACAAACCAGATGTATGCTGACAAAAAGGTCTTTAAAAGGCTGCAACAAGCATTCCAAGGACAAAT
>CAZPOJ010000058.1:0-17253 GCA_964588005.1 uncultured Sphaerochaeta sp.
TGAGCAACATCTGCTTGGCATTGATGTCCAGGTGGTTGGTCGGCTCGTCCAGGATGAGCAGGTTCACCGGGTGCAGCAAGATCTTCAGGAGGGCCAGGCGGCTTCTCTCCCCTCCGCTGAGCACCGAGACGCTTTTGAAGACATCATCCCCACTGAAGAGAAAGGAGCCCAGATAGTTGCGCAACTTGGGCAGGTCAGCTGTGGCGGCAACGCGGCTGACCTCCTCAAGGACGGTCAGGGTAGGGTCCAGTGTCTTCTCCGTGTCCTGGGCAAAGTAGCCGATACTGACGCCGCTGCCCTGGCGTATCACGCCCTCGTACGTCGTATCAACTCCGCAGAGCATCCTCAGCAAGGTGCTTTTTCCCGATCCGTTCTTGCCGGTCACCGCAAGCCTTTCGCCGCGGTTGACCTGAAAGGAGAACTTGTCAAATATAACCTGGTCCTCGTAGTTCTTGTGCAGGTCCTCCACGATGAGCACATCGTTGCCACTGTGCGGAGCAGGGGGGAAGGTGAAGGAGAGCTGCTTGAGGTGGGAAGGCACCTCTACGATCTCCATCTTCTCTATCTGCTTGATTCTGCTCTGCACCTGCTTGCTCTTGGTCGCCTTGTAGCGGAACCTGTCGATGAACTGCCCGGTCTTCTCCAGCTTCTCCTGCTGCTGCCTGTAGGCAGCCTCCAGCTGCGCTATCTCCAGCTCGCGCTGCTGGAGGTACTTGGTATAGTTTCCGCTGTAGCGGGTGAGCTTGCCTGCAAAGAGCTCGAAGACCTCGTTGACACTCTCATCCAGGAACGCCTGGTCATGTGAAACTATCATGATGCCCCCGGAGTAGACCTTCAGGTAGTTCTTCAGCCAGTAGCGTGCCTCGATATCAAGATAGTTGGTAGGCTCGTCAAGCAGCATGATGGTAGGGTGTTCGACCAGGACCTTGGCTAAGGCGATGCGCATTTGCCACCCTCCGGAGAACTCCAGGCACTGGCGGTCGAAGTCCGATGGGAGGAAGCCCAGGCCACTGAGCACCTGCTCGATCTTCTCCTTGCGGGAGAAGTAGCCCTCGTCCAGCAAGCTGTCCTGGATTGCAGCAAGACGCACGAGAAGAGGGTAGGTGTTCTCCTCCTCGGTAGAGAGGGCAAGTTCATGTTCCAGATATTTTTTCTCTGCTAGAATCTCATCAAAGCGTGCATAGCCCTTCTCTACTTCAGAGTAGACGCTTCCCTCGTCAAAGAGGATGTCGCTTTGGGGTAGGTACGAGATGCGAAGGTCGCGCGTCTTGCTCACGCTCATGCTGTCGGCGGCCATCTGGCCGCTGAGAATCTTCAAGAGCGTTGACTTGCCGCTACCGTTGCCTCCTGCGAGTGCGCTACGGCTTTTTTCTGTAAGGATAAAGGACACATCGTCCAGAATATCCCTGTCTGCAAATGCAAGGTGCATGCTTTGTACCTGCAACGTTGCCACTATACTGCCCCTTTATGTAAACGGGTGTTGAAAAGCCCGTTATTTGACGTTATGATAACCTTAACACAAGCATGTGTTCTAGGACAATCCACCCGACCTCAGGAGGTTTACAGTGCTATGTCTTACCCTTACCGGCTCTACCTTAGAGGAGAACCGGCGTTTGGTGGAAGAGAACAGAAGGTGGATATCCCTTGCTGAACTCCGATTGGACCACCTCAACTCCGATGAACAGAAGATAGCCTCCTCATTTCCCTCAACTGTGGATTTGCCTGTCATCCTTACCTTTCGTCGCAAAAGCGATGGGGGAGCCTGCTCCCTGCCTGAACGACAGCGGCTGCAGCTTCTTTATGAGACAGCCAAGGGCAATTTTGCCTATGTGGACATCGAAGAGGATGTAAAAAAAAGCGACCTGAAGTTCAAGGACCCTCTTTTTGAACAGCGGGTGGACCTTGAGCTCTCCCTCAGGGACCGTGGGGTGAAGATCATCCGATCGCTGCACGACTTTACCTGTGTGCCTGCCGACATCTACGGAAGAATCTCCAAGCTTGCCTCCAAAGGGGACATACCCAAGGTGGCGGTCACCCCCACAAGCATGATAGACATCATCGCCCTTTTCAGGGTGCAAGAGGAGCTTGCATCCATCAAGGAGAAGATAATTATCGGCATGGGAGAGTTCGGCATCTGTACACGCCTATTGTACAAGAAGTGCGGCTCGATGCTTACCTTCTGCTCCGATACCCACGCAGCTCCGGGCCATCTCTCAGCGCGGACGATGAGCGAGCTCTACCGATCGGACAAAGTGGACGAGAAGACCCACGTCTACGGAATTATCGGCAACCCTGTCTACCACACCGCATCCCCGAGGATTCACAACCCCGGCTTTGATGCCATCCACTATAATGCAATCTATGTTCCGTTCCTTGTCGACTCGGTACGCGCCTTCTTCAAACTTGCCGAGATGCTGCAGATCCATGGATTTTCCGTGACGGTTCCCCACAAGAGAAACGTCCAGCCCTATCTCGGGCGGATAACGCGTGAGGTAAAGCAGATCGGAGCGTGCAATACGGTGACCAGGATCCAGAACATGTGGAAAGGCACCAATACCGACTACTACGGGTTTCTCGCTCCCATCACCGATGAGATAGCACAAGAGAAAATACGCACAGCCCTGGTAATCGGAGCCGGGGGGGCAAGCCGCGCTGTTGTCTGGGCCCTGCACAACCATGGCGTCAAGGTAACCATCGTCAACAGGAGTATGGAGAAGGCCCGCCAGCTTGCAGGAGAGACGATGAGCGCCTACGACTCGCTGGAGAATAGCAACCTCTACAGCGGGAGTGTCGACCTGGTTGTCCAGACAACGAGTGTCGGCATGGAGCCCCACCTCGGTGAGGATCCTGTGCCCTCCTTTGTCTTCAGAGGATCGGAGATAGTCTATGAGCTGATCTACCAACCAAAAGAGACCCTCTTTTCCAAGAGGGCCACAGAGGCTGGGTGCCGGGTCATAGGAGGCGCTGAAATGCTCTTGGAGCAGGGCAAGCTCCAGTTTGAGGCGTTCAGCGGGTATCACTTCCCCCACTGGGTGCAGCCTGAAATATAAGTGCCTAGACGAGGTGGTAGCGTAGCTGCCTCACCAGGAATATCTTGCTGACAGGAATGATCCTCACCTCCATATCGGGCATGACCGCCGCTTTCAAGAGCGCTTCCTTTTCTGTTGTGTAGGCGACTTCCAGAGCCTGGACGATCAGCTCCTCATCAGGGAGCATCAGTTGCAGTGCAATATCCTTCTTGCCCACGGCATTGCGACAGAGTCCCACCTTACCCTGGTAGTCGAATCCACCGGCCTCAACCACACCACTGACCACTTGGGCAACAATCTGCTCCTCTACAAGGATCATCTTTGCCTTGAAACGCTGTTCCAGGTCGGACTTTTCTGCCTTGGTAAACTTTCCCGTCTCAATTTCCATGCGCAGCACTTTGTCCAGGGCAGCAGGTTGCATCTCCTTGCGAGGGGGGATGTCTATGGAGACAGGGGAGACCTGGCTCTCCTCGACCAGCTTCTCAAAGAGGGGGTTGTCTCTCTCTGGGGCTGCCTCAAGGTACTCGCCACTTCGCTTGGCAGGGACCAGGACACCGCTTTGCACAAGAATCTTGCGCCAGGTGAGTTCTGTTTCCCGCTTCATCAAAAAGGTGTTCGGTGCAATCGTGGCGCTGATATGTTCCTGCATGCTCTCCAACTTGGTGAGCAGGCGTGTCACCCTGTCTTCAGTAACCAGCACGATCCCGTCATAGATGGTTATCTGCTGGTACCGCTCGTACGTGATGCCAAGCATCTTTTGCAGCGCTTCGCTCATCTGAGGGGAGCTGTTCTCCTCGAGATAGGAGTTGATCTGCTCCCAGCTGAGGCCTCCGTCCAGACCACGGGTAAAGCTCTGGGCGGTAACCTGGTAACTGGTCTGCCTGTCCAGGCCGGTAAGGTCTGCGAAGCGGTAGAGGATATCACTAGCCTTACAGCTGCCGCTGTAGCTGATGGTATTGTCGCTGTCGATGACCAGCATCGAGCGCTCATCTTCCTTTTCAATCTGGTTGGCCTGCCACTCTTCGTTGAAGGTGAGCACCCCGAGGGTGGTCAGCCTGTCAAGAAGGGTGTCATCAAACTCAACTCCGGTCTTCAGGGAGAGGACCTTGATCAGAAGCTGCAGCGAGTGCGTGTCGCATGAACCTATCTTTTCAAGCGCTGCGATGAGGGTGTTAGCAAAGGCCACTGCACGCTCGCGATCTTTTTCCTGGGGAAAGGGTTCTGCAATGAGCAGGCATAGCAGCTGACGGTCATTGAGGGCGAGCAGGTGATGGGCTTTCTCAAAGTCCACCTCTACACGTTTCTCGCCGACTATGACGCACTGGTTGCACAGCACCTCCCCAAGGAGCGCAAAGAGCTTCTTCAAGTGTGCAGAGCTGTAGGAGGGGAAGAGGGAGCTGAAATCCTCTTTATAGGTGAGCCTCTGCTCCTTGTCAATGATGTTCAGGTAGGCACGGACAAACTCTGTGGAACAGTACGCTCCATGTTGCATTTGCGAGGCCTGCTCACCAAAGAGGGGCTTGAGCGAGCACAAGAGGCGCAGCTTATCTTCAAACAGCGGATTGAAGATGAGGACCCCTCCGTCATTGAGCAAGAGCATACGCTCCTGCAGGTTTGAGACCTTGCGCACAAGATTGCCATAGCTGTACCGGTCTTTGAGGAGCGTGATGATATTCTCCCCTGTCAGGGGGCCTGAGATATTGACCAGGCTAAGGATAATCTGGTCCTTCTCATCTATGAGGGAGAGGATTTTTTCCTCTATCTCGGGTAATGAGAAGAAGTTGCATAACTTGGTCGTCAGTGCAGGCTTATGGAAGGGCGTGGTAATCAAGCCAAGGTAGTTGCGTGCCAAGTAGAAATAATTCTCTTCAGAATATCTGTTTAGTAGTGTCTTAAAAGCTTCTTTTCTTTCTTCGGTCAATGGGGCCATACCTCTATTTTGTAGGAGTATCCCTGCTCTGCAAGGAACTTCTGTCGATTTGCCGCAAACTCCTCTTCATTGGAGTAGCGTGTTACTATTGAATAAAAAAAACTTGCCCGGTCCTTGGGGCGGAGTATCCGCCCTAAGCGCTGTGCCTCCTCACTGCGAGACCCAAAGGTCCCGGAGACCTGGATGGCTACCGAGGCATCCGGCAAGTCTATGGCAAAGTTTGCCACCTTGCTCACCACCAGAATATGAATATCCCCCTCCTTGAAAAGACGGTAGAGCTCCTCGCGCTTGGCGTTCGGAGTGCTGCCGGTGATGATAGGCAGGTCGAACATCGCTGCAATGGTCTCCAGCTGGGAGATGTACTGCCCGATGATAAGGATAAAGTCGTCAGGGTGGCGGTCCACCAGTGCCCTGACCACGTCAAGCTTCAGAGGGTTTTCGCTTGCCATGCGAAACTTCTCGCGCTTGTTGCCCACCGCGTAGGGTATCTCCAGCTCGGTGGGAAGGTCGACGCGGATCTCATGGCAGAATGCCTCTGCGATGAAGCCCTGCTGCTGCAGTTCGTTCCAGGGCACGTCAAAGCGCTTGGGCCCGACGAGCGAGAAGACCTCGTCCTCGCGCCCGTCTTCCCTGATCAGGGTCGCCGTCAGTCCTACACGGTAGACAGCCTGCAGCTCTGCGGTGATCTTGAATACCGGGGCAGGCAGCATGTGCACCTCGTCGTAGATGATCAGGCCCCACTCACCTTTGGTCAGCAGTTCCAAATGGGGGAACGGGCCCTCCTTGTCAGGGCGATAGGTGAGTACCTGGTAGGTGCATACGGTCACCTCCTTGGGCTCCTTTCTTTCGCCGGTATACTCGCCAACCTGTTCTCGATCCAGGTCCATCTTGTCCAGAATCTCATCCTGCCACTGGTGGACCGCTGCGATATTGGTTGTGACGATGAGCGTCTTGGTCTGAAGCTGGCTCATGATGTGCATTCCGACGACAGTTTTTCCCGATCCACAGGGCAGCACGATGGTCCCGTATCCGCACCCTGGGCCCAAGTCGCCCAGCAGGGCCTGGCCAGCTTGCTTCTGGTACTCCCTGACACTGAACTTATAGCCGTCCAGAGTCTTCTTTCGCAACGCCATGGGGACGGGGATGCCCTGCTCCAAGGGGATGCGGTCATCGACGGGGTAGCCAAGCTTGATAAGCTGCAGCTTGATCTCCCCGCGGTGGTATTTCTCTATCAGGAAGGAGTGCTCATCATGGGGGACAAGCATCTTGGTAATATTCTTGCGCGCTCCCATCTCCGCCTTGATCCGAACACCATCGATGGAGAGCAGGTAGTACAAGGGGTCCTCGCTTTCGCTGAGCACCACCTTGCCGAACCTGGTCGCTATGTCGTTGACGTAGAAGAGCACACTCTCATTGACAGGGAAGCGCGACCAGAACTGGATGCGTTCGGTTATAAAATCACTGGTAACGCCACTTGAGGCGGCGTTCCACAACGAGATGGCGCTCAAGGTGTAGGTGTGCACATGTTCAGGGCTTTTTACCAGTTCACAGAACTTTACCAAGTCTGCGCGGCACGCCTCACTATCTTTGTGGTGCACATCCAGGAGCATGGTCTTGTCGCTCTGGACTATCAGGGGTTTATCGTTCATCGCTGCCTTCCATAGGCGGTGTACCAAAGGTCCAGCAGTGTGATGGCCACCATCGCCTCAACGACTACCACGGCACGGGGACAGATGCAAGGATCGTGCCTTCCTTCAATGGCGAGCTCTGTGGTGGCATTTTGCTTGTCCACTGTCTTTTGACTCCTTGCTATGGAAGCGGTCGGCTTTACTACAGCTTGCAAGATGACCTCCTGGCCGCTGGATATGCCTCCGAGGATGCCTCCGCTGTGGTTGGAGAGAAAGCCCTCGCTCGTCCTTTGGTCGTTGAAGGCGCTCCCTCTCATGGAGGCGGCGGCAAACCCGTCGCCGAACTGAATCCCCTTGATGGCACCGATACTCATCACCGCATGGGAGAGCAGGGCTTCCAACTTGCCGAAGACAGGCTCCCCGAGTCCTGCAGGAAGGCCGGTGACGCGGCACTCTATGATGCCACCGATGCTGTCCTTTTCAGAGCGGACCTCCTCTATGAGGGCGGCCATCGCAACGGCCGCCTCACGATCGGGACAGGTGAGGGCGTTGTTCGCTTCATCCCAGTTTCGCTTGTGGGCAATGACTTCTCCTACCTGCACTGTTCCGGCAAAGATGGTGATGCCGTGGGTGGCCAGTATCTGTTTTGCCACACCCCCTGCGGCGACGCGTGCACTGGTCTCCCTGCCAGAGGACCTGCCCCCGCCTCGGATATCGCGCACTCCGAACTTTTTATAAAAGGTCCAGTCGGCGTGACCGGGCCGGAAGAGATTCTCCAGGTTGGAGTAGTCGTAAGGGCGTTGGTTGGTGTTGTACAGGACCATGGCAAGGGGGGTACCGGTGGTAACGCCCTCATACATGCCAGAGAGGATGACCAACTCATCCTGTTCGTTTCGCTCAGTGCCCAGGGGATTCCCCCCCGGCCTGCGCCTTTTCATTTCACTTTGCAGCGCCTGGAGATCCAAGGGGAACCCTGACTGGAGGCCATCGATGATGACTCCAAGTCCCTCGCCGTGGGACTCCCCGAATGTGGTGACGGTAAAAGCCGATCCAAAACTATTGTGACCCATGCAGCAACTCCTCAGAAAGTCTAGAAAATAAGAAACGAGCGGTATCGCAGATATCCGCATAAGGAGGTAATTCTAGCACAATATGGGATAACTTTCCATAGAGCGCATCCCGATGCCTGTAGAGCTCGGAGAATGATCCTTGGATATTGAGGGGGTCCAGGAAGGGAGGGACCCCGCCGGCGAGGATACGCTTGAGCAGGACCTCTTCTTCTGCCCTGAGATAGACCACCTTCCCGGATGAACGGATCAGGGAGACCAGAGGCTCGTTGTCACAAGCCCCTCCTCCCAGGCTTATGATAGTCTTCCCTGGCTTGCGCGCAAGGAAGCTTTCAAGCGAAGCCATCTCCTGGGCCATAAAAGCCTCTTTCCCCTCCTGTAGGTAGAACTCCCGTATGGAGGTGATATCGGGGCGGTCACGTAAGATCAAAGCATCGGTGTCAACGCTCATGTAGTGCATCTTCTTGGCAACCAAGGCTCCCAAGGTGGTCTTTCCGCTGTGCTTTATCCCACAGAAATAGAGTATATCCACCTTAGGACCCATCAAAGAGGTCGGTCCACTCACCGCTGTAGGCTTCAAGGACAGGCTTGCTTGCAGCAGCATTGGCATAGTAGGACCTCTGTCTTTTCTGCTTGCGCTCAAGGGTTATACGTTCGGTTTTCATCTGGTAGCGCGCTTCGTAGAGGTTCTTGCGCACCTGCTCAAGGTTGTAGTTCACCTTGACTGTCTTTTTCAGGGCGAAGTGGAAGGTGACAATCATGGCGTACCAGAACAGAGCCAAGAGTATTGGCTGGAAATCCATATAGGTGTAGGGCTCTGTCCTAAAGGTTTCACTTGAGGCAAGGGTGTAAAGTCCTATGGCATTGGGCCAAACGAGAAAGAGGGTGACGATAAGAGGCACCACCCAGTAAAGCCCCTGCCGGGAAAAAAGAAACCTGAGGCTTGCTGCAAAAGCCAGAAAATTCAAAAGCAGACAAAGAATGGGTAGTCCATACGTCTCAATCATGATGCCTCCGCTTTCCAAGGGTGTTCTCCTATGATACCATAGCTGTACTATTTGGGGAATAACTATGGAAATGGCAAATCATCTGGACACAGAACTGTTGCAACAGCGCAAGAAGATGCGAAAAGGCGATGTGCGCGGAGCCTACTACCGCGATACGACTGCGATCATCCACTCCTCACCCTTCAGGCGGCTCAAGCACAAGACCCAGGTCTTCTTCGCACCGAGCAACGACCATATCTGTACGCGCATGGAGCACTGCCTCCATGTCGCCTCCATAGCCTCCACCATCTGCCGCGGGCTTGCCTTGGATACCGAACTCGCCTGGGCCATCGGCATGGGCCATGACCTTGGGCACACACCCTTTGGCCATACAGGGGAAAAGATCATCTCCACCTTGATGCAAAAGGAGGGCTTTGCCCCCTTCGAGCATGAACTGAACAGCTTGCGTATCGTGGACTTCCTCTCCGAACATGGGCGGGGGCTGAACCTGACCTACGCTGTCAGGGACGGGATAGTCTGCCACAACGGCGAGGCCTTGGTGCAGTCCATCATGCCCACCTTTGCCATACGGGACTTGGAGCAGGTGCAATCCCGGAAAGGTCTTGTCGCTGCAACCTATGAAGCGGCGGTGGTGCGCTTCAGCGACTCCATCGCCTACCTGGGCAGGGATTTTGAGGATGCCACAAGGCTGAATATCATCAAAGCCGAGCAGCTTCCCCCCCTGGTCGCCCTTCGCCTCGGCAGGACAAACGCCCAGATGATAGACACCTTGGTAAACGATGTCATCGAGCACTCCAACAGCAAGGACGGCATCTGTTTTAGCGACCACTGTTTTGAAGCCATCGAGGCGATGATAGCCTTCAACTACACCAATATCTACAAGAGCCCCCTCCTTGAAGGGTACGAGCGGTACTTCACGCGCCTGATTACCCTCATCGTCGACTACCTGAAGATGCTTAAGGAGACCTGTGGCTTTGATGAGGAGCTCTATGCCTCTGAGAAGAATATGCTTGCCATGGGATTCTACCACCACCTGGTGGAAATGCGCGAAAGCTACCAGGAGCACGACGGCTCCCTCGATCGTCTTGTCTTTGATTATGTTGCGGGGATGAGCGACAACTTCGCCCTGGACTGTGCCAATGAGATACTCAAGCCCGAGCACCTCAACGACTCCATAGCGCTCTCACTTACCGGCAAGTGGTTTGATGCACGGTAGTCACTCCAGCTCCTTGCCCAATTGCAGGATCTCAGCGATGAACTGTCCCAGGTCGTCAAAGGCCTTGTACACCGCTGCAAAGCGCACATACGCTACTAAGTTGACCTCTTTGAGCTGTTTCAGCGTTTCATCACCGATATCGGATGAGGTAATCTCGCGCTTGCTTCCCACCTTCAGCATGATGGCATCCTCAATATTGTGCAGCAGCGTCTCAACCATACTCTCACTGATGTCCAGCTTGTCTGTGCAGGAGAGTATCCCCCGTCCTATCTTGCTCAGGTCAAAGCGCTCACGACGCCCGTCGCGCTTGATGACCATCAAGGGCTTGTCTTCAATATGCTCGTAGCTGGTAAAGCGGTAGCCGCACGTATTGCACTCCCGTCTTCTTCTGATAGCCGTTCCGCTTGCATTCTGACGGGACTCCAGGACCTTGTCATTCGTCTCTTCACACTGGGGACATCGCATGGGGAGCCTCCTAAGTCCAGTATAGCTATTTTGGGGCTTTTTTCAACATCTGGTGGTGTTTAGCACGTATAACGACTAGTACGAGGGTAAAGGCCCCTAGGAAGTCTTCTTTACCCAATCGCCTGTATTTTGTAAGAAACTACACAAATAGATGATAAGTTGTTGTAATTTAACCCTTCTTGTGATTATACTAACAAAGTACAAGGAGCATACTATGGCAGAGTCAGTTAGCAGTTGCGTCAAACGAATCGTGGACAAGTCCCCCTTCATCCATGAGATGCTTATCAATGGCATCCTCTCCTTCAGCAATTACGCCCAGGCCATCCTCCCTGAGGTGGAGAAGGCCTACGGCAAGGAGGTGAAGAGCTCTGCCATCGTCATGGCCCTGAGGCGGTATGGCGAGGAGCTGAAGGCGCGTACCATCAAGGACGAGTACAGCAGTGTCGAGTACGGCATTGTGATGAAGACCAACATCTTCGACTTGAACCTTGTCAGACGCGACAGCTTCATCAGCAAGCTCGGCTCCCTGTACGGACAGGTATCCACCGAGAAGGGTGATTTTCTCAATATCACCATCGGAAGCCATGAGGTATCCCTTGCTGTCAGCGAGAAGTACCGCTCCCTGGTGACAGAGCTTGCCAAGGATGAGGAGGTTCTGCACGAGATGGAGGACCTGGTAGCCCTTTCACTACTTTTCACCGGTGATTTCCTGCAGACACCCGGGGTGGTCTATGAGGCGGTACGCCGCCTTGCCTGGGAGCAGATCAATGTCATAGAGATCGTTTCCACCATGAATGAGCTTACCTTTGTCATCAAGCGGGAGGACTCCATGAAGGCCTTTGATGTGCTGCAAGGGTTCCTTGGTGCACAGTAGGACCATCACGCTGATAACAGGGGAGTATAACAGCGGCAAGACTACAAGCTTGCTCGCCTTCCTGCAGAAGAAAAACATAAAGGCTCCCGATCTTTGTGGCTTTGTCTCCCTTGCCAATCCAGAAAAAACCTGTTATAGACTGAAAGACCTCTTTTCAGGAGAGGAGCGGGTGGCCCTTGATGAGCAGAGCATACCCCTTGGACGAGCAAGGGGGAGATTCTTTGTCGATGATGCTGTTTTTGCCTGGGCAAACAAGCAGGTAACCGCCCGCCTTCCCTTTGCAAGGCTTGCAGTCTTCGATGAACTGGGGCGCTTTGAGCTGGAGGGCAGGGGGTTCGACCCCTCCTTTCGGCAGGCGCTTGCAATCACAGGGCTGGATATTGTAGCCACTGTGCGCTTGAGCTTTCTTCAGGAGGTCATCGATCACTATGCACTTGGAAGGTACAACCCTACCATCCAGACGCTAGGATCACAATGAGGATGGGCGATGATGAATGAACTCTTATGGTTTTTGCTCCTGGTTTTGGATTTTGCCGCAATCCTGTTGGCGTATAGGTTTTGGGGAAAGCTGGGTCTCTATGTCTGGATTCCCATCAGCATCATCCTGGCCAATATCCAGGTCACCAAGAATGTGACGATCTTCGGTATAGAGGCAACGCTGGGCAACATCGTCTATGCAACAAGCTTCCTGGTCACAGACATCCTCAGTGAGATATATGGCAAGAAGGAGTCGGCGAAGGCGGTCAAATTCGGCTTCTTTGCCTTGATCTCCATGACAGTCCTCATGCAGGTGGCCCTACTTTTCGAACCCTCTTCCTCAGATATCGCACACCCCGCCCTCCAGACCATATTCGGCCTTATGCCCCGGATTGCGATAGGCTCGCTTGTCGCGTACCTGATCAGCAACACCCACGACATCTGGGCCTTTGCCTTCTGGAAGGAGAAGAAGCCGGGCAGGGGGTACCTCTGGCTCAGGAACAACCTCAGCACCTTTGTCAGCCAGCTCATCGACACGCTGGTCTTCACCCTCATAGCGTTCTGGGGTGTCTACCCCACCGGTGTCCTGCTTCAGATACTTGTTAGCACCTTTGTGCTCAAGTGGATGGTGGCTGTCTTTGACACTCCGTTCATCTATCTGGCCAGACACTGGTATGAAAAGGGAAAGATTCCTACTCCTTCTCTCTAGTAGCGGGAAGGATCTTGGCCATCTCGGCTATGCACGCTTGGGTACCCGCATAAAATGAAGGGGAGAAGGGTTTTCGTTGGAGGAGAAACCTGTCGTCATAGATAAAGGGCTCTCCGTCCACATACTGGATATCCATCCCGCAGGCGAGCAGGACCGCATGGCTTGCCGCTATATCCCAGACATAACAGCTCTGGTTCACACACCCTTGGATATGGGAATGGATGACAGGTGCGAGCATATGCAGGATGCTGCTGCCGAAGATCCTTACCTTGCCATAAAAGTTGGAGAAGTCCATCAGGCGCTGCCCGCTCGATCCCATGGTCACCTGGGTGGGGGTGTCCTTGTCTTCGTCCAAGGTCCAAGGCTTGTCGTTGACTAGAAGCTCCGATCCTGGGTCCAGGCGGACAAACAAGGACTCTTCTCCAATTCCCCACCTGGGAGCTGAGATGTAGGCGCCCACCGGCTTGCGGCTCTTGTCCAGGACTCCCAAGGCCACCGCCCAGGAGGGCAGGCCCTGCGAGTAGACGTCGGTTCCGTCGATGGGGTCCAGGACAAAGGTATAAGGTGCATCCGGATTAAAATCGGTGAGTTTTTCCTCACTGATGATATTCGCCTCGGGAAAAAGGGAGGAGACAACCGAGAGTATCCGCTCTGAGATGGCCAAATCTGTTTCGGTGATGACCGAGCCGTCGCTTTTGTAGGTGCGATGAATCTCCCCTTGCAGCTCCTTTGCATAGAGGCCAGCATCCTTTACAGCCTTTGCCATGATGTCGAGTTTTTCTTGTTCAAGTTGTATTTCCATTCTATTGCATAACCTTCTTGCTCATGATAGGGTAGTGGCGCTTATGCAAATGCCAATCGCCACGATAGTTCAATCATATATCAAAAGCAGCCCTGCCTACAAGGCGTATGCCAGCGGTGCCGCTTCGCTCTCAGTCCAAGGCCTGGAGGGATACCCCCTGGCCCTCTTTTTGCGTCTGCTCAGCAGGCGAGAAAAGAAGCGCATCTGGGTGATCTGTCCTACCGAGGAGAGCTCGCTTGCCCTGTTGAAGGACATTGGATTTCGAGTCAATGCAAAGTCTGTCATGCAGACACCCCTGAGCCGGGGGGAGGTGAGGACCATCTACCTTCCCAGCCATGGACGCAAGCTGTACTCCACCTTCGAAGGTGATGACATTGAGTACTCCCAGCTGAAGCAGCTCTCCTCCATCAAGGAGAGTTCCCATGGCATCATAGTTACCCACCTAAGGCCCTTTGTCAGCCAGGTGGTCTCCCCCAAGGCTTTAGAAGAGGCGGAGCTTACCCTACGGGTCAACTCCCCCTTTGACCCCATCAAGCTTGCTGAGGAGCTCGGTGGAGCTGGTTACATCAACACCGTAGCCACCTCCTCTCCCGGAGAGTTTAGCGTACGAGGGGAGGTGGTGGATATCTTTCCCTACGAGAGCGATAGTCCCTACCGTATCTATGCCGACTGGGACAAAGTGGGCAAGATACGCATCTTCGACCCCCTTACCCAGGAGACCGTAGAGAAGGTCGACCGCGTCTCCCTCTCCTTGGTCGATGCCTCCCGTGCCAAGCTTCTCACCTCCTCAATAGAGGAGTACTTCTCCAAGGATGATTTCTTCTGCTTTGTGGGCGACCAGAGGCTTGCCACCAGTTTCCACAGTCTCACCCTTGAGGCAAAGGCCCTCTACCGTGAGGCATTTCTCCAGGACCGTGATGCCCTGAAGCCCGACCAGCTCCTCTTTGACTTTCCCTCTTTTCAAGAAAGGGTAAAAAAGGCGATGACCTTGGTGGACCTCACCGGGCAGACCAAGGATGCCTACTCCTTTGACATCGGAGGCCCGCGTTCCTATTTTGGCAATTTCATCTTGCTAAAGGAGGAGTTGCAAAGCCTCTTCAAGGGGGGGTGGCGGGTAACGGTGTTTGCTGAGAACCTCCTGCAACGACAGCGTCTGATGCAGATGCTCAGTGATTTTCCCGCCCTGCAGTGGGAGACCCAGGAGATTTCAGGGGGGTTTTCCATACCCGATGAGAAGGTCATAGCAATCTGCGAGCATGAGATCTTCGGTCGTCGCCGCCAGGTGGTCAAGACCTTGCAGCATACCCAGTCCTCCCCGCTGGACTCCTTTGTCGACCTCAACGAGGGCGACTATGTCGTCCATGTGAACTACGGGGTGGGGCAGTTTGTAAAAATCGACCGAGTCTCCAGCTTTGACCGTGAACGGGATTTTATCAAGATCGAGTACTCCGACAATGAGATGCTCTACGTGCCCATCGAGCAGGCAAACCTGGTCCAACGCTACATAGGTAGTGAGAAGGGTGCTCCCCGCAAGGACACCCTCGGGGGACAGGGCTGGGAGAACAAGAAGAAGAAGGCACGCAAAAGTGCCGAAGACCTGGCTAAGCACCTTATCTCCCTTTATGCCAAGCGTAAGAACAGCGTGGGTTTTGCTTTTCCCAAGGATACAGACTGGCAGTTGCAGTTCGAGGCTTCCTTCCCCTTTGACGAGACAGCCGACCAGCTGACCTGCATCGAGGACATCAAGGACGATATGGAGAGTCCGACGGTCATGGACCGCCTGGTCTGTGGGGATGTGGGCTACGGCAAGACCGAGATAGCCTTCCGTGCCGCCTTCAAGGCTGTGATGGGCGGCAAGCAGGTTGCCTTTCTCGCTCCCACTACCATTCTGGCCGAACAGCACTACAACAACTTCATCAAGCGAGCGGGCTCCTTTCCTATCCGGTGTGCCCAGCTTTCGCGTATCGTACCGAAAAAGGAGCAGAAAAAGAGCTTGCTCGCCCTAGCTGAAGGCAAGGTTGACATCCTGTTCGGCACCCATAGGATCTTGCAAAAGGATATCCTTTACCGGGACCTTGGCCTGCTTGTCGTCGATGAGGAGCAACGCTTCGGGGTAAAGGACAAGGAGCGAATCAAGACGGTGCGAACCAGTGTGGATTCGCTCTCCCTGAGTGCGACCCCCATACCCAGGACGCTGTACATGTCCTTGTTGAAGATACGCGACATGTCCCTGTTGACCACCCCACCCATAGCCAGGATGCCCATCAAGACAACCATCGACGAGTACGATGAGTACGTCATCTATCGTGCCATACGCGAGGAGGTGGCTCGAGGGGGGCAGATCTTCTACCTGCACAATAGGATTGAGACCCTCGATAATGTGGTAAGCCTGCTCTCCCAGAATTTGCCTGAGATCATCATTGAGAGTGCCCACGGCCAGATGACCAGTTCCAAGCTCGAAGATACCATGCGCCGCTTTGTCCACCAGGGCATCCAGGTTCTGGTATCCACGACCATCATCGAGAACGGGATTGACATCCCCAATGTGAATACCATCATCATTGACCGAGCAGATCGCTATGGCCTGAGTCAGCTCTACCAGCTGCGTGGACGGGTAGGGCGCAATGACCGCCAGGCTTATGCCTATCTCTTCTACCCCCAGGGGAGTGCACTCAGTGAGATCGCGCTCAAGCGGTTGAAGATCATTAGCGAGAGCACCGAGCTTGGCTCGGGCTTCAAGGTCGCCATGAAGGATATGGAGATCAGGGGCACCGGAAATCTCCTGGGACGCGAACAGAGCGGACAGCTCGCCTCGGTGGGACTGGACATGTACATCAGGATCCTTGACGAGGCGATCGCAGACCTGCAAAAGGGCGGCGAACGCGAAGAGGAGAAAGAGGTGTTTCTTGAACTTGAATACACCGGCTTCATCCCCGACTCCTATATCAAAGCCCCCCAGGTCAAGTTTGACATCTATCGCAAAATCGCCTCCATCGCTGGCGAGAAGCAACTGCAACAGCTCTCCAGCGAACTGGCTGACCGGTTCGGTCCCCTGCCTGAAGAGGTGGCGAACCTGCTTTATATAGCTGAGATCAAGATTCTCTGCCGTAAACTCTCCATTGTCCACCTCACCGACCGTAAGGGGGTGGTCACCTTGGAGTTCGGCAGGGTCGCCAAGCTCAACGTGGAGAAGGTGATGGCACTCATAGCCTTGAGCAACAAGCGTGTCACCCTCGATCCCAGGCGGATGAATTTCATGTATATTAAGATTGATGCAGTCTCCTTGCGCGACAAGGCATTGTTCCTGATGGAACAGTTGCAGCGACTGCTGTAGGAGCTACAATGGATACCATATTTGAGGAGTTTCCCCTGCTGGATAAGGTGGAGGTCAGCGCAGTAGATTCCAAGAGAAAGGTCAAGAGCTTTGTCTTGCGTTCAGGTGGCCTGAAGCCTTTCCAACTGGAGGCCTTGCGCCTCTACTACGCCACTCACGTGGTGGAGTTTCAGAAAGAAGTGCTCGATTTCAAGGCCTTGTTCGGGAACGACAAGCCGGTAATCATCGAGATAGGCTTCGGCATGGGATCCTCTTCGCACAGAATTGCCAAAGATCGTCCCCAGTACAACTACCTGGGTCTTGAGGTTTTCATCTCGGGGTTTGCCAAGCTGCTCAGCCTGGTAGGCAAGGACAACTTGGATAATATGCGCCTGATGCGCTTTGATGCCGTTGATGTCCTCACCCACATGGTGGGTGACTCCTCGGTAGCGGGCTTTCATATCTTTTTCCCCGATCCCTGGCCAAAGAAGAAGCACAAGAAGAGAAGGCTCATCCAGGAGCCGCTTGCCAACCTCCTAGCCCAAAAGCTCAAGAAGGGTGGGTACATTTACTGTGTCACAGACTGGGAGGAGTACGCCTACCAGATGCTTGAAGTCTTTGCAAAAGTTCCTTCCCTTACCAATCGCTATGAGGGCTTCGCCCCTCCCAAGGCTTGGAGACCGACGACAAGCTTTGAGCAGAAGGGCCTTGCCCAAGAGTTCCCCATCAATGAAGT
>CAZPOJ010000059.1:0-17142 GCA_964588005.1 uncultured Sphaerochaeta sp.
GGAGAGAAGAGCATGAGTGATGAAGAAAAGTTTGAAGGGTTCAAGAAAGACCTCATAGAGAAGAACGAACAGACCTACGGTGAAGAGATTCGAAAAGTATATGGGGATGAAAAAGTAGATGCTTCACAGGCGAAGCTGATGCGCATGAGTGAGGAGAGCTTTTCCGAGTTTGACCTGCTTGGAAAGCAGATACTGCAGAAGCTTGAGGAGGCTGAAAAGACCGGGGATCCCTCATCAGAGGCAGCCCAACAGGTTGCAAGGATGCACAAGCAGTGGTTGCTCTACACCTGGCCAAGCTATACGAAAGAGGCGCATGAAAACCTTGCTCAGATGTATGTGGACGATCCCCGATTTGGCGAGCACTACCAGGGCAGGGCAGCATTTCTCAGGGATGCCATCCATATCTTTACAGGAAAAAAGGCAAAAGGAACCTGATACAGATCCTCTGTATCAGTAATCGGTTTACCGTTGGCCTTCTCTCTTTGCCTGCATCTGTAGATTCTCCTCAACCCTGAAGAGGATAATCCTGCGTATAAGGTCCATGGGGAGCGCCCGATCCAGAGGGAATTGTATAGCCCCCTTTGACGTATGGTAGGAGAGAAGCTCCTCTGAGAAGTGTGAGACACCACTAGGAAGCGGATATAAGCCTGTATGGGCCTTGAAGGCAGCAAAGGAGAGGAGATTACCTGCAAGCAGGAAGGTGGGAATCCCATATTTTATAGTCTCCCTTACAAGGGGGACGGTCTCATGGACAAGGGCACGCAGAGCCCTCATCCGGCTCTGCTGCTCCTCTGAAAACTGTGCAATATATGCATCAACTCTCTCATCCTTTGTGTTCATCGCTCCTCTTCCCTAGGTAGTCAGCGCATCGATGGAGGCGAGCTCCTCCTGACTAAAAGGCGTATCGCTCTTGATAGCCTTCAAATTCTCCTCCAGCTGGGCAACTGAGCTTGCACCTATAAGGACAGAGGTCACCCTCTGGTCCTTAAGCAACCAGGCGATGGCCATCTCAGAGAGTGTCTGCTTGCGCCCCTTGGCTATAGCATTGAGCTTGTTGAGTTTCTCAAGCAGTTCGGCTGTGATGTTCTTTGCCTTGAGGAAGTGATTTTCACTCGCCCTTGAGCCCGAGGGAACCTTTCCATCGAGGTAGCGTGAGGTGAGCAGGCCTTGAGCCAGGGGGGAGAAACAGATCGTGCCCACCTCTCCGTCCAGGGCATCAAGGAGCTTGTCCCTCTCAATCCAGCGATCAAGGATGGAGTAGCGCACCTGGTTGAGGATACAGGGGCACCCTGCCTCATCAAGCAGGGCTTTTGCCTTGAGCGCCTCCTTGGCAGGGTAGTTGCTAATACCTACATAGAGCGCCTTACCCTGGGCAACCAGGGTAGCCAGAGCACCCATGGTCTCCTCCAAGGGGGTGTTTGGATCCGGTCGGTGGTGGTAGAAGATATCCACGTACTGAAGGCCCATCCGCTTGAGGCTCTGTTCGCAGCTTGCGATCAGGTATTTGCGAGAACCAAAATCCCCATACGGGCCTGGCCACATAAGGTACCCTGCCTTTGAGGATATGAGCAGCTCGTCACGATAGGAGCCGAATTGCTCCTTAAGAATCATTCCAAATCTACTTTCGGCACTCCCGGGTTCCGGGCCATAGTTGTTGGCAAGGTCAAAATGGGTGATACCATGGTCGAAGGCACTACAGAGGATCTCTGTAGCAGTTCTGTGGTCTGCCTCCGTGCCAAAATTATGCCAAAGGCCCAAGGAGAGTTCTGGCAACTTTAGGCCACTTCTCCCTGCATAACGGTACTGCATCTCTTCATAACGATTTGTGTCTGGTGTATAACTCATACGCTAACTATACACTACCTAGGAGGGAGGTCAAGCAAAGGAAATCATGCTTCTGCATTATTTCCCAACCCCTTTGTCTATGCTATAGTCTTTCCATGAACAAAACACTACAGACGTTTCTAGACCTCGTAAGGATAAACTCAGTCTCCGGCGATGAAGGGCGTATAGGCCTCTACTTGGAGACCCGGCTTCTTGCCCTGGGCCTTTCCACCAGCTGGGATGAGGGAGGCAACCTCTATGCCTACCTACCCGGGGAAGGAGAGACCATCCTCTTCAGTGCCCACATGGATACGGTTCCCCTGGCCTTTGACGTCGAGCCCCTGGTAGAAGAGGGACGAGTCCATACAGGGGGAAAGACAGCCTTGGGCGCCGATGACAAGAGTGCAATCGCTGCCATCCTCACCGTCTTGGAAGAGATACAAGAGAAAAAGCTCTCCCATCCAAACATCGTAATCCTCCTTTCAACCAGGGAGGAGCTAGGCCTCCAGGGCATAGCTGAGCTAGATCTCTCCAAGCTCTCAGAAGTAGATTGGGGGTATGTATTCGATGCCGAAGGACCTGTAGGGACCTTCATTACCGCAGCCCCCGGCTCAATAAAGCTCGATGTCACCTGTATAGGGAAAGGAGCCCATGCAGGCTTCTCCCCAGAGACCGGTATCAGTGCAATACAGATGGCCTGTGATGCCATTGCATCGATGCGCCTCTTGCGCATCGATGAGGAGACCACAGCAAATGTAGGATCGTTTCTGGCACCGGGATCCAGAAATATTGTCTGTGACAAGGCAACCTTGTCCCTTGAGGCAAGGAGCCTCGATCCCAAGAAGTTGCAAGAGCAGATAGAGCATATGAAAACTTGTTTTGAAAAAGCTGCACTCCTGCACGGAGGAGAGGTGCAGATAGAGGAGGAACTTCTCTACGAAGCGTACTCCTTGGATACTGGCTCCTCTGCCTTCCTCCAGCTGAAGAGAGCTTGCTCCACCTTGGGCATACCCTACAAGGAGAAGCCTACCCTAGGAGGCAGTGATGCAAACGTCCTCAATGCCAAGGGCATTGCCACCGTCGTCTGCACCACAGGCTATGAGGCTCCACACACCGTAAGCGAAGCAATAGAGGTGGAGCAACTCAACCTTATGACCTCTCTGATCAGGGAGTTGGCAACCAGGGAGGAAGCAGTATGAAACGGGTAACCATCATAGGAAGCGGAGCGGTAGGGGCGATGTATGGCCTGAGGCTGCACCGCCTGTTGGGTAAAGAGCATGTTGTATTCCTCGCAGACAGTGAGCGTAGGGCCAGGTATGCCAAAGAGCCCCTCTATCTCAACGGGGAGAGGGTGGACTTCACCTTTGTCGATCCAAAGGATGCACAACCCTCTGATCTGGTCATATTGGCAACCAAGAACCTGCAGCTCGAAGAGGCGGTGAAGCAGATCGAGGGAGCTGTCGGGGAGAAGAGTGTCATCCTCTCCCTGCTCAACGGTATCGAAAGCGAAGAGAAGCTAGGTCAGGCCTATGGAGAGGATCGGGTGCTCTATGCCTTTGCCGTCGGACTCAACTCCACCCACAGAGGAAACCACATCGATTTCAGCGAAGAGGGAAGAATTGTCTTTGGGGAGAAGGACAACAGCAAAAGTGAGCGTGTAGAGGCGATCTGCTCCCTCTTTGAGAGGGCACACATCGCCTATGTGGTACCTGAGGATATACGCTTGGAGCTATGGAAGAAGTTCATGCTCAACACAGCCTTCAATACCATCAGTGCCCTCACCAGGGCAACCTACGGAGACCTCAAGCAAGAGAGTGTGAAGACCCTTGCATGGAAGGTATGCGCCGAGGTGCAGGCAGTGGGGCAGAAGGAGGGGGTCTTCCTCACCAATGCTATGATCGAGGAGAACTACAGGATAGTGACCGCCTTGGGCTTCGAGGGAAAAACCTCCATGTGCCAGGACATGGAGGCCAAAAGAGAGACGGAGAACCCCTGGTTCTGTTCTGCAGTGGTCAGGCTAGGGAAAAAACACGCCATCGCCACCCCTACGTGCGAGGTCCTCTCCCTGTTGGTAGAGGCATCAGAAGGAGTGTATCTTAGGCAGGGCGCATCTCAAGGGCAGCACTCTTCTTAGCCTTGTTCAACAGCTCCACCAGTTCATCTACCTGGTCTTCAGGGCACTTGGTGCAGTAGATATGGAAATCATGGGTTGTCTCGGGGATTGACTTGGCCATCTCCAGCAACCTGTGCTTCTCCAAAATCCTGACAGCAGGCACATTATATTTTCTGGCCATGGAGTCCCTGGCTTGGAAGAAATGCTTGAGATAGGTCCTCTCTTCCTTGTTCATGTACTTCCAGGAGGCGAACTTGGTCCACCCAGGCTTGTCCGGCCCCTTGGGTTTGGCTACGGTGAGCATGGTCTTCGCAACCTGTTCGGTAAGACCCTTCTCTGCAACAAGGGTGGTAAGGATTATCTTTAGGGAGAAAAGGTGCGCTACATCGCTGAGGGCATACTGGATCTGGTCCTCTTTCAAGGGCCTTCGCAGCCAGTTGGTCATCTGGTTTTTCTTCTTGCTCTTTTTACTTTTTTCCCCCTGCACCCCAAGATGGAGTTCTACAAGGCCGGTGAGGTTGCCTGTATATCCCAGGGCCAGGGCCTGTACCCTGATGTCAAAGACATGCGCCAGGGCAATACCGTACGCCTTACGTACAAGAGAGGCATCACTTGCACAGTCGAACATCACCTTCTCAAGATCAGGGTCTTCTAAAAATGCTTTCAAAGCTTCGGTACTTATCTTGAAGGGATCGATAAGGAAGTACTGCTCGCCATCAAAAATCTGTATCAAGCAGAGGTGTTCGCCATAAATATGGAGGTTGAACTCCCCTTCAAAATCCATGGCGATAGAGGAGATCTCTCGCTGTTTCCAGCTTTGTAGCAAAGATGCTAGTTTATTATCAGAATCAATGGTGCTATAAGTATACATATACTCTAGTATACCAGATTAGCAGATATGTGAACACCGAAGGCTCCCCATCCAGGAAGCCTTCGGCAATGAATCAGAATAAAACAAAGGGATACCCTAGGGTCTGCCCGCTTCCTCAGGAAGGATCAGATTAAGGAATATTCCTACGAGGGTAGCCAGGGCAACCCCCCCAAGGGAGAACTCCATTTGAGAGCCCATGGCGAAGTTCAGTACTCCACCACCAATACCAAGCACCAGGATCACGCTGCTGATAGTAAGGTTTCTCTTGTCCTCATAGTCGACACCGCTGTCCACCAGGGTCCGCAGGCCGCTGGATGCGATTGTTCCAAAGAGCAGCATGGAGATACCTCCCAACACAGGATTGGGAATAGTCTGGATCAGGGCACCGAACTTGGGAAAGAAGGAGAGGAAGATGGCAAAGACGGCAGCTCCGCCTGTTACCCAGACACTATAGACCCGGGTGAGGGCCAAGACGCCGATATTCTCCCCATAGGTGGTATTGGGAGGACCGCCCCAGAAAGAAGCCCACAGCGTTGCTATACCGTCACCGGCAAGGGTCCTTTCAAGACCTGGATCGGTGTAGAAGTCCTTTCCCACCACCTTGGAGATAGTCAGTGTGTCACCCAGGTGTTCACAGATAGTAGCCAAGGATACGATGATGAAGGTCACACTCGCAACCAGGTTGAACTTGGGAACGGCAAAGGTGGGAAGACCGAACCAAGGGGCAGTTTTGACCAGATCAAAGTTGATCAAGGCAAAGGAAGGCACGAAGATGCCCATCACCAGGGTAAAAAAATACCCTGTCAGAAGCCCTATCAACAGGGGGATGATGCTAAAGAATCCCTTGGAGAACAGAGTCATTACAATGGTCATTGCGAGGGTCACAGTTGCTATGGTGAGCAAGACAAGACTGTACTGCCCCTGTGCATCATTCATAGCCATACCCATGGCGGTCGGGGCAAGGTTGAGTCCGATGACAATGATGACCGATCCTATGACCACAGGGGGCAGCGCTTTACCCAGCCATGCGTGACCACTTTTCTTGATGATGAGTGCTACGATGGTATAGAAAATACCCGAGACAAAGGCACCTCCCATCGCGTAAGCCATCCCATACGTGGAGGATATTGCGATGAGTGCGGGAATAAAGGCAAAGGAGGAGCCCAGGAAGGCTGGCACCTTGGCCTTGGTGATGACGATGTAGATCAAGGTTCCTGTTCCGGCGGTGAACAAGGCTGTGCTTGGGCTCAACCCGGTGAGGATCGGTACGAGGATGGTCGCTCCGAACATCGCAAAGACATGCTGAATGCTCAGAGGAATCCACTGACTGAGAGGTGGCTTGTCCGCCGGTCCATACTTCATTTTTGAGGAGGGCTGGTTTCCCATAAAAAAACTCCTTGAGCCTGCACAACAGAGCCTTTTACTCAGCAAAGGGCAGGTAGAGGGGGCTAAGATGATGACTTTCTAGGAAGTCTCTCAATCTTACCGAATAACAGGACATGAGGGGAAGGGCAAACAGAGAGAATTGTAAGTAATATCCTCATTGCACCCAACAAAGTGCAACGAATTTGAACGCAGCTCGTACTGGGCCCTTTCCCCTCGACCACAAGAGTCTAGATTTTGCTCTCACTCTGCAATAATAAACAGGTGAGGCAGGGCGCAAAGCAAGACGGCCTCCAGAAGGAGACCGTCTTGTATAGAAATTACGTTGGAAACAGACTTACTTGGCAGCTCTGAGGTCAGCTTCAAGATGATCCAAGAATACAGAGAGCTCCTTAGGAAGGCGATCACCAAACTTGGGATAGTGATTGGCACGAATGTCTGCGACCTCTTCCAACCAACCATCAATATCAACATCGAGTAGCTCTTTCATCTCATCTTGCGTAAGACCTTCAGGAAGATCAATAGCATCAAGGGTAGGCATGATACCGATTGGGGTCTCTACATACTTTGCAGTCCCTTCACAGCGCTCGAATACCCACTTCAGGACACGGCTGTTCTCACCGAAACCAGGCCAGATAAACTTGTTTTTGTCATTCTTACGGAACCAGTTGACGTAGAAAATCTTAGGAAGCTTCTCCTGATCCGGTGCTGCATGGCCAACATCCAACCAGTGCTGGAAGTAGTCGCCCATGTTGTAGCCACAGAAAGGCAGCATTGCAAAGGGGTCACGTCTGATAGTACCGGCCTTGACGTCAAGAGCAGCAGCAGTAACTTCAGAACCTACAATAGAACCGAGGAATACACCGTGGTTCCAGTCATTACTCTGGTGTACCAAAGGAATGGTGTGAGGTCTTCTTCCGCCAAAGAGGATTGCACTGATGGGCACACCCTTGGGATCTTCCCACTCAGCGGCGATACTTGGGCACTGTGAGGCAGGAGCGGTGAAACGGGCATTGGGGTGAGCAGCAGGCTTCTGCTTCTTGTTGCTCTTGTCCTGAATCCACTCTTCACCGGTCCAGTCGATCAACTTGCCAGGTGCATCATAGCCAATCTCTTCCCACCAGACATCATTGTCCTCAGTAAGGGCAACGTTGGTGAAGATAGTGTTGGAAGAAGCGGCAACAAGGGCGTTATAGTTGGACTCTGCTGAGGTACCAGGGGCGACTCCGAAGAATCCGGCTTCTGGGTTAATAGCATAGAGCTGGCCGTCAGAGCCGTACTTCATCCATGCAATGTCGTCTCCGACAGTCTCTACCTTCCAACCAGGAACGGTAGGAACGAGCATGGCGAGGTTGGTCTTACCACAAGCTGAGGGGAATGCTCCGGTCAGGAAGCGACTCTTGCCCTCGGGGCTGGTGATCTTGAGGATGAGCATGTGCTCTGCAAGCCAGCCTTCATCACGGGCAAGGACGGTTGCAATTCTCAAGGCAAGACACTTCTTTCCAAGCAGGGCGTTCCCGCCGTAGCCTGAACCATAGGACCAGATTTCTCGGGTTTCAGGGAAGTGGGAGATATACTTGTGTTCCATGGCAGCACAGGGCCATTTGCCCTCATCGGTCTCACCTTCAGCAAGGGGCTTGCCGACAGAGTGGTAACAAGGGACGTAGTAGCCATCGGTTCCAAGGGTATCAAGGACCTTCTTGCCAACACGGGTCATGATCATCATGTTGATGACAACGTAGGCACTGTCGGTAAGTTCAACTCCAATCTTGGAGATGTCTGAGCCAATGGGTCCCATGGAGAAAGGAATTACATAGAGGGTACGCCCTTTCATGCATCCACGATACAGTTCAGTCATCTCTTTCTTCAACTGAGTGGGATCCATCCAGTTGTTGGTCGGACCGGCGTCTTCTTCCTTTTCAGAAGAGATGTAGGTGCGTTTTTCAACGCGTGCTACGTCGGAAGGATCAGAGAGAAACAAAACACAGCCAGGCTTTTTGGCGGGATTCAATCTCGTCGCTACACCACTGTTAATAGTAAGCTCAACGAGCTCATCGTATTGGGATGAACTGCCGTCTGCAATTACAATGGCATCTGGGGTTGTGAGTTCTGCATACTCTTCAATCCACTTTTTAAGTCCAGCATGTTTAATGTCATTGACGTTCATGGACTACTCCTTATCATCTAGAAATACAGCAACTCTTCACTAAGTGGGGAGTTGCTCATAGATGAATCTATAGGTTTTTCCAATCTATATCAATATGATTGGTATTCAAGTTTGAGATATTTTTATCTATTTCGCACAAAGATTTTTTTTCCTAGAACATCGTGCCATGAAAACGAGAGTTGAAACTCAGATATAGCTCTGGGGGAACGTCCTCGGGTATGTCCAGGAGGAAATCAGAAATCTTCTTGATCTTCTCTTTTAACGAGTCTTTTTTGTTCGCCTGCACTTCCTTGAGAGCTTCCAAACTCTCCAGGATAATGAGGTGGGAGTTCTTCACCTCCTGCAAGGCCATCTTGTAGCGCTGGCTGAGATCCAAGATGATCTGACGGGTCTCCTCAGGATGTGCTTCAATGAAAGCAGGAAAAGATTCTTGGGAGATCTCCACCAAGACACAATCGGTCAAGGCTACGGCTGTAGCATTTCTGGGATCCTCTTCAAACAACCCCATCTCCCCGAGACTAGAGCCTGGCAAGGAGATCTCTGAAATTTGAAACTGCTGGGGAGTACGGTAGTTCAGGTAGAGCGCAACTTTCCCTGAGCGTAGAAGAAACATGGTGGAACAAAGGGCCCCTTGCTCATAGATGACTGTACCCTTTGATAGTTCCAGCACTTGGTTTCCTGCATCTTGTCTGTTTGGCATCGGCGGCCTCCTTCTTACATCTTCTGCTAAAAGTATACTATCTCCACAGGGGTGCAGACAAGGGGGTGTATTTCTCTTGCGTGCCCCTATTTCTGTGATACACTAAATCATCATGAAACAAAGCACTCCCATCAGCAAAAAAGAGAAGCTGGCATACGGCTTTGGAAACTTCGGGCAAAATATGCTCTACAGCTTCATGGCTAACTTTTTGCTCTTCTTTTATACCGACATCTTTGGCATCCTCCCCGCTGTTGCGGGTACCATCCTTCTAGTGGCGAGGCTATGGGATGCCATCAATGACCCGCTGATGGGGATGTTTGCCGACAGGACGCGCACCAGGTGGGGCAAGTTCCGCCCCTACCTGCTGTTTACCCCTATCCTTTTCGTCCCCTTAGCTGTTGCCGCCTTCAGCGCCCCAGATCTGAGCATGGGGGGCAAGATAGCATGGGCGAGTATAACCTACATCGCCTTTGGTATGATCTATACGGCAAGCGACGTCCCCTTCTGGGCCTTGAGCAGTGCCATTACCGACGACACCAACGAGCGCAACAGCGTGGTGGCCTACCCCCGTTTCTCAGCTACCATCGCGGTTGCCATCGCAACTCTGGCGACCCAGCCCCTGATCTTCCTGTTCGCCCGAGAGGGAAAACCAGCCTCTGGGTATCAGATGACAGCATTGGTCTACAGTATCCTTACCGTCGCCTGTTTTGTTGTTACCTTTCTCTATGTCCAGGAGCGCGTCCAGCCGGTAAAGGACGAAAAGAGTCGATTCAGGGATATCTTCACTATTTTTGGGACGAACAAGCCCCTTATGCTGGTCATCATCAGCGGGTTTTTCACCGGTATCGGACAGACAGCCAAGCTCTCCATGCTGATCTACTATGCAAAATACAACCTGGGAAATGAGATGCTCTATACCCTGTTTGCAGGGATAAACATCCCCTTCATCCTGATAGGCATCTCCACAGTCCCCTATTTCAGCAGGCGTTTTGGCAAGAAGGCCACGTGCATCGGATACTACACCATCTACGCCCTTGGGTCGTTGGGCTTCTTCTTTGTAGGGTGGGAAAACTTCCCCCTCCTGCTTGTCTTCAACTGCATCAGCAGCCTGGGTATGGCAAGCCCGCAAGTTATCCAGACAGCCATGATCGCAGACACCATCGAGTATGGCGAGCTGAAAACCGGTAAAAGGACCGAAGGGACCATCTTCTCCAGCCAGACCTTCCTTGCAAAACTGACAGCAGCGGTCACCTCGGTCATGATCGCAACCTCCTTGGCCACAGTGGGATACCTTCCCAACGTAGCACAGCCTCTCGCGGTATTAAAAGGCATCCATGCCCTGACAGCCTTCATTCCTTTTTTCAGCAGCATCCTTGGCATTATTCCGATAGCACTCTATCCGCTTACGGAAAAACGTCATGCTGAAATCGTTGCGGAGTTGCACCAACGCCAAGGGCATGAGAGTTCAGATTGACACGATAGGGCGGTGGCGCTACCCTATTCCTTGGAGAATACACAGGTAGGTCTCCAAAGGATGTATTATGACTGAATTAGCACTGCCGGCAGGTTCTCTCCAAGCGGCACTGGTTGCCTTCAAAGAGGGTGCCGATGCTGTATACCTTGGCATGCGCAATTTCTCTGCAAGAAAAGAAGCGACAAACTTTAGCCTTGAGGACCTTTCCAAGCTCAGACGAGCAGCACAGGAACAGGATAAAAAAATCTATGTGGCACTGAACACCCTCATCGATGACTCCCAGCTCCCTGAGGTGATCAAGACCCTGCGCCAGGTGGCCTTTATCGGCTGTGACGGTGTCATCGTCCAGGACCTTGGTGTTGCCCGCCTGATAATGACGCAGTTTCCCTCCCTCGCCCTGCATGGCAGTACCCAGCTTGCCGTGCACACCATCGAAGGGGTCCAGGAGCTCCAGCGACTGGGCTTTACGCGCGCTGTCCTTGCAAGGGAACTCACCTTGGAGGAGATTCAGAAGATACGCGATGCGTGTCCTGAGATTGAACTCAAGGTCTTCATCCATGGAGCGCTCTGCTATGGCTTTTCAGGACTCTGCACAGCGAGCGAGCAGCTCTGTGGACGCAGTGCCAACTGTGGCGCCTGCGCCCAGATATGCCGTTCCTGGTTCTCCCTGGAGTCAGACCCAAATGAAACCGCCATCATCTCACCAAAGCCTGCAGGAAAGGAGACCGGATGGTACTTCGCCATGAGCGACCTCAAGGCAGGTGAAGTGGCAAAGCAACTGCAGGAGATGGGCATCGACTCGCTCAAGGTAGAGGGGAGGATGAAAGGTCCTTCCTACACCCTCGCAGCATCCAGATACTACCGCGCTGTCCTCGATGGCGTAGCAACTGAAGAGGAGAAACAATACCTTGACCAGGCCCTCTCCATTGTCTTTGCACGGAGACAGACCAAGGGGTGGCTTGCCGACTACGGCAGAAGTGGGCACAACTTTGAGGTCCGCAACGCCCCGACCCTGGGTAGCACCAGCTACCCCGCTCATCGCGGTATCCCTGCTGCACAGATAAAGGTTGTAAAAAAAGACTACGCCATCGTCACAGCCCTCAATGACTTGGCTATACGAGACGGGCTCATGTTCTTTACCAAAGGGAAGAGGGACCCCATTGAAGCGGTCAAGTTCAGCCTGAGCGGAATCTTCGACCAGAATGGCAGAAGCCTCTCCCTTGCCTACAAAGGCGAGACGGTGGAGGTCGACCTACCCTTGAACGGCCCCCTTCCCCATGCAGGGGAGACCCTCTTTCTCATCAGTAAGCATGACCAGAACCCCGCCCTTCTCAACGAGAGTATCCCCACAACAAAGCATCTGCTCGATACTGTGGTTGAGGTGCAGGAGAATGACTTGATCCTGACAACCGTCTTTGCTGGAAAAACCATCTGCCATACCTATGAGATAGAGGTGAACAAGGCTCGGAAGGTGCAGGACCTGCAGCAACACCTTGAAAGTGTCTTCGCCCAGAGTGACACCTCCTACTTCGGACTTGGAACGATTACATACGAGAACAAGACTACCCTGGAGGACAACCAAGTCTTCCTGCCCCTGTCGTGGCTGAAGGCCATCCGCAGGGATTGGTATGCTTGCCTGGACAATGTACTTGCGCGTTGGATGACCGAGGATGCAGAAAAACAAGCTCCCCCGACCAAGCTGGAAAAGGAGATCCTCCCGGCAAGGGAGAACCTCTGCACCAAGGAAGGGCTTCCCTACCTTGATATCTCCCTTCTTGCCAAGCAGTTTGCCGACAATAAGAAGCCTGAGGGGATTCTCTTCTTTGAGAACGATCTCTTCTACCTTCCTCTCTCGCCTGTCATGTTCGATGAGGTGCAGTTCTACAAAGATCTCAACAAGGTTGTCACCTATCTGGGAATAGAGGGGTACCTCGAAAAAACCCGCATAGGACTGAACAACATCGGCCAGCTCAACTGGGCGAGGGTCCAAAAGAGCGTATCCTGCTTCTTTGATATTTATCTGCCCTTGGGTAATAGTGAAAGTGCCAAGATGGCGCTGGACCTGTTGCCAGATCTCAGCGGAGCCTACCTCTGGATGGAGAAAGACTCCTACGAGCAAGATCTCTGGCCTTTCACCCCGACTCTTGTAGGTAAGGAGTTCAGCCCGCCTCTCTTCATCAGCCGCAGCTGTTTCAGGCATGATTCGCTGATGCTCAGCTGTGAGGGGTGTCCGCTTAAGGGCTCCTGGTATGTTACCCAGCAGGACCATCGCTACCATGTGATGGTCAATGAGTGCATCACAACGGTGGTCAAGGCGAACTAGGGCCTCCTCAAACAACAAACCCTCCTGTTGGAATCCAATAGGAGGGTTTTTTTATCGTGTACTTTACTCTCTGAAAAGGGCCTGGAACGGAGGAAACTCGTAGGAGATGGGAAAAGCGAGCTCCCCCGCTTGTTCCATCGCTTGCAATTCGGCAAAGGTCACCCACTTTGCAGCTACGGTCTCCTCTGGTTGCAGGACTACTGCACTTGGCTCTACAGCTTTGCGAACAACATAGATATCTACAAAAGACGAGGCCTTGCGTGTCGTCCCTAAGAAGAAGATCTCCTCCGGTGAGGCAACTATGCCGGTCTCCTCACGCAGTTCACGAAGGGCTGCATCCACACTATTCTCTCCGGCATGAAGAGAGCCGGAGGTACTCTCCCAGAGGTTGGGCATCAGGTGTTTATCAGGAGAGCGAAGGGTAAGCAGGATCTCGTTCTTCTCGTTGATCGTCCATACCGAGACCACTACATGAAAAAGGTCTTCAGGTAGAGGCACTCCCCTCTGGTGCACTTGTCCCAGGGGTTTTCTGTTTTCGTCATAGAGGTCGAATAGTTCTGGCATACAGGCACCCTAACAAATCCCCTCTGGTTTCTCAAGATGGAGGGCGACAATTCGAGAAAAAGCCAAAAGAAAAAGCAGTAGAAAGAGAACAAAGAAGAAAATACAGTGAACTCCCAGGATACAGGAAGAGCTCCTATCGGCAGTTGCCGACAAGAGCTCTCTTTATTCTGCACTAGCTGTTGAGCGTAGGCTATTAGATCAGGTTGAACCGTGTCACGAAGGCCTCTGCGTTCTGAATAGAGCCACCGGCTGCACCCTTTACGATGTTGTTTACCAGCAAAAGGAACCCAATCTTACCGTTTTTCTTTTTTAGGCGACCGGTGTAGACCACCATCCCTCTGGGGGTTCCCCAGAAAGCGTACTTGGGCTGTGGGAAGGTGGGGTCTGATCCATACTCGATCGGCTGAGCAGGGGTGGAGGGAAGGTCACAGACGATCTTGAAATCATTCCAGTCCTTGATGACATCCTCAATTTCAACATCCTGTTCCAGATCCAACCAGACAGCTTCGAGGTGACCGAACAAGACCGGCACACGAACAGTAAAGGCGTTTACCTCAGGATCGATAGAGAGGATCTTCTTGATCTCCTTCTCAATCTTCTCCTCTTCACCCTTGATAAAGGGGATACAGTTGTCAGTGATGTCCAAGGAAGAGAGTCCCGGGTATCCAGCTCCGCTTACACTCTGGTAGCTGTGCAGCATGATATTCTTGATACCATACTTCTTCAAAGGGGCAATAGCCATGGCCAGACCTGTGGTCACACAGTTTGCATTGGTCACGACAAACCCTTTCTCTGGGTAACCCTGAGCCTTGATAAGGTCGAGGGTCTCAAGGTTTGCCTCGGGGATAAGGACAGGCACATTGCTGTCATAGCGCATTGCTGCAGCATTGGAGAAGACATAGAAGCCATGCTCCCTCAGCTGTGGTTCTGCCTCACGGGCAACTTCTGAAGGGAGGGCGGAGAAGACTATGGTCACCCCGGCTTCCTTCATTGCCTCAACATTATACTCTTGTAACTCAATATCACGAACATTGGCAGGCATCTCCAAGGGCATAATCCAGTGGGCTGTTTCGGCGTATTTAAGTCCTACCCGTGATGCTGATGCTGTGGCGTAAACCACTTCAAACCAAGGGTGGTCTGCAAGCATCCACATGAAGACCTGGCCTACGGCCCCTGTTGCGCCAATTACTGCTACTTGTATTTTCTTATTCATCAAAATTTCTCCCAATCGGATACCTATCCGTAA
Organism: uncultured Sphaerochaeta sp.; assembly: GCA_964588005.1. GTDB lineage: Bacteria > Spirochaetota > Spirochaetia > Sphaerochaetales > Sphaerochaetaceae > Sphaerochaeta. Next base: position 14,666 of record CAZPOJ010000059.1, read on the forward strand.
TCAATTCCACTAAAGTAGTTGAACATTACTGGTTTTCGAGAAGAAATTCAATACTTTTTAACAAATAAGTATAATAATTAACAAATTGTTATTATATTAACACAAGCGTTCATCATAGTGAACACGATTAATCGTTGCTTACCCGCTTGCCAAACTGGATAAAACGATCAACCGGCATGGTGAAGGCAATCCCGTTGCCCTCCTCCTGCATGAAGGGTATCGCTGTTATCGCACCAAGAATCTTTTCAGACTTCTCCCTCTCAATAAGGATAAGCAGTAACTCCTTTTCAGGAACCAAGCTGGCGCCAAAGAACTTCAGGTCGTCAGGCTTGCTGGTTCCCCTGCCATCGATGATGGTTCCCCCCCCTGCTCCGGCCTTTCTGGCAACATCCATGACATCTTCAGCATACCCGCTGTTACAGATCACCTGAATCAACTCCCAATCGCTCTGCATGGTTTGCACTCCTTTTGTCGTATGCATGGTTCTGTTCACGAAACTTCTCGAACTGGAAAGCGAGGCACAGACTCCGTGTATATGTTTAGCGCTGCGTATTGCTTCGAATACAGCATCATACTGTTCATCAAATACCAAGGTCATAAGAATTTCTTTGCGACTTTCGCCCAGGCAAAGGATTGAAAGCAGACTGCTGCTACCCAATCCCTTGCCCCTCAGGATGGTTCCTCCGGGACTTCCAGCCTTTTTAGCAATGGTCATGAGCTTTTCTGCCTCTCCCTTTCCTACGATGGAAAGTATTAGGGTACTTTTCATGCTTTAGCTCCTTTCTTCTCTATCTTTGTTTGTTTTCTCTGGTAGAGCAAGCCTAACAACTGAATGGTAACAAGCGGTGACATTGCAACAAAAGCAACAACTCCAAAGGCATCAGTAGCAGGATTGCCTCCCTGGCCTACAGAAGCGCCAATGGCAAAGGAGAGAATAAACGTCGAGCTCATCGGTCCTGATGCCACACCTCCACTGTCGAAAGCCATGGCAGAGAAAAGAATCGGGGTGTTCTTCAGCAAAATCAGCGACAGGGCATAGGAAGGTACTAAAAAATACCAGATGGAGATGCCGGTTACAATGCGAATCATGGAGAGCCCTACAGAGATGCCAACCCCAAGGGCCAAGGTGATGAGCATGGTGGGCTTGCGGATATGCCCACGGCTGATATCCTCTACCTGCTCAACCAATACCCAGACCGCAGGCTCTGCGATGACAGCAACCGCACCAAAGAGAACACCCACAAGAATGAGAACCTCAGAGGAGAGCAGCCCCAACCCTTCACCGATTGCAAATCCTACCGGCATAAAGCCTCCATGGGCTCCGGCAAAGAAGATGACCAGCCCGATGAAGGCGTAGATGATACCCACTATCATACGCCCTACCTGTCTGGCAGGCATCTTTACCAGAAATATCTGGTACAAGGCAAATATAAACAAAAGGGGTAGAAGGGAGTAAAAGACATCCTGTGCCATTTCAAAAAAGAGGGGGAGGAAATTACCAGACTCATAGAGGACGTTCATCCCTTGAGCTGTTGCTCCCTCGCTGTTTGGGTTGCTGATACCCAGCAGCAGTACTGCAAGGATAGGACCGATGGAGGCGAAGGCAAGAAAGCCAAAGTTATCAGCCTCCTCCTGCTTTTTCTGAACTCTGGCAACACCGATGCCCAATGCCATGATAAATGGTGTAGCCATGGGCCCTGTTGTAGCTCCCCCGCTGTCAAATGCAACGGGAACCAAGGCGGGGTCGGAAAAGATGGCCAGGATAAACAGCAGGACATAGAAGATTACAAACATCCATTTCAATGAAAGCTTGAAGATGACCCGCAGAAAAGCGATGGAGACGAAAAAGCCCAGGCCAATGGCGATCAGTGCGATGAGAACCGTCTCGTTGATGCTGGAGTTTACACTGGCCACCTGGGAAGCGAGTACGCTGATGTCGGGTTCTGCAAAGGTAATGACAAAGCCGACCACAAACCCTGTTCCCAGCAAAAGGGGAAGGTTCTTCTTTGCGGTTACTGTCGCTCCTATCTTCTCTCCTATAGGAAGCAGACCGACCTCAGTTCCCAACAAAAAGAGTGCAAGACCAAAAATAACCAATGCAGCCCCTAGATAGAAGGAGGCCAGTTGTCCGCTACCAAGCGGGGAGACAAAGAAATGTAAGATCGTAACTATAACGGAGATGGGTATGACTGAAGAACCGACTTCCTTCAGCTTATGAATCAGTTCCATCCATAGCCTCCTGCCCTGCTATAAAAAAACTACTTCCTATGAGGAAGGTTGTTCTTAATAATATGATAACTACTTTTGAAACAAACAATACAATTCTTCTTCTTACAAGGTCAAGGCTCTGTAGCTTTTGCCAAGCAAAACAGTGAAGAACTCTCTTCGAGGAATAGAATCAAGGGCAATTATGCAACTACCACCCCAAGGATACTTGACTTAAACGGCTTCAATCCGTATGATACGTTTTGTTATTG